>DEWC01000112.1 GCA_002363095.1 Ruminococcaceae bacterium UBA3220 | reverse complement strand
ATATTTCGTCTTAACGACTTAAAGGTAATATCGTTGACATTTTTACCGTCGAACAAAACTTCGCCGTCGTCAACGCGGTAAAAGTTGGGAATAAGGTGGCAAATGGTTGTTTTTCCGCCTCCCGAGTGTCCTACAAGCGCAAGCTTTTCGCCCTTTTTAACCTTCAAATTGATATGGTCAAGGACGCCCTTTTCGGGTGCGCTTATGTAGGAGAAGGAAACATTCTTAAACTCAATTTCGCCCTTAACATCCTCGATATCGGTGGCGTTTTCGTTTTCTTTTTCGGGTTTTTCGTCAATGATTTCAAGAAATCTTTGAAATCCGGTTACACCGTTTTGATACTGCTCCATAAATCCGATGAGTTGTGTTACCGGGTTTATAAAGACATTTATCGAAACAATAAATGTGGTATAGTCGCCGAAGTTGATTTTTCCTGCATAAAGAAAAAGTCCGCCTGCAATGATGATAATCACATTAAACACATCGGTTATAAAACTCGAAATGGAATGATATCTTCCCATTGCGTCATAAGACATTTTTGAAGCTTCAACAAAAAGTTCGTTGTTTTTTTCGAATTTTTCAAGCTCCGCTTCGTTATTGGTAAACGCTTTGGTAACGCGAATACCTGTTATACTGCTTTCGACTGCCGCGTTTATTCCCGCCGTTGTTTTGCGCCTTTCCTTGAATGCGGTATGCATCTTCTTGCGATAATGTGAAGAAACAGCGACAAGAATGGGCACGCAGGCGAAAATGATAAAGGTAAGATAAACATTTACGGTAAGCAAATATATAAATGAGCCTATAACGGTAAGGCTTGAAACAATAAGATTTTCGGGGCCGTGGTGGGCAAGCTCGACAACATCAAAAAGGTCGTTTGTCATTCTTGAGAGAATGGTGCCCGTTTCGGTATTGTCAAAATACGAATACGGAAGCGTTTCAAGGTGCTTGAACATATCCCTACGCATATCCGCCTGCATATTCGTTCCTATCATATGCCCGTAATACTGGACGAAATATCTTAAAAGCATCCGCAAAAAATAGAGCACAAGTACAGCTAATCCGCCGTATATTACGAAACTGTATTTTTGTTTTTTTATAAAGTCGTTAAGCATTAAATTTGTAATAATCGGGTATACAAGCCCGATTGCCGATATGGCTACCGAAGCCAGCATATCAAGAAAAAACATATTCTTATACGGCTTATAGTAAGCTATGAACCGTTTTATCATCTTTTCACTTCCTTTTTCGATTATCGTTAATAATTCAACCTTTGAGCTCGCCTTTGGAATCGGCCTTTAAATAGGCGTTTATAAATCCGTCAAGGTCGCCGTCCATAACAGCGGCGATATTTCCCGTTTCAAAAGAAGTTCTTGTGTCCTTAACAAGGGTATACGGCATAAAAACATATGAGCGAATCTGCGAACCCCAGGCAATTTCCTTTTGAACGCCCTTTATATCCTCGATTTTTTCAAGATGCTCGCTTTCTTTTATCTCAAGAAGTTTTGATTTAAGCATTTTCATAGCCTGCTCACGGTTTTGAAACTGGCTTCGCTCGTTTTGGCAGGCAACAACTATCCCTGTCGGAATATGCGTAAGACGAACGGCGGAAGAGGTTTTGTTGATATGCTGACCGCCTGCGCCCGAGGAACGGAAAACATCCATTTTAATATCCTCTTCGCGAATTTCAATATCTATATCGTCGCTTATTTCCGGCATAACCTCAACCGAAGCAAAGGAGGTGTGCCTTCTGCCCGAAGCGTCGAAAGGAGAAACTCGTACAAGGCGGTGAATTCCCGATTCACTTCTGAGGTATCCGTAGGCATATTCGCCCTCGATAAGCAAAACGGCGCTTTTAAGCCCTGCCTCATCACCGTCAAGAAAGTCAAGAACCTTTACCGAAAATCCGTGATGCTCCGCCCATCTTGTATACATGCGTACGAGCATACTCACCCAGTCCATCGCCTCGGTGCCGCCGGCGCCGGCATGGAAGGTCAAAATAGCGTTGTTTTGGTCATATTCGCCTATAAGAAGGGTTTGAAGCCGAAGTGACGCAATCGTTTTTTCAAGCTCGTCTATCGAAGCCGATATCTCCTCAACAAGCGATAAATCGCCCTCCTCGTCCCCCATATCAATGAGCACCGAAAGGTCATTGTATGACGCCAAAACGCTGTCATATGTTTCTACCTTGTTTTTTAATTTTCCCGTATAGGCGACGATTTTTTGCGATGCCTCAACATCATCCCAAAAACCGGGAGCGGCGCTCTTTTGTTCGAGTTCCTCGATTTCCCTTTTTAATTTGTCATAACCTATTGCGTCCTTTAAATCCTTAATTTCCTGTTCGTTTCCGGTAAGGCGCAGTTTAAGTTGCTCAAATTCAAGCATAAATTATCTCCTGAAAAATTATTTTTTAAGCACGAATGCGTACCATTCTTCCCGTGTAACGGCTTTTACCGTTTTAAAGCCGTGGCTTTCAATTGCTTTTTTAACATCATCTGCGCGGATGTCAATTATTCCCGAAACAATAAGAAAACCGTCATCCTTCATATAGTCTTTAACATTATCAAAAAGCCGTATTATAACATCGGCGACAATATTAGCACAAACAACATCGTATTGCCCGTTTATCTTTTCGGCAAGGTCGCCGCATAAGAATTCGGCTTTCTTTGAAACACCGTTTCGCTCTGCGTTTTTTTGCGCCGTTTCAACCGAAAGAGGGTCGATATCCACCCCTACGGCGTTTTTCGCGCCCAAAAGCAAACCTGCTATTGCCAAAATCCCGCTTCCCGTTCCGATATCAAGAATGGTTGTACCGCTGTCTACGATTTTTTCAAGTTCACTAAGGCAAAGCGAGGTTGTAGCATGGCTTCCCGTTCCGAAGGCGGTTCCCGGGTCGAGCGAAATTACCGTTCGGTTTTGGTTGTTTTTATAGGTTTCCCAAGAGGGGCAAACCGCAAGCCTATCCCCTATTTCGAACGCTTTGAAATACTTTTTCCAGTTTTCGTTCCAATCGGTATCGTCCACCGTACAGTTATCTATTTTATATTCGATATCGGCGGCGGTCAACCGCTCTTTTAAAAACGCCAGCGTTTCAGGTGCGTTTGCGTTTTTGGAAAGATAAATATGTATAACCGATTTGTTTCGGTCCTTTTGAAGAAGTTCCTCGTCAATAAGGTCAATATGCGCGATTTCGAGGGCGTCGCTTTCGAGATTACTGTAATCCTCAATATAAATCCCGTAAGGCACCGTCATATTTGCTATTGCTGCCGCTTCATCGGTTTTGTCTGTTGGAACACTTATTAAAACTTCTGTCCAGTTCAATTTGAAAACTCCTTTAAAATATCTTCCTTTGAAGCCGTAACAAGGCAACTTATCATTCCGTTTCTTCCGCCGCCTTTTATTTTAAGGCTTTTTTTTGCCTTTTCAAAAATCAAATCGACCTCGTCGGGAATGCCCGATATAACAAGACTGTAACCGCCGTTTTCGTTTTCCGAAAAAACGGTGTGGGTTTTGCCGTCTTTTTTATATAGCAAATCACAAAGTTTTTGAAGTTGAGGCATCGATAAATCTTCAACAAAACGCACATCTTCTCTTATCTGTTCCGCCAGCAGTGAGATAAGCCTTTTTTTCAGAAGGGCGGTGTTCTGTTTTTCTTTATCAAGCGCCTCTTTTAAGGAGCAAACGCCTTGAAAAATCTCCTCTTTTTTAACCGATAATGCGTTTGAAATATCGGCTGCATTCCGATGCTCTGCAACGAATTCTTTAAGCGCATATTCCCCGCACTTCATATAAATCCTCGTGCCGCCGCGCATTTTTTCGGTTGCCAAAAACTTTATAAGACCTACCTGACCCGTGCTTTTAACATGCGGTGCACAGCAGGCACATATATCGACACCGTCAATTTTCACCAGCCTTAAATCCCCGTCTATTTCTTTTTTTGAACGGTAGTTTACGGTTTTAAGCTGTTCTTTTGCGGGATAAAAGGCGGTAATATCGCGGTTTTCCCAAATCGCCTTGTTGGCAAGGTATTCAATTTCGGCTAACTGTTCTTTCGAAAAAAGTCCGTTAAAATCAAAGGTTACAAGTTCTTCGTTTAAATGAAAACCGACATTGTCAAAACCGAATTTCTTATGAATAATCCCCGAAACGATATGTTCGCCCGAATGATTTTGCATAAGCGAAAATCGCCGCTTGAAATCAATTTTTCCCAAAACCTTTTCGCCGGCGGTAAATCCCGACTTGCAGTAATGGACAATTTCGTCATTTTCGATTTGAACATCAAAAACCCCGCCGTCGCCCAATCTCCCGATATCCGAGACCTGTCCCCCCGCTTCGGGGAAAAAACAGGTTTTATCGAGAATTATCTTATAGAATTCATCCGACTTTTCCGAGGATAAAACGACCGCTTCAAATTCGGATAAAAATGAGTCTTTATCAAAAAGTTTAACCGTTTTCATTTAATTTTTCGGAAATCCTTTCGGCAACTTTATATATATCCCCGGCGCCCATGGTGATAAGTATATCTCCACTTTGCGCCGAATTTATCATTTTTTCGGTTAGAAGTTCATAATCCTCCACTACCTGTGCATCGGGCAGGGCATTTGCGATATCCGAGGAAGAAACGCCGTAGATATTTTCCTCTCTTGATGCTACAATGGGGGTTAAAAACACCTTGTCGGCATGGCTTAGTGCCTTTATCATACCGTCCTTTAAAAGGGCAACGCGCGAATAGGTAAAGGGCTGAAAGACAACGGTAACCTTACCGTCCGTCAGCGACTTCGCCGCTTTAATCGTGGCTTCGATTTCGGTGGGATGGTGGGCGTAATCGTCAATAACCTGAATGCCCGAAAATGTTCCGTAACTTTCAAAACGCCTCCCGGCTCCCGTAAACTTTGATACCGCTTCGGCGATACCTTCGGGGCTTACGCCTAAATCGTAGCATACCGCAAAAGAAACGAGCCCGTTATAGATGTTATGTTCGCCCGGGATATGCATACTGAGGCTTCCGATTTTTTCGCCGTTTTTGTAAACATCAAAACAGTAGCCGTATTTGCCCATTTTTATGTTATCGGCATAAAAATCGTTGTTTTTTTGTTTTCCGAATGTTATTATCTTTGTATCGAGGCCCGAAACGGTGTCGATTACCGTTTGCGAGTCTCCGTTGACATAAGAAACTTTTGAAAGTGAAACAAACTCTCTGAAAGATTTTGCAAGGTTTTCCATATTCCCAAAAAAGTCAAGGTGGTCGTTGTCGATATTAAGCAATACCGAGATATCGGGTGAAAACTCAAGGAAGGAATTTACAAACTCGCAGGATTCACAAACGAGGATATCCGAGTCCCCTATAACGGCACTGCTTCCGGCAATCGGAAGTGTTCCGCCGATAACCGCGGTAGGTTCTCTCTTGTTAAGAAGCAGAATTTGTGTTATTATTGAAGAAACGGTGGTTTTACCGTGCGTTCCGGCAACCCCTATGCAGTTTTCATATTGCCGGGTAAGGGCGCCTAAAAGGACCGAACGCTCCATCGTCGGGATACCCTTTTTTGCGGCGGCTTTCCGCTCGGGATTGGTTTCGGGGATTGCAGCCGAATAGGCAACAAGGTCGGCGCCTTCAACATTTTCGGGTTTTTGACCGATAAAAACGGTTATCCCCAAACCGCGCAAATATTCGGTTTTCGCGGTTTCGACAGTATCCGAGCCCGAAACGGTATAACCCTTTGCGCTGAGAACTTCGGCAAGAGGACACATTCCGCTTCCGCCTATGCCTATCATATGAATTCTCTTTGCGTTGTTTAAAAGTTTGTCCGATTGTTTAACTGCCTTCATAAAGATACTCCTAACAGACTTTTCCTAAATATTTATAATAACATATTATACTGAAAAAATAAATACTTTTATTCACAAAAGGGAGGGAAAAATATGAAAAATATCCCCACCGGCGCCGAAACTATAATAAAAACCCTTGAAAACAGAGGCTTTGAGGCATATCTTGTCGGCGGTTGTGTCAGGGATATGCTTTTAGGTAAAGACCCGAAAGATTTTGATATTACAACCAACGCACTTCCCGAACAGATAAAATCCGCTTTTGAAAAAACGATAGATACGGGCATAAAACACGGCACGGTTACTGTAATTATAAACGGTATGCCGTTTGAGGTTACAACCTTCCGTAATGATGGAGATTATATCGATAAACGCCGTCCCGAAACGGTTAATTTCGTTTCTGATTTAAGAGAAGACCTTGCGAGAAGAGATTTTACGGTAAATGCTATGGCGTATAACCGAACAAAAGGTATCGTTGACTGTTTCGGCGGTCGGGAGGACCTCAAATCAAAAACGGTTCGCGCCGTCGGAGACCCCGAAAAACGCTTTTCCGAGGACGCCCTTCGTATAATGCGCCTTGTCCGCTTTTGTTCTGTTCTTGATTTTATCCCTGAAAAAAAGACCTATAAAGCGGCAAAAAAACTTTGCAAAAATTTGCGTTTTGTAAGCGCCGAGCGGATTTTCGCCGAATTTTCGAAACTTTTAGTCGGGAAAAGGCCTGATTTAATTTCGGATATCATAGCGTCGGGCGGACTCGAAAGTTTCGGGATATCGGGCAAAACTTCACTTAAAAAACTCCCCCTCTTAACTTCGAAACTTGAACTTCGGCTTTTTGCTTTTATAAAGATTTTAGGTCTTGATACAGATGAGATTTCGAGTAAACTTAAAATTAAAAACAGCATTAAAAATTATCTTAAAAAATGCGAAGCGATAATGTTTTTAACCCCCGAAAGCGATGATTTTGAGATAAAAACAGCCCTCGCCACAGCAGGGCGTGAAATACTTTTCGATGTTTGCGAATATAAAACAAAAATCGAAAAAAACGATATGAGTGACATCGCAAAACGAGCGGAAAAAATCATTAAATCTGCCGAGCCTTACACCGTTTCGCACCTAAAAATAAGCGGAAAAGATCTCGAAAATTTAGGATTTAAGGGCGAAAAAATCGGCGTGATGTTAAAGGCGCTTTGCGATAGTGTCAAACGAAACCCCGAGAATAATAAGAGGGAAACCCTTATTTCTATTGCAGAAAAATTGAAATGAGAAATAAAAACGATAAAATATACTAAAAGCGAAGGCAGTCAGCCTTCGCTTTTTATATCCGTCGCCACCGGCGATGCATTCGTCTATTGCCTGAGAGCTAATTCTTTTCCGATATCCTTTTTAAGTTTTTTCCATTTGCCGGGGTTATCAACATAATATTTCGGGCATTCTTTGCCGGTTATATCATAATGTCTTATAACATCTTTTTCGGTTAAATCGGAGTTTTTAAGAAGCCATGCGGTGAGCATAACGAGCGACTCATAGGTTTCTGCGTTAAATTTTCCGCTTTCATCCATATGGCAGACCTCAATGGAAATTGTATCTTTATTTCGGTTGTTACTGGCGACCGAGCGTTCGTCAATCGGGATACAGTTTATTATTTCGCCGTTAAGACCTATAACAAAATGCGAGCAAACTTCGGTATCCGGCTTTGCAAAATAATCACGGTTGTTTTGCGCCGTAGTTCCGGGATTTCCGGTATAGTGGATAACAATATCGTTGATATGCTTCATTTTTGTACCCGGGCGGGCATTTCCCTTATCGATAAGCTGAACATCAACATAGTCGGGCAATTCGGTTGTTTTAAGATTGAGCTTTTCTTCTGCTTTCATCTCGGAAAACGCCGACAAATACCGCTTAGCATAGGGATATCCGAAAAAATAAGCGCCTAAAACAATGCATATCAAAACAATAACCGTAATAATCGACTTAGGAAATCTTCGGCGGTTTTTCTTTTTCTTCAAGATGCTCACTTCCAAAATTATTTACAAATTAAGGATACTCTCCCCGTCCCAGTTTGTCAAGGTTTTGGCTGACTGATATTTTTTTGCATAATATTGCCATTTTGCGGAATGATATTTTTCGAAAGAAGGTTATGTTTATGAAAAAACAAATTTTAGCATGTTTTCTTGTTATCTTGACGGCGTTCGTTCCGCTTCTCGGCGGTTGCGGCAAGGAAAGTGACCAAGCAAAAGCGGTATACTTGGCTGTTTCGGGCGACGCCCAAAAAACGCTCTTTGAAAAGGCGGCAAAAAAATACAAAGATGAAACCGGCAAAACGGTAAAAATCAAAACATTCTCTGAAAAAACCGACGGTAAAATCAAAGTTTTAGACAAGAACACAAAAACCGTTTCTATTTTCGCGATTGAAAACAACTCGGAATTTGAAAAATTGAAGGATTACTGCGAGGATATCACCGACAGCCGGATAAATTCCTATTTATCCGACAGGAAACTGTCTTTAAGAAGCGACGACGGCAAAAAGACCTATGCCGTTCCTTTAGAAATCTCGGGGCACGGAATAGTCTATAACAAAGATATTATCGATAAATACTTCAAACTTCAAAAAAGTGAGGGCGAAATAACCTCAATCGCTCAGGTAAGGGACTTTAAAAGCCTTAAAAGACTTGTTGAAGGGCTTAACGCAAAAAAGGACGAGCTCGGCATAAATTCGGTTTTTGCCTCCCCCTCGCTTAAAGGCGAAGACGCCTTTGATTGGCACAGCGGGATACTAAACGTGCCGTTTTACTATGAATTTTCGGGCAACGAGGATTACGATGCCGCCGACCGCGCATTTATGAATTCAAAAGAAATCGATTTCAGATATGATAAAGAATATAAGGATTTGCTCGACCTTATAACGGCAAACTCGACCGATAAAGCGTCATTTGCCTCAAAATCAAACGAGGACGCACTGTCTGAGTTTTCGCAAAACAGAGCGGCAATGATTATCGGAGACGACGGAATTCTTAAAGATACAAAAAATAAAGACGGACGAAGGGCGGGGCTCTTACCTCTTTATCTTGACATCTCGGGAAATAAAAACCAGGGGATTACAATAAATCGCAAAAGTTATCTTGCCGTTAACAAAAAAGCCGACAAGGCGGATAAAGCCGCGGCGCTCGAATTTCTTGACTGGCTCGTTTCGTCAAAGCAGGGCAAAAAAATCCTTTCCGAAGATATGGGAACTCTAACGCCGTTTAACACATTTGAAGAGGGTGATTTGCCTGACGACCCGCTTAAAAAAGAGACGGGGAGATATATGAATGACAGTTCACTTGAAAATGTCCTTTGGGTCATAACCGAACCGATAAGGGATATAACAAAGGGCAAAACTGCTACCGCTCTTAGCGAATATATGCGCGGAGAGAAAACCTTCGACCAAACCAAAGAAACCGTAAAAGACGGTTTTAAAATGGAAAACCGATAGACAAAAACCTTTGTCCCTTGACAATCGGCGGCGGGTCTAATAATATATAAAGGTAAATATATTAAGACTTATGTCAAGAGGAGCCAAGAGAGTGAAACTTTCGGTTGATTTACCAAAAAGAAAAAGCGGAATTCTGATGGCGCTTTCGTCCCTGCCGTCCAACCACGGTATCGGCACGCTGGGGGCGGAAGCCTACCGCTTTATTGATATGTTAAGCGATACTAATCAGACATACTGGCAATTATTGCCCTTAGTTCCGCTCGGCGCCGGCAATTCGCCGTACAAATCCCCCTCCTGTTTTGCGGGCGAACCGCTTTATATCGACCTTGATTTTTTAGCCCGCGACGGACTTTTATCATATTCGGATATTTTAAACGCCGACTTCCCCGAAAACGCAGACTTTGATTTGGTAAGGCGTTATAAAACTCCGCTTATCAGAAAAGCGGCTGAAAATTTCGATACCGACAATGATGATTATAAAATATTCTTAACCGAAAACGAATTCTGGCTTAAACCGTATGCTGTTTTTATGACGGCTTTAAAGGTTTTCGGAACTTCGCACATTTTAGGACTGCCCGATTATATAAAGAGGCGCACGGGCGAAGATTATCGGGATTTTTTAAATTTCAACAAACGCGAAATTGAACTTTTCGGGATTATACAGTATTTTTTCTATGCCCAGTATTTCGAACTTAAAAGGTACGCCGAAAGCAAAAGCATCCTGCTTATAGGAGATATTCCGTTTTATGTTTCGGAGGACAGCGCCGATGTTTGGGCAAATCCCGAAAACTTTCTTGTGGGAGAGGATTTAAAACCGAAACTTGTCGCCGGCGTTCCTCCCGACTATTTTTCCGAAAAAGGTCAGCTTTGGGGCAACCCGATATATGATTTTGATTTTCAAAAAAAAGACGACTATGACTGGTGGATAAAGCGGCTCTCCTTTTCATTTCGCCTTTTTGATGTCGTAAGGGTCGACCATTTCCGCGCCTTTGCCGATTACTATTGTATTAAGGCAGGCAGCCTTGACGCTATGTCGGGCGAATGGAAAACGGGCGTGGGTCTCGATTTTTGGAAAACCGCCCACGAAAAAATCCCGGGTATGGCGATAATCGCCGAAGATTTGGGGGTTATGACCGAGGCGGTAACCAACCTCGTCAAAGACACGGGTTTTCCGAATATGAGGGTAATACAGTTTGCCTTTTCGGGCGACCCTAATAACCCGCATTTACCTTCGAATTACCCCGAAAACTGCGTTTGCTACACCGGTACGCACGATAACAACACAACTCTCGGATTTATAGAAAACGCCCTGCCTTTTGAACTCGAAATGATAAACAGGCTTTTCCCTGAAACCGAGGATTTCCCCCGCCCGCTTAACCTTATAAAGGCGGCTATGAATTCGCCTGCCGACACCGTTATAGTCCCCATTCAGGATTATCTTATGCTGGGCGAGGAATATCGTATGAATATACCCGGTGTCCCGAGCGGTAATTGGGCGTTTCGGGTAAAAAAAGATTATATAACCGAAGAATTGAAGGAAAGAATTAAAAAAATCGCCCGGCTTACCGGACGCGAATAATAGACGAATGCCGAAAAAGGCACAGTCTGTAAAAACGGTTTATTATTGCGTGCCGAAGGCAGAACGCAATTATTAAATATCCCCGCAGGAAAAACTTTCCCGCGGGGACTCATTTTATGATTAAACCTTAATTATTTCCCGAATAGGAATTTGAGGCAACGGTGATTTTTGCGCTGTATTCTCTGCCTCTGCGGAAAATTTCAATCTCAACCTCGGTTCCCGGCTTGCAGGATTTAAGGGCTTTATAATAATCGGAAAAATCTTTGATTTTTGAGCCGTTGAACTTAGTGATAATATCGCCTCTTGCTATTCCGCATTCTTCGGCGGTGCTTCCTTCGGCAACACTTAAAACGACGGCGCCTGCCGGATAACCGTAACTTTCAAGGTCGTCGGCGGAATAACTCTCGCTTACGGTTATTCCGACATAAGGCTCAACCTTGTCCTTGTTCTTGATGATATTATCGCAAATCTTTACGGCGGTATTTACAGGTATCGCAAAGCCCATTCCCTCAAACTCTTCGGCGACGATTTTCGAACTGTTTATTCCGATAAGCGCGCCGTTTTCGTTCAGAAGAGCTCCGCCCGAGTTTCCGGGGTTTATCGCCGCGTCTGTTTGAATGAGTTTTAAACTCGAATCGGTTGAAACAACGCGGTTAAGACCGCTTATAACACCGTAGGTTACGCTCCCCATAAACTGAAGTCCGCCGGGGGCGCCTATCGTGATGGCGTACTGTCCTACACTCAGTTTATCGGAATCACCTATATCGATGGGCGAAAGATTTTTGGCGTCTATTTTCAAAACGGCAAGGTCGCTTGCAATATTAAATCCTATCACCTTTGCGCTGTAAGGCTTGGTTGAAACGCTTTCAAGATAAACATCGATTTTACCCGAAGAATTTACGGCGGCGTCCTTTATAACATGATAGTTTGTTATAATGTATCCGTCGTCGGTATAAACAACGCCCGAACCCTCGCCGGTCGCCGAATCAGAACCGCCGAAGAAACTTCTTGTTGCAACGGTTGTTCTTATCCCTACAACACTTTTATTGCATTTTCTCGAAACAGCCTGGGCGATAGAGGACGCCTCTTCGTCAATATTGATATTTACATTTTCAACCGAACCGCTCTCCTTAGAAAGGTTCGGAACAATAGATATTTTTTCACTTGATTTCGAACTGCTCGCGTAGTTTAAAACCGCGATACAACTCCCCGCCGAAACAAGCACCGAAAGAATAATACAAAGGAATACGGTTAAACCGCCGTGACTTTTTTTCGGCTTCTGTTTTTTCCCGTTTTCTGCCGTGATATCAGGCTGATATCCGTAGCCCGAATTATCGCGAATTCTTGCTTCATATCCGAAATCGGTGGGGTCGTCCGGGTTAAATCCGCTTTCACTGTAAGTCTGATGTGACGGCGAAACGGACTCACTGTTTACAAACGCAGTCGGCTCGCCTTGAGAACTGAAATGAGGCTCGTACGGCGTTTGATTTGTATCGGTTTCTCCCCCGTTCTCATAACCGTAAACCGATTGGTCGATATTGAATTCATTTATACCGTTTCGGTTAGGTTCACCGCTTTGAGACCCGTATAATGTATTGTCGGAATTAAAGTTGTCGTTTTGCATATTATCCTCCCGCTTGCCCGAATATCGGCAAAATCATTTTTAACGCTCCTCATATACGAGGCGTTTCGTTTTTTGATAATTATATTTTATCCTTTTCGGAACCGAAATTGTTAAAAAACGGTTAATAATAATTGAAAAAAATTTAAAGTATTCGTAAATATTTCTTGACAATTGTGGTTTATATGGTATAATTATTCCTGCATTCGGTGGATGTAGCTTAGTTGGTTAAAGCGCCGGTTTGTGGCACCGGAGACCGTGGGTTCGAGTCCCATCTTCCACCCCATATTTTTCTTGGTGGCAATAGCTTCCAAGATTTTTTTGAAATAATACATATTTATTATATGTATCGAAAACTGACTTCCCCGCCTAACATATTATTAAGGTTCGGGGAACTCAAAAGAAAGCCTAATATATATTGGGGTGTCGTCAAGCGGTAAGACACAGCACTTTGACTGCTGCATGCGTAGGTTCGAATCCTGCCACCCCAGCCAGAAAAAAGCAACCGAAAGGTTGCTTTTTTTTGGCTAAATCCGTCCTTACGGACGGGAGAAATCCTCACTTCGTTCGGGTGAAATCGTTTCACGGTGAAATCCGCTCTTAGTGGCAGTTTTTTCAAAAAGAGATGGTAATTGATTTAAAACCGTGTTATAATTACAGAATAAACAACGCAAAGGAGAAACTCATATGCGTATTGTTATAAAAATAGGAACATCTACACTTACACATCCTTCGGGACTTTTGCATATTCGCAGGGTTGAGGAACTTTGCAAAACCTTAAGTGATTTAAAGAACGCAGGACACGAGATAATTCTTGTTTCATCCGGCGCGATAGGAATGGGTGCGGGAAAACTCTTTTTGCAGGGAAAGCCCTCTGATATTCCGACAAAGCAGGCGGCGGCTGCCGTCGGGCAATGCGAGCTTATGTATACATACGACAAGTTGTTTTCGGAGTATAATCATACAGTGGCGCAAATTCTTATCACCGGGGAAGATACGCGCCATACCGAAAGACGCCAAAACTTTGATAACACGGTAAAGCGCCTATTGGAACTTAATGTGATTCCGATCATCAATGAAAACGACTCGGTTGCAACCGAAGAACTTGTTATCGGCGATAACGATACATTAGGCGCAATCGTTTCTATTACGGTAGGCGCCGACCTGCTTATCCTGCTTTCGGATATAAACGGTCTTTACACCGCCGACCCGCACAAGGATAAAAAAGCGCGTCTGTTAAAACGGGTGGAGGATATTACCCCCGAAATTGAGCAAATGACCGGCGGAGCCGGCAGTCGCCTCGGCACCGGAGGTATGACCACAAAAATTGCCGCCGCAAAAATAGCAATGGACGCGGGTATAAATATGGTGATTGCAAACGGCTCCGAGCCTTCAATCCTCTATGATATCGTTGACGGCAAGGATGTCGGTACGCTCTTTGTCGCAAAGGGGAAAAATAAATGAGAACGACAGCGGAAATTTTAGCCGCCGCAAAACAGGCAGCACGCAACGGTGCTCTCGGCGAACAACAAAAGAACGAAGCGCTTTGCTTTATGGCTGAGGCTTTAATAGATAATACCGATGAAATTTTAAGCGCCAACGCAACCGATATTGAAAACGCAAAAGGCAAAATCAGCGAGGTTATGACAGACCGTCTCAGATTGGATAAAGACCGTATAAAAGGTATGGCGGACGGCATCTTGCAGGTTGCAAAGTTGCCCGACCCGGTCGGAAAAATATTAAGCGAGACGGTAAGAGAAAACGGTCTTATAATCCGCAAGATATCGGCGCCCATAGGTGTTGTTGCCATAATATATGAAAGTCGTCCGAATGTAACCTCCGACGCGGCGGCGCTCGGTTTTAAGAGCGGTAATGTTTGTGTGCTTCGCGGAGGCAAGGAAGCCTACGCAAGCGCCCATGCAATTGTAAAAGCGTTAAAAAGCGGGCTTTCAAAGGCAGGTATTGACGAGAATTATATAAATCTTATTGAGGATACCACACGCCAAAGCGCAACGGAACTTATGACGGCGCGCGGAAGCGTTGACCTTTTAATTCCGCGCGGAGGCAAAGGTCTTATCAGCGCCTGCGTCGAGAACGCCACCGTTCCGTGTATTGAAACCGGGACGGGTATCTGCCATATTTATGTTGATGAAAAAGCCGATTTCGAAATGGCGCTCGATATTGTTGAAAACGCAAAAACAAGCAGACCCTCGGTTTGCAATGCGGCAGAGGTGCTTTTGGTGCATAAATCGATTGCCCCGTCATTTTTACCGCGGCTTTTTGAACGCCTTTGCGGGAAGAATGCCCCCCACCCGGTTGAAATCAGGGGTGATAAAGCGGTTTGCGGCATAATTCCCGTAAAACCGGCAGGTAAAGATGATTTCGACACCGAATTTTTAGATTATATCCTGGCGGTTGCAGTTGTAGACAGTGCTGATGAGGCGGTAAAGCATATCGCCGAGCATTCAACGCACCACAGCGAAAGCATCATAACATCGGACAGGAACACGGCGGAATTTTTTACCGAAAATGTTGACAGCGCGGCGGTTTATGTTAACGCCTCGACCCGTTTTACCGACGGCGGCGAATTCGGTCTCGGCTGTGAAATGGGCATCTCAACCCAAAAGCTCCATGCGAGAGGTCCCATGGGACTTAACGAGCTCACCACTTATAAATATGTTATTTCCGGGAACGGACAAATAAGATAGGAGAATAAAAATGGCGGAATTTAAGTTTGGATTTATCGGAACCGGCAATATGGGCGGCGCCTTGGCAAAGGCAGTTGGAAAAACGGTATCTGGCAAAAGCATAGTAATAGCCGATAAGGACTCCGAAAAAGCAAAACTGATGGCTGAAAGTCTTAACTGTCTTTCCGGTACAAACAAAGACGCGGCGGAAAAATCGCAATATCTCTTTTTAGGAGTAAAACCGCAGATACTCCCGGCGCTTATTGAGGAAATTCGCCCCGTTTTATCGGCAAGAAAAGACCGATTTGTACTTGTAAGTATGGCGGCAGGCGTTTCAATTTCAAGAATTCAAGAAATGTTTGGTAAGGATTACCCCGTTATCAGGATTATGCCGAATACCCCCGTTTCGGTTGGCAAAGGTATGATAGAATACATCGCCTCGGCGGATGTTTCCGAAGATGAGATAACCGAGTTTTGCGGTGCGCTCGCCGCCGCGGGGAAACTTGACAGGCTGGACGAAAAACTTATGGATGCGGCAACCGCGCTTGCCGGCAGCGGACCCGCTTTTGTATACCTTTTTGCCGAGGCGCTGGCGGACGGAGGAGTTGCTTGCGGACTTACAAGGGATAAGGCGATATCATACGCCTCGCAGACACTTAAAGGCGCGGCGGAAATGCTTGTTACCTCGGATAAACACCCCGGTGAACTCAAAGACGCCGTTTGCAGTCCCGGCGGAACTACCATAGAGGGCGTGCATGTGCTCGAAAACGGCGCATTCCGCGGTACGGTTATGGAGGCGGTCATCGCGGCTTATAAAAGGGCAAAAGAATTGTAAAAGCATCAATAAGCACCCTAAACGAAAGAAAAGCGAGGAAAGTTCCTCGCTTTTAATTTTTGTTTAAACGGTAGGGATGATGTTGGTCTATCCCCTACGATTTGTCAATATTGATTTCGGGCGTAGCGATTTATAATTTGTCGCCTTTGGCGACACCTTGGTCTACCATCTAGTATCTAACATCCAGTATCTATAATTGGTATCTAAAATATTTATTTATCTGAATATTTTATATATCCACTTTTGTAATATAATGAAGGTATAAAATGATTTTAAGGAGGGGAACGGTTTGAAAGGCGCAAAAAAATCTTTGGTTGTTTTGACCACCACTGCCGTTATGGCGACGCTTACCGCCGTTATGACAATGATTATCAAGATTCCGTCCCCTCAAGGTTATCTTAATTTGGGCGACTGTTTTGTGATTTTGAGCGGATGGATGTTGGGTCCCGTTTACGGGTTTTTGGCGTCGGCGATAGGCTCCGCATTTGCGGACCTTTTTTCGGGATTTGCGATATATATGCCTGCCACATTTATTATTAAGGGGCTTATGGCGGTCGCGGTTTATTATATTCCCCGGGTTATTTCGGGCAAAAAGAAACGGCGCCCCTCATTTTGCTTTCTTACGGGCGCGGCCTTTGCAGAACTCATTATGATTTTAGGGTATTATCTTTTTGAAGCCCTCGCGATAGGCATAGGATTTGTCCCTGCCGCCGTGGCTGTTCCTCTTAACTGCCTGCAAGGCGCGGTAGGTATAATCGGAGCGTTTTATCTTGCGGGTATACTGGAAAAAACAAATATATCAAATCTTTTTGATGTTATGAAACTTAAAAAGGACGGTAATAAAAATGAGCGATAAACTTTATGTGAAAGAGGCTGAACAGGCGATAAGCGAACTTATTTCGGTTTCAAAGATTAAAGAGGGCGACCTTGTCGTCGTAGGTTGCTCGACAAGCGAGATAATCGGCGAGAGAATCGGCACCGATTCAAATCCGCAGGTTGCCGAGGAAGTTTTTTGCGCGATTTATCAAATCCTTAAAGAGAAAGGCATATATCTCGCGGCGCAATGTTGCGAGCATCTTAACCGCAGTCTTGTTGTTGAGGCGGAATATGCCAAACAAAATAGGCTTGAAATCGTAAACGCCGTTCCGCAACCAAAGGCAGGCGGATCCTTCGCGACGGCGGCGTATAAGCATTTTGTTTCCCCCGTTCTTGTAGAAACGGTTTGTGCCGAAGCGGGGCTTGATATCGGGACAACCCTTATAGGTATGCACTTAAAAAGGGTTGCCATTCCCGTAAGGCTCTCGATAAAACATATCGGAAACGCTTTTCTCTCGGCGGCGAGAACAAGACCGAAATATGTCGGCGGCGAAAGAGCCGTTTACGATAAAAACCTCAAATAAAAATACGCAAAGATAATAAAATGACCGGCATACGACAGTATGCCGGTCATTTGAGCTTGTCGAAAAAATCGACAAGCTCTTGGACGGGAATGC
>DEWC01000048.1 GCA_002363095.1 Ruminococcaceae bacterium UBA3220 | reverse complement strand
ACAATGTTCACGATGAAAGAGGATTAAAAAAACTCGGCTGCCGCATTATACTGCCGCTGTATAAGAGAGCATATAAAAAAGCAAAAAAATCCTATCCGCAAATTGACCTGATTGTCGGCGAATATATAAATAAGCAAAGCGAACTTGAAAAAGAGAGAATTGCCGACATCGATACGGTTTGCGACCCGACGGCTAAAGCCCTCGGGAATATACTTGAACTTTGCAGTGAAAATAAAACCGAAAAAAGAATACTAAACCGTTTAGGTTACTGTCTCGGGAAATATATTTATCTTTCGGACGCTCTTGCGGACAGGGAGGATGACCTGAAAAAAGGCTCCTACAATGTTATTAACATTTTAAAAGACGACGATATTGACAAAAGAATAGAAAGACAAATATACTATTGTATAAATGAATCCATATCGGCTTTTGAACTCTTGCCGGTAAAAAGATATAAAACAATCCTCGGGAATATTATTTATTTAGGTCTTGAGGATACATATAAAAGGGAGATTTTGAATGAACAATCCGTATGATGTTTTGGGAATATCAAAGAACTCTTCGGACGAGCAGGTTAAAGAGGCATATCGAAATCTTGCGCGTAAGTATCATCCCGATAATTATGCAGACAATCCGCTTTCCGACCTTGCAGGCGAAAAAATGCAGGAGATAAATGACGCTTATGACCAAATAATGAATGAGCGCAGAAATAAAAATAACCGCAAATCGGGTGGCTATACCAACGGTTCGACTGATTTTCCCGAGGTTATATCTCTTATGAATGCGGGAAGATTTGAACAGGCACAGGAAATACTTGACGGTATTGAGCCTTCTGCACGCAATGCGGAATGGTATTATCTTAACGGAAGGGTTCTTTATCAAAGAGGCTGGTTTGATCAGGCTTATACGAGTTTTGCTACGGCGACGAGAATGGACCCCTCAAATGCCGAATACCGAAACGCAATGCATACCGCCCAAAACAGAGGCGCCGCCGGAGGATATAATCCCTACCGCCCGTACGGAAACACCGGCGGGAATTGCAGCACCTGCGACATTTGTCAGGGACTTATTTGTGCCGACTGTTGTTGCGAATGTATGGGTGGCGATTTGATTGCCTGCTGTTAACGGTATGAAAAAATCGTCAAAAATCACCCTGTGCGCGATATGTTCGGCGCTTTCATTTGTTATTGCGATGCTTGGCCATATTCCGGTTATTAACTATTCGGCGGCGGCAATTGCAGGTCTTTTTGTAATGATTCCGCTTGTTGAAATAAGTATTCCTTATGCTTTTGCAACATATATCACAAGCGCGGTGCTGATAGGCTTATTCGGTGAGATTGAAACAAAAATACTGTTTATTCTTCTTTTCGGTTTTTATCCCGTCTTAAAGGCAATTATTGAGAAAATCGCAAATAACATTATTGAGTGGGCGCTCAAACTTGCAACTTTTACCGCTTCAATTATCTTAGCCTATCTTGTTATGAAATATATTTTCAGCATTGATGTTGACAATTTCGGACCTCTCGGTAAATACGGCGTTGCTGTTTTCCTTATATTATCTTATGTTGCGTTCGTTTTGTACGATTTGGCAATATCAAGAATATCAATGTTTTATTTTATCCGAATTCGTCCGCATTTGAGCGGAATAAAAAAATAACAGTTGATTTTTTCGGTCGTTTATGTTATCATTTATGCGTTAATGAGGATTTTGTGAGAGGAGATAGTATGAAACGCTACAATGTTGTTTTGATTGATCTTGACGATACTTTACTTAATACTGCGTCAGACGAGCGAAATGCTGTTGAATCTGTATTCAAAAAACACGGATTGCCCTTTGGCGAGGACATTGCTGAAATATTTTTCCAAAAAGCCGATTGGCAGACATATACCCTTGGCGAATATAATGCAAAAACCGAATTCACCAACAAATTTGTCCAACTGCTTGATAATATCGGGATTAAAGAAAACCGCTCACAGATGGTTGACGAGTATTTTGATATTATGCAGTCGAGCAAAACCGTTACTCCCGACGCAAAGAGGGTTCTTAATACTCTTAGAAAACGCGGTTACCGTGTATATCTTACGGCAAACGGCTATTCGGCTTTTCAAAGGAAGAGAATCGAACTTGCGGGTCTTACAAAATACTTTGACGGCATTTTCATTTCCGAGGAAATGGATTACAGGAAGCCCTGCAAGGCTTATTATGACTATGTTATGCATAGAATCCCCGAAAGCAACATATCCAAGGTTTTGGTTGTGGGCGATGCTCAGTCGACCGATATTTTGGGCGCAAAAAACGCTCGAATCGACTCTTGCTGGTATAATCCGAAACATAAAAATCCGAAATATAAGTCTACATATGAAATTGATGATATAAAGCAGCTTCTTTTGTTGCTTGAGAAAAAACAGTAACGATTTGCCGTCGCTTTCGCGACGGCTGTTTTTGATATAAACAGTGTTCGGCAGGTGATAACAATCAGAAAAACCGTTATTATAGGGGGCGGAGCCGCCGGCATTATGGCGGCGGTCAATGCCGCAGGAGATAACACCGTCGTTACCTTGATCGAAAAAAACGAAAAGGTTGCAAGAAAGGTTATGATAACCGGAAAGGGTCGCTGTAATGTTACCAACAATTGCGACCTTCAGACCTTTATTAAAAATGTTCCCAAAAACGGGAATTTTTTGTATTCGGCATTTTCGAGATTTTCCTCTGCCGATACGATGGAATTTTTTGAAAACGAGGGAGTTCCCCTTAAAACCGAAAGGGGAAACCGTGTTTTCCCGGTCTCCGATAAGGCGGTTGACATTGTCGACGCCCTATATAGGAAAATAAAAAAGTCCGGCGTTAAACTTGAAAGGGGAACAGCCGAAAAGATTCTCGTAAAGGACGGCAGGGTTTACGGCGTCCGTCTTGCGGATGAAAGAATATTCCTCTGCGATAGCGTTATCGTTGCAACCGGAGGAAAATCTTATCCCCTTACCGGCTCAACCGGAGACGGTTACAGGCTTGCCGAGGAATGCGGACATACAGTAACCGAGATTTATCCTTCTTTGGTACCTCTTGAGTGCCACGAAGGATTTTGCACCACCCTTTCCGGGCTTACGCTTAAAAATATTACCGCGTCATTTTATGCCGCGGGCGACAGGAAACCCGTTTACTCCGGGCAGGGAGAATTACTGTTTACTCATTTTGGTATATCGGGTCCGCTTGTCCTTTCGGCTTCAGCGCATATGCGCGATTTTGAGAATAAAGAATACTATGCCTGTATTGACCTCAAACCCGCGTTGTCAGAAGAAATGCTCGATAAACGGTTATTGCGCGATTTTTCGGAAAACAGTAACAAGGATTTTTCAAATTCGCTCGGTAAACTTTTGCCTAAAAGTCTCATCCCCGTAATAATAAAACTTTCAGGTATATCGCCGGATATCAAGATAAATCAACTTACCAAAGAGCAACGGAAATTGCTTATAAATGTTATAAAGGGTTTAAGACTGCATATCACCTCGAAAAGGCCCATTGAAGAAGCCGTTGTTACCTCCGGCGGTGTTTCGGTAAAGGAAGTTAACCCCAACACAATGGAATCGAAAATCATTAAAGGCTTATACTTTGCCGGTGAAGTAATTGATGTTGACGCATATACCGGCGGATTTAATTTGCAAATCGCGTTTTCAACCGGCTTTGTTGCCGGGACAAGCACAAAAGAAAAGGAGATAATCGAATGATTTCAATAGCACTTGACGGACCTGCCGGCGCAGGTAAGAGCAGTATCGCAAAAGGCGTTGCAAAAGAACTCGGGTTTATTTATGTTGACACCGGAGCGCTTTACAGAACCGTGGGACTGTATTTTATCAACCGGGGGATAGGCACTGAACTTGAATGTGATATTGAAAAAAACCTCAATAATATTTCGGTGGATATTAAATTTGTCGAGGGTGTTCAGCATGTTTTTTTAAACGGCGAGGATGTGTCGGATAAGATCAGAACCCCCGAGGCTTCGATGATGGCTTCGGCGGTTTCGGCAAAACCGGCGGTAAGAGCGTTCCTGCTCGGAATGCAAAGGAAACTTGCTGAGGACAATAATGTTCTTATGGACGGAAGGGATATCGGAACAGTTGTTTTACCTGAAGCAACCCTTAAATTTTTTGTTACCGCTTCCGCTGAGCAAAGGGCAAACAGAAGATATAAAGAGCTAATTGAAAAGGGCGAAAAGGTAAATTACGAGGATGTGTATAACGATATCGTAACCCGTGATTATAACGATTCTCACCGGGAAATAGCGCCTTTAAAACCAGCGAAGGACAGTATTATGTTCGACACATCGAATATTAATCTTGAAGAGTCTGTAGAAAAGCTTTCTGCAATTATAAAAGAGAGGATCAGTGTAGATTGAAAATAACCGTAGCCAAAACCGCGGGATTTTGTTTCGGAGTAAACAGAGCGGTAAACACCGTTTACGAGTTGTTGGGCAAGGGGAAAAAGGTATGCACATTGGGCCCGATTATTCATAATCCTCAACTTGTGGATGAACTTTCTGAAAAAGGCGTACGAATAGTCGAAACTCCCGAGGAGACCAAAGACGATGAAATTTTGGTAATTCGGTCGCACGGGGTTCCCGAAAGCATTTACGAAATCTGCGGGTTGAATAATATTGAAACGGTTGACGCAACCTGTCCGTTTGTTGCTAAAATTCATACCGTTGTCAAGGAACAAAGTCTCGCAGGAGATGTGATTTTTGTTGCCGGAGATAAAAACCACAGTGAAGTTATCGGGATAACCGGGCATAGTTGCACACAAGTTTTTGTTTTTTCCGATGACGACGAGCTCGAGACAATTGCAAAAAGCAATCCTGAAATCACCTCAAAAAGCGCAACTTTTGTTGCTCAGACAACCTTTAATGCAAAAAAATGGGAAAAAATTCAAAAAAAAATAAAAAAACTATATACAAACGCGAAAATTTTTGATACAATATGTAATGCAACCGCTGCACGGCAGGATGAGGCATTAAGACTTGCGAAGGCAAGCGATGCGATGATTGTCATCGGCGGCAGACATAGCTCCAACACCGCAAAGCTTTTTGAGGTTTGCTCGGCATTCTGCGAGAAGACCTATCTTGTTGAAACGGCGAAAGAGTTATCACTCTCCGATTTTGCCGATTGCAGGTCGGTAGGGGTTGTTGCCGGCGCGTCTACGCCGGCGGGTATCATTAAGGAGGTAGTTATTACCATGTCGGAAAATTTACAACCGGTAGAAGAACAGGTGAAAGAGACTGTTCAAAAAAGCTTCGAGGAAATGACAGATGAAGAAGCATTCGAAGCTTCTCTCAGCAATTTAACAGGAGATCAGAAGGTTGTCGGCACCGTTCTTGCCGTTACTCCGACCGAAGTCCAAGTCGATTTCGGCAGAGGAATAACAGGCTATGTTTCGGCTGAAGAATTCTCTCTTGACCCTGCTGTTAAGCTTGAGGAGGAGGTTAAGGTCGGAGATACTCTTAATCTTATTATTATGAAGGTCAACGATCAGGAAGGAATCGCAATGCTTTCGAAACGCCGTTACGATGCTATTGCCGGTTGGGATAATATAGTCGCAGCCAAAGAGTCGGGCGAAGTTCTTACGGGCGTTGTAAGGGACATCGTTAAAGGCGGCGTTGTTATTTATACTAACAATGTTCGCGTTTTCGTCCCTGCTTCTCTTGCTACTCTTTCAAGAAACGATTCCATTGAAGAACTTAAAGGCAAGGAGGTTTCTTTCCGCATCATCGAAATCGGCAGGGGAAGAAAGGCTGTAGGTTCTATAAGAAGCGTTCTTCGCGAACAACGCAAAGAGGCTGAGGAAAAGATTTGGAATTCAATAGCCGTCGGCGACCGCATAAAGGGAACGGTTCGCTCTATTACTACATACGGCGCATTCGTCGATTTGGGCGGTGTTGACGGAATGGTTCATATTTCCGAACTTTCGTGGCAGAGAATTAAGAATCCGTCGGAGGTTGTATCTGTCGGTGATGAGATTGAGGTTTATGTTAAAAACATTGACCGTGAAAAGAAAAAGATTTCTCTCGGATATAAGAATCCTGAGGACAACCCCTGGACCAAGTTTGTTAACGCTTACAGCGAGGGCGATATCGTAACCGTAAAGATTGTAAGCTTTACAACCTATGGCGCATTTGCGCGAATTATCCCCGGTGTTGACGGACTTATTCATATTTCTCAGATTGCGGATAAGCATGTTGCAAAACCGCAGGATGAGCTTACCATAGGTCAGGAAGTTGATGCAAAGATTATTGCAATCAACCTTGAATTGAAACGCGTAAGTCTTTCCATCCGCGCCCTTATTCAAAAGGAAGCTGAGGACAAGGCGGAGGAAGAAGACGAGGTTGTTGCAACAACCGAAGTCGATGCTGAGCAAATTCCCACTGAGGAAATTCCTGTTGAGGAAGCCCCTGCTGAGGAAACCCCTGCTGAGGAAAAGACAGAAGAATAAAACCGATAATCTATTAACGGGTGGCATTATTGCTGCCCGTTTTTTTGTTTTAAATTCGAAAAGACGAGTGTCTAAGGACGGTGTTTTACCGCTTTGAGCACTCGTTTTTTTATTTTTATCATTTTTTCTTAAAAACACTTGATTTTTTAAAAAAAATGTATTATAATGCATTTACAGTGTGGAATTGTGGCATTAAATCCCAAGAATGTGGATAAATGTGTGGAAAAAGTGGATAACTTCTCAAAAAGGTGGTGGCAACTTTGCTTTACGGCGGATATCAGCATAATATTGACAAAAAAGGCAGGCTTGCCATACCCTCTAAACTTCGTGAACAACTGGGTGAATCCTTTATGATTTGCCGTGGTATATACGGAAAGAGATGTCTATGCGTATATTCTACCGAAAACTGGAACAACCTTGTTTCCGCGATAGGAAGCCTTCCTAACGCCAAGGCGAGCGTTGTAAAGCGTTTTTTATATGACGGCGCCTTTGAGGTTTCGTTTGATAGCCAGGGTAGAATTCTTATTCCTTCAACTTTAAGGGAGTATGCAAACCTTGATGTGGAGGCGCACATTATCGGTATGGATACAAACCTGGAGATTTGGAACAAAGAGCTTTGGGACGAAGAAAATGCCCGTTACTCGCCCGAATCTGTTGCGGAAATTGTTGAAACGCTGGACTTTTAATTATGGAATTTGAACATAAATCGGTTCTGCTCAACCAAACGGTAGATTTGCTTGATATAAAGCCCGACGGAATATATGTTGACGGAACGGTCGGCGGCGCGGGACATTCAAGAGAAATTGCAAAAAGGTTAAAAAACGGCTTTCTTATTGCCTTTGACCGTGATCCTGATGCCGTTAAGGTTGCAAATGAAAGATTAAGCGGATTTAATGCAGAAATAATAAACGATAATTTTTTCAACATTGAAAAAAATCTTAAAAGAATGAATATTTCCGAAGTTGACGGAATTTTACTGGATTTGGGAGTCTCCTCTTATCAACTTGATACCGCTTCAAGGGGATTTTCATATCACAAGACGGCGCCTCTTGATATGCGGATGAGCAAAAAGGGTATAAGCGCCGGTGAGGTTGTTAATGAATATCCGCTCGAAGAATTGGCAAGGGTGTTCAGGGAATACGGCGAAGAAAAGTTTGCATATAAGATTGCAAACGCTATTTGCCGAAGACGAACCGAACAACCGGTTGAAACGACAACCGAGCTTGCCGAAATAATTGCGTCAGCCGTACCCGGCTCGTACAGAAGGGAAGGGCACCCTGCAAGAAAATGCTTTCAGGCGCTCAGAATTGAGGTAAACGGCGAACTTGACGGACTTTCAAGCGCCGTTGACAGCGCCTTTTCGCTTTTGAAGGTCGGCGGAAGACTGGCGGTTATAACCTTCCATTCGCTTGAAGACAGAATTATAAAACAACAGTTTAAGAAATACGCTACCGGCTGTACGTGTCCTCCGGATTTACCGGTTTGCGTGTGCGGAAAAACTCCGATAGGAAAGATAATAACGAGAAAACCGGTTACCGCCGGAGAAGATGAGCTCAGTTCCAACCCGAGAAGCCGAAGCGCAAAATTGAGGGTAGTCCAAAAGATAAAATAAGGGATGAAAGAAATGAACAATATCAAGTATTATAACGATAGTTTGGCATACGATTTCAGTATGTTTATGCCTCGCGAGAAGAAAGAGGATAATATTGTAAAGATGCCCAAAGCGAAAAAGAGGACAAAAGCCGCCGCAAAAAGCGTTTCAAGTACCGTTTCGGCGCTCCTTGTTTCCGCCATGCTTTTAGGTTTGCTTTGCGGTAATATTTATTTCAGATTGAAGACCAATGAGCTTAACACAAAAATCAACCGGACAAAAACGCAAATAGAAGCCCTTAAAAACGAGCAAACTACCCTTGAGGTCGAGATAGAAAGACAATTGTCATATTCTAACATTGAACTTGAAGCGACCGAAATGGGTATGCGTAAGCGCGACCGCTCGCAAATCAAATATATTCGCGTAAACAAGAATAATACCGTTGAAACAAACGACGGAAACACCGTGAACTCAAATGATTAACAGGCACATAATTTTCAAAGGATAATAATATATTTTACTGTTTAAACAACACGAGAGTTAAGATGACTTGACTCTCGTTTTGGACTATAAATCGGACGAATTCGGAAGCGGGGGAATAAACTTGACTCATAAACCGAATAAAAATATGATAAACAGGGCTTTTTTGGTCTTGCTGATTGTTATTGTGTGTATATCGGTCATATCAACCGCGAGTCTTGCAAAAATAATGATAATTGAAGGCGAAAAATACCAGACTCTTGCGTCTGAACAACAACTCTACGATACCTTCCTTTCGGCGCCGAGAGGGGATATTTACGACAGAAATATGAAACTTCTTGCGACCTCTTCGCCTGCGTGGACTGTTTATATTACTCCGAACAACTTCAAAAATCTCAAAGACGGTGAAAAGAAAAAAATCAAGAACAAAATAGCCGGCGGATTATCGGAAATATTGGATATGTCAAAGGATGATATTCTTGAATTAACCGATAAAAAAACATATTATGTCATAGTTAAAAAATCTGTTGACAAGTCTGCCGCCGACAAAATTCGTAAATTTATGACCGAAAACTCCGACCTTAAAATTTCAAATTACATCGGTCTTGATACAACGACAAAAAGATACTATCCGAACGATACATTAGCTTCAACGGTTTTGGGATTTGTGGGTGATGATAATCAGGGGCTTGCAGGTCTTGAGAGTTATTACAACAATGAACTTACCGGCATTTCAGGCAGGGTTGTTGCCGCAAAAAACGCTAAGGGAAACGATATGCCCTTTACCTACCAAACTATGAAGGAAGCAAAAAAAGGCAACAGTATCGTAACATCAATAGACTCTTATGTTCAGTATACCTGTGAAAAATATCTTGACGACGCGGTTGCTGAAGAGCAGGTTGCCGAACGCGGTACGGCAATAGTAATGAATGTGAAAAACGGCGAAATTCTCGGGATGGCGGTGAGCGGAGATTTCAATCCGAACGAGCCGTTTAAGCTTTCGGAACTTGACCAGGGAAAGGTTGACGCCGTTTCCGATGAAGAGGAAAAAGCTAAGGTAAAAAGCGAGCTGTTGAACCGTCAGTGGCGTAACAAGGCGGTTTCGGACACCTATGAGCCCGGCTCGGTATTCAAAATCTTTACAGCCGCCGCGGCTTTGGAAGAAAACCTTGTCAATAAAAACAGTACTTTTTCCTGTAATTATACATACTCTGTCGCCGGTAACCTTTACCATTGTCATTTGAAGAGGGGACACGGTATCCAAAACCTTGCACAGGCAATGTCAAATTCCTGCAACCCGGCATTTATTCAAATAGGCCAGTTGCTGAACGCAACCCGTTTCCAAAAATACTTTAAAGCGTTCGGGCTCGACCAAAAGGTCGGAATTGACCTTCCGGGAGCCGCGACACCAACATTCCACAGCGGAGATAAAATGGGACCTACGGAGCTTGCGTCATCCTCGTTCGGTCAAACTTTTAACATAACTCCTTTGCATATGCTTACAATAACCGCGGCGGCGGTAAACGGCGGTTATCTCGTTGAGCCTCATATAGCCAAGGAAATAATCGACGCCGACGGAAATACCGTTAAGACCGTTTCTACCGCCTATAAGCGTCAGGTTATATCCGGAAAAACATCCGAAACGCTAAAAGAACTTCTCGAATATGTTGTTCAGAACGGTGCTAAAAACGGAATAGTAAACGGATACAGAGTAGGCGGAAAAACCGGAACATCACAAAAGATTTCAAAAATCATTTCAACCGGTGAACATTCACTTTATATCGGCTCTTATGTCGGAGTGGCGCCGATTAACAATCCCGATATCGCGGTATTTGTAATGCTTGATGAGCCGATGTCGGGAAGATACTACGGCGGTGCGATTTCAGCCCCGGTCGGCGCAAAAATTATGAAGGATATTTTGCCGTATTTGGGGCACAGTCCGCAATATTCGGCGGAAGAGATTGAAAAACTTTCAATAAAAGTGCCCGATGTAAAAGGATTTGAAGTGGCAAAAGCACGCGACACGATGTCGCAACTTAAACTATCTTATAAAATTGTCGGCAACGGCGCAAAGATTACCAAACAACTCCCCGAGGCAGACACGAATATTAACAGCGGAGGAACGGTAATACTGTATACAGACGGTTCTGATGATGATGCGGTTAATGTGCCGATTTTGACGGGACTTACCGCAGGAGAGGTAAACACGGCGGCGGCGCGCGCCGGGATTAATGTCGTTTTCGCCGGCGATGCCGCGCGTTCAGATATAAAGTCTTCAAGTCAAAGTATTGTTGCGGGAACGAGCGTTCCGCGGGGAACTGTGGTTACGGTTAGTTTCTTTGATTCGGGAAATGCGGATATAGCAACGGAATAGAGGAATGTTTTATGTTAATTAAAAAGCTCTTAGACGGATACGAGGGCAAATTTGCCGACTTGGATGTCGCCCATATTACCTGCAACTCAAAAAAAGCAGGGAAAAACTCGGCTTTTGTTTGTATTGACGGTGCGACGGTTGACGGACATAAATTTGCAGGCGACGCTATTCAAAACGGTGCATCGGTTATTATTTGCGAAAAGGATTTAGGGATTTCAAATCAAATAATTGTCGATGACACTCACAGAGCTTTTGCAAAAATGTGCGCAAATTTTTTCGGCAACCCGGCAAAAAAACTGAAACTCGTAGGCGTTACCGGAACCAACGGAAAAACTTCGGTAACCTATATGCTGAAAAGCGTTCTTGAAACCGCGGGCTACAAGGTAGGCGTTATCGGCACTATTCAGAATATGATAGGGGATACCGTTGTCGATTCACACAATACAACCCCGGGCCCTTTTGAACTGAATGAGATGTTTTCAAAAATGGTGGAATGCGGCTGTCAATATGCCGTTATGGAGGTTTCTTCACACGCGCTCCATCAGGACAGAGTTTACGGGCTCGAATTTGAAGCCGCCATTTTTACAAATCTTACCCGCGATCATCTTGATTACCATAAAACGATGGACAATTACCTTCTTGCGAAGAAAAAACTGTTCACTATGTGCAAAACTGCGATTATAAACAGCAGCGACCAATATGCCGAGCAGCTGTTGCAAGGGCTTACTTGCAGGGTGGTAACCTATTCGGATAATGATAATTCGACATTTAGCGCAAAGGGAATTAACTATCGTCCCGACGGCGTTTCATACGAACTTGTCGGCAACAATTTTATAAATCACATTTCGGTAAACACCGGCGGAAAATTCACTGTTTTTAATTCTATGGCGGTAGCCGTTACGGCGTTGGAACTCGGAATAGATATTGATGATATAACAAAAGGCATTGAATCCTTGCAAGGCATTAAGGGCAGGGCTGAGGTTGTGCCGACAAATCGTGATTTTACCGTAATTATCGACTATGCGCACACTCCGGACGGTCTTAAAAATATTCTTTCAACATTTAAAGAATGCCCCAAAAACCGCTTGATTGTTTTATTCGGTTGCGGTGGCGACCGCGATAAAACAAAGCGGCCTTTAATGGGTGATATTGCCGTCAGAAACGCCGATTATGTTATAGTTACAAGCGATAATCCCAGAACCGAAGATCCGGATATGATAATTAAGGATATACTTGAAGGCACAAAAGGCTCCTTTGTTCCCGTAAAGGTGATAGAGAACCGTGTCGAAGCAATAAAATATGCCGTTTCAATTGCTCAAAAAGATGATATAATAGTGTTGGCAGGCAAGGGGCACGAAACATATCAGATATTAAAAACCGGAACAATTCACCTTGATGAAAGAGAAGTTGTTGCCGAGGCTTTAAGAAATAAGTAAAGGCGGTAAGGATAATGGACAAATATATGCCGGTAATTGCGGCGGCAGTTGCGTTTCTCGTAACTGCCTTGTCAGGATACATAATAATCCCTTTTTTGCATAAACTTAAATTCGGGCAGACAATACTTGATATCGGGCCTAAATGGCATAAAAAGAAGCAGGGCACTCCTACTATGGGCGGTATTATGCTGGTGCTCGGCGTGATTTTTGCTTTTTTGTGTGCCTTCACTGTTTCGGCTTTAAACGGCGGAAAGATGTTCGGCGAATTTAAGGATTTAAGACGAACCGGAACCGTAATCGCGGGAATAGTTATGGCGCTTTTGATGGCGACGATAGGCTTTATCGATGATTACATAAAGGTCGTTAAAAAGCGAAATCTCGGGCTTACCGCAAAGCAGAAAACTTTTATGCAACTTTTTGTTTCGGGCGCATATCTGTTAACTCTTTGGGCTTGCGGAGTCAAGGATACATTTATTCCCTTTTACGGGGATTTGGATATTTCAAAAGGATTTGGGTTGTTATTCTGGCCAATCGCGCTTATGTTCATTTACGGCTTTACAAACGCCGTCAACTTAACCGACGGGCTTGACGGACTGGCTTCAAGCGTAACCCTTATTGTTGCCTGCGCGTTTATGCTTATCACAGGCGCGAATATGGCTTCAAGCTATTCTACAAACGCGTTATCCGCAGCGCTTGCCGGTGCCTGCGCCGGATTTATCGTTTGGAATGCGTATCCCGCAAAGGTGTTTATGGGCGACACCGGCTCAATGTTCTTAGGTGGAATGGTTGTTGCGATTTCTTTTGGAATAAACCGTCCGATACTGTTGTTGTTGGCGGGAATAATGTATTTTGTTGAAGCAATTTCGGTAATGCTTCAGGTCGCTTATTATAAGCGTACTAAAAAGCGCCTGTTTAAAATGGCTCCGCTTCATCATCACTTTGAAATGAGCGGTTGGCATGAACAATCGGTGGTATTACTGTTTTCTATACTGACTTTAATAGGTTGTATCCTGATGTTTATACTCGTGCGGTTCGGATAAACGCCGATAAACTATCATTGCTCAAAGGAGGAATAAAAATGGCGAACGGTAAAGTAAAAAGAAAAAAGCGTCATCAATTCTGGCAAGAAGGAAGACTTGATAACGGATTTCTTATATGCGTTCTTTTTTTGCTTGTATTCGGGCTTGTCATGTTGTTCTCCTCCAGTTACGCGTATGCATACGAAAGATTCGGAAACAGTTATAAATTTATTTCAAAACAGTTGATTTTTGCCGTAATAGGCGTTGCGGTGATGCTGTTTGTTTCAAAAATCAACTATCACATTTTAAGCAAATTGTCGATTTGGATTTACGGTTTTTCGCTTTTCTTGCTTGTTCTTGTTCTCTTTTTGCCGCCAATGTCCGATGAAGTAGGGGTAAAAAGATGGATTGCCGTAAAATCATTCAGTTTCCAGCCGTCAGAGGTTGGAAAGTTTGCGATTATTCTTCTGTTTTCACATCTCATTTCGATAAATCAGGAAAAAATGCACAATTTCAAATTTATCGCCTTGCTCGGAGCGCTTCTTGCCGGAATTGCTTTTCCGGTTTTCCGCGAACCGCATATTTCGGCAACGGTTCTTATTTTGGTGATTGGATTTGTGCTGATGTTTATAGGCGGAATGAGTAAATTGCTTGCGCTTACTCTCGCCGGCGGCGGCTCTCTGGGTGCTGTTCTCTTTTTAAATTCAAATATTATCGGGTACAGCAGCAGCCGTATTAAATACTGGCATAACCCGTGGCTTGACGCAAAGGGAGAGGGCTTTCAAACAATTCAATCCCTTCTCGCCATTGGCTCAGGCGGAATACTCGGCAGAGGCTTCGGGCAGTCGCGCCAAAAATACCTATGGGTCCCGGAACCGCATAACGACTTCATATTCTCGATTATTTGTGAAGAACTGGGGTTGGTAGGAGCACTTCTCGTAATCGCGGGATTTGCATTGCTGATTTGGCGCGGATTCAGTATAGCAATGCGCGCCGAGGATAAATTCGGAATGCTTTTAGGTATAGGACTTACCTTCCAGGTAGGATTACAGGCTATGCTTAATATATGGGTCGTTACAAATACGATACCAAACACGGGAATAAGTCTTCCTTTTTTCAGTTACGGAGGCTCGTCCCTTATAATCTTGCTTGCCGAAATGGGAATTGTTTTATCAATTTCGCGCAGTGCAAACAAGGATAAATAAACCGATAAAGCGAGGCTTAGTTATGCATATTCTTTTTGCAGGCGGAGGAACGGCAGGGCATATAAATCCCGCCCTCGCGGTTGCCGATTACATTAAAGAGCGCCATAAAGACGCAAAAATCAGTTATATTGGAACAGGGGATAAACTGGAATCTGTTTTGGTCCCTAAAAAAGGATATGATTTTTATACGATTGAGGTTGCCGGTTTTAAAAGAAGCCTGAACCTTAAAAGTATTAAGCATAATATCGACGCTGTCGTAAAGGCTGCTAATGCATCTAAAAAGGTGAAAAACCTACTAAAAGAATTGAATCCTGATATTGTTGTGGGAACCGGGGGATATGTCAGCGGTCCCGTGCTCAGAGAAGCGGCTAAGCTCGGCATTAAAACCGCAATTCATGAACAAAACGCCTATCCCGGCGTAACGACAAAAATTCTTTCAAAATCAGCCGATGTTGTAATGCTTGCCATGCCCGAGGCAGAGAAGCACCTTAAACTAAAAAAGAAACCTGTAATAACCGGTAATCCGGTGAGAACAGAGTTATCTCTGATAACGCGGGAAGAAGCACGGAAAAAACTCGGGTTTGATAACCGCCCCATGATACTCTCGTTCGGAGGTTCTCTCGGAGCAAGGCATATAAATGAAGCGGTGGAAGAACTGATTGAACATTATGCAGGCTCGGGTAAAATTTATCATATTCACGGAACCGGCAAGGTTGGCTTTGACCCTATGAATGAACATCTAAAAGAGAAGGGCGTTAAGCTCCCCGATGAAATTGAAGTCAGGGAATACATAGAAGATATGGATGTTTGCATGGCGGCTGCTGATTTGGTGATATGCAGGGCGGGAGCGATAACGCTGAGCGAACTGGCGCTTTGCGGCAAACCGTCGGTGCTTATTCCATCTCCTTTCGTAGCGGAAAATCATCAGTTTCACAACGCCATGACTCTCAAAAAGGCGGGAGCCGCCGAAATTATCGAGGAGAAAGACCTTTCCGGACAAAAGCTGATTGAAGTTGTCGAAAAATTGATTGAAAATAAGCCGAAACTTGAAAAAATGTCAAAATCCGCAAAAAAAGCGGCAATTCCAGATGCGAATAAAAGAATATATGATGTTTTGATGAAACTCTACACACGCGCATATTAAGATTACCGCCGTAATATGAAAACCGGGGTATATAAAGGAAGATGAATAATGGATAGAAATACTGTTGAGAAACGCAGAGCGTACCGGAGAAAAAAAGCAAAAAAAAGGCGCCTTATAGTTGGGTTTATCTTCTTTGGCTTGGTTGTTTTGTCAATTACAGTAGCTCTGACATTGACTGTTTTATTCCCCGTAAAAAAAATAGACTATATTGGGAACAAGGTTTATTCCGATGAACAGTTGGCGGAAAATCTTAATATAAAAGGAAAAAACATTTTTGTGCTTTCAGAGAAAACAGTAACTGAGGATGCAAGAAAAAAACTCCCGTACATAAAAGATGTCGGCATTTCCAAAAAGTTTCCCGATGCCGTTTCTGTTAAAATAACCGAAGCAAAGGACTTTGCGGCATATCAGGTAGGTTCTGTCTATTATATGATAAGCGAAGATGGTTATGTCCTCGCAGAAAAGCAGACAAAACCCGAAAATGTTATCGAAATAAGGGCGCGTGAAGTTAAACAGACGGTAGGGGAAAAGGTTGACTATTCCGATGATACTTCGCGTGAAGTCGTTGAAACGATTATCAATAATTTAAAGAAAAACAATATAAAAATCGATTATATCGATGTCAAGTCTGCAACCGATATCAATTCGGGAATTATGAACGGGCGCTTTAAGGTTGTATTCGGAACGAAACTGAATATAGATAAAAAAACCGACCATTTGTGCGAAATGATAAAGAGTATCGACGGCGCGGAAAAGGGGACAATTAACCTTAGTTTATGGAGTGAATCCGACCCGGTCGGAAGATTTATAAAGGAATAATTACAGATAATAGCAAAAAAATCAATAAAAAAACAATAAAAGTGTTGAAATTTGCAAATAAATATGATAATATATTATCGACTAATTGTAACAATGAGATTTTACATAGAAAACGGAGGAATAGTAAATGCCATTTGATGTATCACAAGAAATGGAAGATGTTGTTCAGATTAAGGTTGTCGGAGTAGGCGGCGGTGGCGGAAACGCAATTAACCGTATGGTTGCCGCCGGGGTAAAAGGCGTTGAATTTGTTGCTGTTAATACCGATAAAGCCGCTCTTTTCCTTTCCAAAGCAAATACAAAAATTCAAATTGGTGATAAAACAACTGCAGGTATGGGCGCAGGCGGTAATCCTGAAAACGGTCGTGCCGCTGCCGAGGAATCACGCGACGAGATTGCGGCCGCTATTCGCAGTGCCGATATGATTTTCATTACTGCCGGAATGGGCGGCGGTACCGGAACCGGTGCGGCTCCCGTTGTTGCTTCGATTGCGCAGGAACTTGGTATCCTCACCGTAGGTATTGTTACAAAGCCTTTCGCGTTTGAAGGAAAGAAGCGTATGAATCAAGCAGAAGGCGGTATTGCCGAACTCAGCGAGCATGTTGACAGTTTGGTTGTTATCCCGAACGAACGCCTTAAATATGTTTCCGAGCAGAAAATCACCTTTAAAAACGCTTTTGATATTGCCGATGATGTTCTTCGTCAAGGCGTTCAGAGCATTTCCGAACTTATCAATGTTACCGCGCTTGTCAACCTCGACTTTGCCGACGTTAAGTCAATTATGTCCGACGCGGGTTACGCTCATATGGGTGTTGGCGTTGCGACCGGTCGCGACAAGGCTGAACAGGCTGCAAGAATGGCTGTTACAAGTCCGCTTATTGAAACTTCGATGGATAATGCGCGCGGTGTTATCATCAGCATTACCGGTTCTGCCGATATCGGTCTTGAAGAGGTTGAGATTGCTTCTTCAATCATTTCCGATATGGCTCATCCCGATGCAACAATCATTTGGGGCGCTCAGCTTGACGAAACTATCGAAGATACAATTCGCGTTACCGTCGTTGCTACCGGTCTCGGGGATGAAAAGAGAAAGAACGATGATAACGATTTAGCTTCATTGATTAAAAATGCGTCTGCCGAAGATGAAGACGAAGCTTACGGCGATGTTATGAGCTTTTTCAAAAAAGACTAATTTCAATTATTTTGCCCGAGAATTATTCTCGGGCTTTTTTTCGGTGTTGAGATATGACATTAAATGAATTAAAAATAGGCGAAACCGCCATAATAACCGATGTCGGAGGAGAGGGCGCGTTAAGGCAGCACTTTTTGGATATGGGAATTATCCCCGGCGCAGATATTGAACTTGTAAAATTTGCTCCGATGGGCGACCCGGTTCAGATTATAATCCACGGATATGAACTCACCTTGCGGGTTGATGACGCAAAACATATTTCCGTTGTGAAAACCGAGGCAGAGCCGAAAAGTCAAGGCGCTACTCTTAAAAAGCGTAAAACAAATCATCCGGGTTTAGGTGAAGAAGGAAAGTATCATGTTAAATCGGACGAGAAGCCTTTTAAGAAGGGCACCGTCTTAACCTTTGCGCTTGCCGGAAATCAAAATTGCGGAAAAACAACACTTTTTAATGCTCTTACAGGGGCTAATCAGCATGTCGGCAATTTCCCGGGCGTTACTGTTGACCGAAAGACAGGTACAATAAAGGGTCATCCCGACACGCTTGTTACAGACCTACCCGGTATATATTCGCTTTCTCCTTACACTTCGGAGGAGATAGTTTCACGCCGGTTTATACTTGACGAAAAACCCGCTTGCATAATCAATATTGTCGATACGAATAATATTGAGCGCAACCTCTATCTTACAATGCAACTTATGGAACTTGAGGTTCCCATGGTTCTTGCCCTTAATATGATGGACGAGGTTGAAAATAACGGCGGAACGGTTTACATTAACGAGATGGAAAGCGAACTCGGAATTCCGGTTGTGCCGATTTCGGCGGCAAAAGAGCAGGGAGTAGACGAACTTGTAAGACACGCCATGCATATTGCTAAATATAAAGAAAAGCCGGGTCGTACCGACTTTTGCGCTAAGGATGAATGCGGAGGTTCGGTGCATAGGGCGCTTCATAGTATTATGCACTTAATTGAAGACCACGCGTTAGCCGCAAAAATTCCCGTAAGGTTTGCCGCAAGTAAGCTTGTTGAAGGGGATAAGCTTGTTTTAGATGCGCTAAATCTAACCGATAACGAAAAGGAAACGCTTGAACATATAATCGTGCAAATGGAGCATGAGCGCGGGCTTGACCGCTCGGCGTCGATTGCCGATATGAGATTTAGTTTTATAAGAAAACTTGCATCCAAAACCGTTGTTAAACCCAAGGACAGCAAAGAGCATTTGCGCAGTAAAAGAATTGATAGGGTTTTAACCGGAAAATACACCGGTATACCATCGTTTGTGATTATTATGGCAGCGGTTTTTTTGCTGACATTCAATGTTTTCGGTCTTGCGCTTCAGAACCTGTTGCAGGTATCCATAGATAAACTTTCGGTAATCTGTGAAAAACTGCTGGTTTCAATGAATGTAAACACCGTTTTGAAATCGCTCATAATAGACGGTATTTTCGGCGGTATAGGGACCGTAGTTTCGTTTGTGCCGATAATAATTGTGTTGTTTTTCTTTTTAAGTTTGCTGGAAGACAGTGGGTATATGGCAAGAGTTGCCTTTATTATGGATAAACTTCTGCGAAAAATAGGACTTTCGGGGAGAAGTATCGTACCAATGCTTATAGGCTTCGGGTGTACCGTGCCGGGAGTTATGGCGTCAAGGACGCTACCGAGCGCGCGCGACAGAAAAATGACCGTGATGCTGACACCTTTTATGAGTTGCTCAGCCAAGCTCCCTGTTTACGCATTTCTGTCCGCCGCTTTTTTCCCGAAATACGCGGGATTTGTTATGATAGGCCTTTATCTTTTGGGAATATTAGTGGGAATAATAACCGCTCTAATCTCTAAACAATGGGTTTTTAAGGGTGAGGCTGTGCCGTTTGTAATGGAACTTCCGAACTATCGTTTACCGACATTTAAAAATGTTATGCAATTATTATGGGAAAAGGCAAAAGACTTTTTGCAAAGAGCCTTTACTGTAATTCTAATTGCGGCAATTGTCGTGTGGGGACTTCAAAGGTTTGATTTCGGTTTCAATTCGGTATCGAACGCAAATAACAGTATTCTCGCGACTGTGGCAAGAAAGGTCGCACCCGTTTTTGCTCCGCTCGGACTTGATAACTGGATGATAATTACAGCGCTAATCGCTGGATTTATGGCGAAAGAAAGCGTTGTCTCAACCCTTAAGGTTTTACTTGCGGGTTCTGCTCTGACATCGGTTATTTCACCGGTGGCGGCGGCCGCTTTGCTCGTTTTTTGCCTTTTATACACACCCTGCGTTGCGGCGATTGCTTCCATTCGAAGAGAACTCGGTGCAAAATGGGCGTTCGGTGTTGTGATTTTTCAATGCGCGGTTGCCTATATTTGCGCGTTTGCGGTCAAAATCATAATTGAAATTTTCGTATAGTTGCATTATAAAAGAGAACGAAGCATGCGCTTCGTTCTCTTTTTCATCAATCAAAATAAGCCTTGTATTCGATTTTTAATTCACTGTCCGGAAACAGATGATAAAACAGCTCAATGAAATAATCATCGGTCATGCTTGCGATATAATCCGCAACAATCAGATTAGGCTCTTCCGATTCATACGGCTTTGTGCGGTTGTAATGTGCCTTGTTAACATAATCAATGTGATGCCTGAAAATTACCGAATCGAGGTTGTTGCGTTTCAAATCGTCAAGCAGTTTTTCATAAACCGCCTGCATCATCGGTCTAACGGTTGTTTTCAGTTTTTCGGAAACGGTTTTACTTTTATAAATAAGGTTATAATTATCCGATTTTGCTTTTTTAAGAGCCTCAAAATGACTTTTATCCATTTTGATGTAGGGCTTGCCGTAACTGTTTTCGATAATATTTACCATTAAATTGTTTATGATTTCGGCATTTATAACCCCTATCGCACCGCCGTCATAATCGGTATCTGCCAAAATTCCGGCACGCTCGGCATCCTGACGGTCTTTGCCGAGATATGCGATAATATCCGAAATCCGAACAACGCAACCTTCAAGCGTGCAGGGCACCAAGTTTTTAATATTGCTTATATCTATGTAGCAACTATCGATTTGCCTTTGGAATTCGGCAAAATCAACAAGCGGTTTTGGCCTGTACTCGGATAATTCGAATTCTCCGTCATGGGCGGCGATGCCGTTTAATGTTTGAAGAGTAATGTTATACGGAAATATTTTGTCAAGCACCCTTACCGAATGTATATTATGGGCAAAATGTCTTCCGGTATGGCGGAATAATAAATCGTCAAGAAAACCCTCGCCCGCGTGCCCGAAAGGCGTATGACCTATATCGTGTCCGAGGGCGATTGCCTCAATCAGGTCAAGGTTAAGCCCTAACGCCCTGCCGATGGTCCTCGCTATACGGGATACCAGTTGGACATGGAGCCCGCGCCTTGAAATGTCGTCATTTTTGTAAAAAGAGAATACCTGCGTTTTATCGGCGTAGCGGTTGTAAAAAGGACAATTGAGTATTTTGTCGCAATCCCTTATAAAAGGCGGTCGTATCGTGGTCGGATTATCGTGAGAACCGTCCCGCCTGATTGCGTTTTCGTCCCTAAAAGCATAATCGCTTGTTCTTTGCGCCTTTACTTTTTCAGATGTTTCGGAACTTAATTTTTCATAAACAGGCATTATCTCACCTCGCACTAATTGAAACTTGTGTTAATTATATCAAAGATTTATGAAAAAGTCCATTGCGGTTTTGTTTTTTGTTGCATATAAACTTTTTTAATGATATAATAAAGTTCAAACTAAAGAATGAGGTATAAAAAGTGGCAATTAAGGTTTTATCTTCTCTTGAAAAATGCTTTTTGGATGATGATTTGGGCAAAAAACAGGATTATAAAAAAGGTTCATTACTTAAAAATGAAAAATTCCATTTTACGGTCGCATATTCTATCGGAAGAGGATGTATCGGAAATAAGTATCTGACATTTGAGATAGAATCTCCGCTCAAAGAATTCATAACCGCTTATAAAATTGAGCATGTTCCCGTCCATATCCCGTGTTATCCGAACGATATGGATGATAACTATCTCAGAACAACACCCGGTCTCTATCCTGATTTGCTTGTTCCCGTTTCGAAAGGTGAACAACTTGCGTTGAGCATTAACACTGAGTCTCTTTATTTTGAAGTAGACCCCGCGGGACAGATGGCGGCAGGGGAGTACCCTGTAAAAATTACGATGTATAATAAAGATTCTACCGTTTGGGATACTGCCGAATTAACACTCGAAATTATTGATGCCGAATTGCCGAAGCAGGAACTTATTCATACCGAATGGCTCCACTGCGACTGTTTAAGCGAGTATTACGGCACCGATAGTTTTGATAATCGCCATTTTGAAATTATTGAAAACTACATTAAAACCGCTGTCAAACGCGGAGTTAATATGATTATGGTGCCCGTTTTCACGCCTCCTCTTGATACCGCCGTCGGTGGCGAGAGGAAGACTACACAGCTTGTAAGAGTTGCAGTAAGAGACGGAAAATATGAGTTTGATTTCTCTTTGCTTGACCGTTTCGTGGATATGTGCGACCGCTTAGGTGTTAAATATTTCGAAATATCCCATTTTTTCACTCAGTGGGGCGCCGCACATGCGCCTAAAATAATGGCAACTGTCGACGGTGAGTATAAAAAAATATTTGGCTGGGAAACCGACGCGTGCGGGGAAGAATACAAACAGTTTTTAGGCATATTTATTCCCGAATTCTTGGCTTTTATGCGCTCTAAGAACGGTGCCGATAAGCGTTGTTGGTTTCATGTTTCGGATGAGCCTGATAAAAAGCATATTGAGCAGTATAAAAATTCATACGAAATCGTTAGTCATTTGTTAAAAGGCTACCCGATAATTGATGCTCTTTCGGATTATGATTTTTATAAAGAGGGCATCGTTAAGAATCCAATTCCGGCAAGCGACCATGTTATGCCGTTCATCGAAAATGCCGTTCCCGATTTATGGGTCTACTATTGTTCCGTTCAGCGAAAAAAAGTGTCGAACAGATTTTTGGCGATGCCTTCCGAGCGCACCAGAGTTATAGGAATGCAGATGTATAAGTATGACATCAAGGGCTTTTTAAGCTGGG
>DEWC01000027.1:12413-14947 GCA_002363095.1 Ruminococcaceae bacterium UBA3220 | reverse complement strand
TTGTCGAAAAAGTCGACAAGCTCTGACATCCCAAAAGGGATGTTCTTAAAAAACAGCGGGTGATTCGTGAATCACCCCTACGCCGAATCATTATTGATACATCGTCTGACGTCTGTCATCTAATGCCTGAAAAGGAGACAGGAGAACCGTCCCCTTGTCTCCTCTCGCTAAAACAAAACCCTCGGGAATTTTGCCCGAGGGTCATCTGTAACCTTGTTTTCATTGGCTACCTATCTCTTAATCCCTATAATCCCTATCTTTTAAAAGTAAAGTATAATTTTCGCCATTTTTATATTCGGTAAATTTTTCTTCTCCTTTAAACTTACCTCCGCTAGGAATAGGCCCGCTACAGCACAAAACAGTGTCCACTACAAAACCTTCTTCGTCTAATAATTGAATATAAAATTCGGGGTCAAAATCGCTGTCTTCATCTACAGTTGCCTCATAATATACCGTTCCTTGAGAAAAAGATAATTTTGTAACTGTAATCTGTGGCCGATATGAATTAATATTTATTGTTGCTGGTAAGCTGGGCAAAGTAACTTTTCCCATAGAATCAGTTGCATTATTATTCTTACTTGAACTATCTATAGAACTCGCATCATTTGAATAGGAATAGTCGCTGTTTGACTCTAAACCTGATTCATTACTATTTGTTGTGTCAAAATCATCACTAGCATTTATATCGTCCGCCTCTGAATAGGAAAAATCATCACTCAATTTTGAATCTGACAAAGTATCACTTTTCTTTTTACATCCTGAAAATGAAAACAAGACTGCAAAAATAATCAGGCTTATCATTGCTTGTTTCATATTATTCATCCTCCAAAGTAATATTGTTATCAAGAATTTTGTTGAACAAACTACGTGCCAAATTAGAGATCTCTTTTAATATCTTATCGTAGTCATCACTATTCTCCGGCAAAAACATAAACCAAACTTTCTGGCTATTTAGCAATTTCTTTGGTATGTAAGCTATGCAGGTGGGAAAAGCGTTGCCTACATACTTAAACCAAAAATATGAATTGCGAAAATTCTCATCTTTGCAATCATATTTTTTCCACTTGTCAGGTGGATCATTGTTTAACAATTCAATTTTTTCCAAAATATCTTTCGGTTTTCCTTTTAAGTACAACATTAAGTAACCTCCAAAAAATAATAATAACCGATATTGGTTAATACTATTATATACCATTATCGGTTATTATGTCAAGTGGGAGGTCTTGTTTTATGATTTCATACGACAAGTTATGGCAAACGATGAAAGAAAAGGGCGTTACTCAATATGCGCTTATAAAAAAACACAACATAAGCCCCGGGCAAATCACCCGCCTTAAAAGAAATGAAAGTGTAAGCACACATACGATAGAAACCTTTTGCAGGATACTGAAATGCAAGGTTGAGGACATTATGGAATATATCGAAGATTAAACCGCCGAACAGTTAAAACTGTCGGCGGTTGATTATTATTTGTATCCCAGAATTTCGCTACGCGAAGCGAAACGGTCAATCGGGGACGCTTGACCCTACACCTTGTGCAATATTGATTTCGCGGGTAGGGGGATACCCTTAATCATTTGTTGTTCTTCTTTGCGGTATTGATTGAGGAAACGAGCAATTTTTTGAGTTCTATACAGTTTTCTAAAATATCATTATTATCGTAATATCCGCTTTCTATCAAGAGTTCAAGCCAATATTCGCTTTCGGAACACTCTTTCAAAGATATTTGAAGCTTAGCGATAAAATCTGATTTACTGTGTCCGTAAAAAGCCTCTCTTATATTGGCACCTATGGATGTACCCGAACGGATAAGCTGGTTTGTCAAAACACTTTCTTTTTTTGTCTGCTTTATGGTATTACAAATTCTAATTATGTTAAGTGCAAATGTTTTTGACTTTTCAATTAAGGGACTGTCAGACATACTATCGCCTCTTTCGTTATAATTATATCGTAATATCGGCGAAGCCGCAACACTTATTACATATTACCTCTTACTTATTACTTCCCAAAAATCCCGAGAAATTCAGGTGATAAGTAATAGTGAAAAAGTAAGAAGTAAAAAGTAAAAATCCCTCAAACTTGCGTTTAAGGGATTTTTGGAGGCACCACCCAGAATCGAACTGGGGATAAGGGCTTTGCAGGCCCCTGCCTTACCGCTTGGCCATGGTGCCGGATATTCGGTTTAAGAAAGGGCAGTTAAAAACTTTTAACTGCCCCTATGGAGCGGATTACGAGGCTCGAACTCGCTACCTCAACCTTGGCAAGGTTGCGCTCTACCAGATGAGCTAAATCCGCAAATGTATGGTGCCTCCGGTCGGAATCGAACCAACGACACAGGGATTTTCAGTCCCTTGCTCTACCAACTGAGCTACAGAGGCAAAAATGGCGACCTGGATGGGGATCGAACCCACGACCTCTAGCGTGACAGGCTAGCGTTCTAACCAGCTGAACTACCAGGCCAAAAGTGGTGGGAACAATAGGGCTCGAACCTATGACCCTCTGCTTGTAAGGCAGATGCTCTCCCAGCTGAGCTA
>DEWC01000027.1:0-12356 GCA_002363095.1 Ruminococcaceae bacterium UBA3220 | reverse complement strand
CAGCTGAGCTATGCTCCCACATCGTGCCAGATCCACTTATGCTCACCGGCGACAAAAGATATAATATCATAATGTATAACGATTGTCAAGATATTTTTTAAAAAAATTCCGGTTTTATTTCTGTTATGATTTTAGACCTCCGGCAACGAAAGTTACACAGTATACCCGCTTTGCTCCCGAGTATAAAAGTTCTCTTGCGCAGGCGTCAAGCGTAGCGCCGGTTGACTTGATATCGTCGACTAATAAGACATTTTCGGCGTTTATGCGCTTTTTAACATAGTACTTACCCTTAACATTTTTAAACCGTTCTTTATAATTTGCGCTTTCGTGTTGCGAAGGATTAAACGGTCTGCAACCGATAACACCGCTCCTTAAGGGGACACCGATTCTTTTTGAGATACACTTCGCAAGAAGCCTTGTTTGGTCAAATCCGCGCTTTATCAGTGATTTTGCCGTGGGAGGAACCGAGACGATATAATCAAATTTAACATCTTTAAACTTTGTCTTTATATTCTCGGACATAAAATCCGCCAAATACCCGCAATAATAATCCTTACGCCCGAGTTTATAATTGTATACCAGATTTTTCGCGGAACCCTCGTTATAAAAGCATGCCGCCGCAGATTTAAAGTAATAAACCGAATAGGCGCAGTCGCAATCGGGCTTTTCTATTCCGCAAAACGGACACGCCGTTTCGGCACTTATATTCAAAAGCGTCTCTTCGCACTCATCACACAGGTGTTTTCCTTCGCCTATTATCCTGCCGCAGGAAAAGCAAACATTCGGAAAGAAAAAACCGAAGACCCTTAAAAACAATCTCTTAGCGTTCATACAAAAACTCTCTTAACATGGTATAACGAAGCGTTTTTTTGTCGTTCGCCGCCATTTGGCAAAAAACATCTCTGCTTCCGACAATAACAAGCAATCTTTTTGCCCTTGTAACTCCGGTGTAAATGAGGTTGCGGTATTTAAGTTTTTCGGGGATATTAAAGGCAGGGATTATAACGCACGGAAATTCGCTTCCCTGACTTTTATGCACCGTTATCGCGTAGGCAAGTTCAAGTTCGTTCATATTGCCGGGCTGATATGTTGCAGTCTTATCATCAAACCGAACCTTTATTATTCCCGTCCTTAAATCCATCTCGGTTATAAAGCCGACATCGCCGTTGAAAACGCCCGTAGAAGTTTCTCCGTTATCGCTTTCAAGCGGGATATCATAGTTGTTTTTTATCTGCATAACCTTGTCGTTCACCCTGAACGCAACGCCCTTGTTAAAAATCTCGGGGCTGTTGCCCGACTTGGGATTTAAGACCGATTGCAAAACATTATTAATGTTAAGAATGCCCGTTTCATACATTTTTGAAGGGCAGATAACCTGAATATCCTTTACGGGGTCAAGTTTATAAGCATCGGGCAGGCGCTTCACGCAAAGGGTTTTAACCGTTTCAACAACATCGCCGGCGTTGTTTTGCGGAAGAAAAAAGAAATCACTGCTTTTATTTGAAAAATCTATCGGCGTTTCGTTTATAATGGCGTGAGCGGTATTTATTATAGCGCTCTCTTTCGCCTGCCTGAACACCTTTTTAAGGGTTATCGAAGGAAATTTTCCGCTTTCGAGAATATCATAAAGCACATTGCCCGCCGAAACGCTCGGCAACTGCTTTGAATCTCCCACGATGATTAGTCTTGACATGGGGCGAAGCGCTTTCAGAAGGCTTTCAAACAGCAAAACATCCACCATCGACGCCTCGTCAATGATAACGACATCGCTTTCAAGCGGATTGCGCTCGTTTCTGGCAAAAACGGGACGGTCGGAGTTATCCCATTCGACCTGCAAAAGCCGGTGAACGGTTTTTGCTTCCCTTAATGTAAGTTCGCTCATCCGCTTCGCGGCTCTTCCCGTAGGCGCGGCAAGCGAAATTTTAAGCCCCCTGTGTTCAAACAGACCTATAATGGCATTTATTGTAGTCGTTTTTCCGGTGCCGGGACCGCCCGTAAGTATAAAAACGCCATTTTCAACCGCCTCTTTTATCGCCTTCCTCTGGACCGCTTCAAATTTAGTGTTTATTTTGTTTTCACAATAATCTATTTCGAGGTCGCTTACGGCGTCTATCTTTTCGCAGGTTTTTAAAAGCGAAGTAAGTTTAGCGGCAATAAACTCCTCGGCGCGAATATATTCGGGTATGGCATAAAAAACAGTATCCCCCGAATTTCGGGAAATAAGTCTCATATTATCGACGGCATTATCAAGAATATCCTCAATTCTATGATAATCGCTTTCAAGCAGTTTTACCGCAACGGCGATAAGTTTTTCTTTTGGCAAACAGGTATGTCCGTTGCCGAGATTTCTACGCAAAATATGTTCAATCCCCGCCAAAAGCCGATATTCATCATCGGCGGATATGCCGAAATCAAACGCTATTTTTTCTGCCTTTTCAAAAGAAAACCCCAAATCGCTTTCACATAAAGTATAAGGATTGTTTTTTATGATTTCCGTTGCCTCGGCTCCGAGTTTTCGGAAAACCGCAACGCAGAATTCGGGCGTTACCTCATACGGCGCGAGCAAAAGCATAATATCCCTTGTGCCGTACTGCTTGTTATATTCGGCAGAAATTGCAAGCGCTTTATCCCGGCTTATTCCCTTAATAAGCGCAAGTTGCTCCGGGTCAGCGCTGATAACTTCAAGCGATTTATCCTTAAAGCGCTCAACAATTCTCTCGGCGGTGGCAGGTCCTACACCCTTTATTATCCCCGACGAAAGATACCTTAAAATCGCCCCCACGGTTTTAGGCGCCTTTCTTTCAAACGAGGAGACCGAAAACTGCTCGCCGTAGGTCGGGTGAACGGTATATTCGCCTTCAAAACAAGCCGTTTCTCCCTCGGATAAAAAGGGCATAACGCCAACAACGGTTACACGCGAGTTGCCTGCCCTTACAGATGCTACCGTATAACCGTTTGTTTCATTTTTATATGTAATTCTTTCAATTAAGCCTTCAATTTTTTCTTTCATAGTCCTCCGTTTTCAAAAGAGCGAGTTTATAACATTTTCAAAATACCTTGCCGGCACAAGAACAACCTCGGTATCCTCGGTAAGTGCCCTGCAGTTCTTTAATGTTTCCTCACTTAATCTATCGGTAAGGGCAATAATACAGCTTGAATAACGGCTTCCGAACCATCTTGACTTAAATATTGCATATTCAAGCTGAATCTCCGCCTCGTTATCTTTAAGTACCAAAACGGTAGCGCAGTCCGAACACTCGGGAGCCCGGGCACAGGCGCGCAGACCGTACATAAACTCGGTAAGTCCGAGCGCGGCAAGCGCAATTGTTATAACAATAAGAATTATCTTAATCATAAATACCACCCCGCTACATTATATGCAGAAAGGTGGTAATATGTTTTAGAGATTAATCGGCGTTATATTTATTGTCTTTAATATAGGTAACCCTGACGGTGAATTTTTTCTCGTTTTCGTCATCTCCGAGAATTCGTACTCCGCCTTTAAGAACAGCCTTGCATTCAAACCTTCTGCCTGAGCTGTCTCTGGATATTAATCTGTAATCAATAGGCTCGAGAGTTACAGCCTCCAATCCCGGAACAACATCAGGGGGACCTACCACCGTTACCTCTGCCGGGTCTACCCAGTAATTGATATCGCTATCCTGAACATCGGACCTTTTATTATCAAATTTTGCCCGAACCGGAAGGGTCTTCTTTTTCAGGATGTTAACCGTTACCTTTGTTTGATAAAATTCCGGCACAAGTTCAGGCTTGGCGACCTCTTTTCCGTCGGCGTCATACGCCTTGCCGTCAAGACTGTATCGGTAAAGAATTTTATTTGTCTCGGAGTCATCGGCGCTGCTTGTATAGATGACTATATAGGCATCGAAGGTTTTTGATTCGGTAAGAACCGAACCGTCATAATCGGCGACTGCCTCAACAGATTTTATTTTTGCCGCTTCACTGAGTGAGCCGGTTATCTTTATTTTGCTTTTGGTGGTATCCGTAAGTTTCGGGGTATCGGCAACAAGGCCATTTGCTTCTTCGGTTTTTATTGTTTCGGATGTTGCGGCGGCCAGGTTGAATTCTTCGGTTCCGTAACGCGCAATTTTAACCGTTACGGTTGCCGGCTCAATCGATACAAACTCGTATTCGCGGCTGTCGTTTTTCTCCGCTTTTATTTTTAAAACGCAATTGTCGTTTGGCTCGGTTATATCCGAAACATCGGCTTTAAGGGTAAAATCATCCTTTTTAACTCCGCTTACGACATACGCCGCGCCCTTTACGGTAACCTTGAAGCGGACATCGGGAACATTAACTATTTTAAGTCCGTTCTCCGCCGCGGTGGTACCGTCAAGTGAAATTGTAGCGGTAAGATCGGAAAAAAGCTTTTCGCGAATCGGATTTCTTACAATTGCGGCGACAAACCATATAACTATCGAAAATATAACCGAAACGGCAATTAAAAATCTCTTATTATAAATGAGTTTTTTGAAGGTTAGTTTACTCAGAAGTTTCTTCATTCTTTTCTTCCCCGCTTTCCTTCGGTTTATTAAACGGATTTATCGACATTATCTTTTGAGTGAAGGTATTATCGCCGGCGCCTTCATTTTCAATGAGAATTCTCATCAAAGTTTCGGTTGCGGAAACGCCGTTATATCCCCTCTTTATTTCACCGTTTATTACTATCGAGATATTGCCCGTTTCCTCGCTTACTACCAAAACTACGGCGTCGGAATTCTCGGTCATACCTATCGCGGCTCTGTGCCTTGTGCCCAAGCTTTGCGCAAAATCGTTGCTTTGGGTAAGCGGAAGAATACATCCCGCGGCATAAATTCGTCCGTCGCGTATTATGACGGCGCCGTCGTGAAGCGGGGCTTTCGGGAAAAATATGTTTGTTATCATCGGTACCGAGGCTTCGGCGTTCAAAACCGTTCCGCTGTTGATAATCTCACCGAGTTGCGTTTTTCTTTCAAAAACGATAAGCGCTCCTGTTTTGCTTTCCTGCATAATTCTTGCCGCCTTGCCGACGTTTTCTATACATTCGACAACACGCCTTGTTTCCTCCGAGCCGGATTTCGCGCCCGCCCAATTTGTCTGGCCCACGCGTTCGAGAATTCGACGAAGCTCCGGTTGGAAAATAATAACAAATACAACGATGGCGGAATTGAAAACCACAGAAAGAATCCACTGCAAAACCGAAAGTTTCCACCAATTCGCAAGGGCATAAAGAACAAGTGTGACGGCTATGCCTTTAACAAGCTGACCCGCCCTTGTTTCGCGCAAAAAAACAAGAGCTTTATAAAGCAGATATGCAACAATGATTATATCGACAATATCAAAAAAGCGTATTTCCTTTATTGCATACAATACCAGATCGAACATGGCAAGTATTGCGTCATATATGCTGTTAAAGAAGGCCGTCACTATTCATCTTCCTTTGCATTTAAAAGTCTAATACATACTTATATTATATAATACCATAAATATTTACGCGCTTCAACGGTTTTTTTCGTATTTTTTTATTATTTCGATAAGATAATCGATTTCACCCTTTTTATTAAATACCGCAGGCGAGACCCTTACCGTTCCCGAATCTGTGGTTTTCAGTTTTTCATGGGCAAATTTCGAGCAATGAAATCCCGCCCTGACGGCGATATTATGCCTGTTTAGAATGTCTGCGGTTTGCTCGGAGTCCATACCCGAAATATTGAATGACAGAACCGGGGCGAAAACGCCGTTTTCAGGTTTAGGTGCATACAGCAAAACACCGTCAAGCTGCTTTAATTTCCCGTAAAGGTAGTTTGCCAGCGATAATTCATGGCGGTAAATGTTTTCTCTGCCTACGCGGTTTACATAATCTATTCCGGCGCCTATCCCGTATATATTCGGCAGACTTACCGTTCCGCTCTCAAAGCCTCCCGGCATGTCCGGTCTTTGAACAAGCGACAGTGAGTCGGCACCGTTTCCGCCTTCGATTACGGTTTTTGCTATTGTTTTTTCAGTAATAAGAACGCCTGTGCTCATCGGAGCATAAAACCCCTTATGCGGAGCCAGACAAAGATAATCAATATACATTTCTTTCATATTAATCGGAATAACTCCGCCGCCCTGCGCGCCGTCTACAAGAAACGGCACACCTTTTTTTCGGCATATCGCACCGATTTTTTTCAGCGGCAGAATTTTACCTGTTACATTTGAAGCAGCGGTACAGATAACAAGCTTTGTATCGTCTCTTATGGCTTTTTCGAAGTTGTCCGCCGTTTTTTCATCGTCCGAAAAAGAAACCTTCGCCACCGAAATATTATCGGTAACCGATTTAAGCGGTCTCGTAACGGCATTATGCTCTAAATCCGATACAACCGTATGATCTCCCCTTTTCAGGATTCCTTTTATAACGAAATTAAGAGCGTGGGTACAGTTTGCCGTAAAAGCAACATTTTCAGGTCCGCCGGCGCCGAAAAAAAGCGAAAGCTTGTCCCTTACGCCGTAGACCGCCTCCGAAGCCGAGAGAGACTGTTTGTGTCCTCCTCTTCCGGGATTTGCGCTCAGGTTATTGAGCGCAAACAAAACCGCCCTTTTTACCTCTACCGGTTTTTCTCCGGTGGTTGCGGCATTATCAAGATATATCATTTTTTCACACCGTTCTTTAAGGTTTTGTTTAATGGTTTTTCAAAGAGCAACAAGTCGCAAAAAGGCCGAAATCGGCATTTTCGGCGTTTTGGAGGATAAAACAAGGGATGTTAAATCGCGAATTCAACATCCCTTTACGCAGTTTATTCTCCGTATTTATACTTAATACCGTGTCTGTCCAAAATGTCCTTTGCTCTTTGAAGGTCGCCTGTAAATTTAAGCGAATATCCGCATCCTCCCGAATTCTTGGAAGGTTTTCTTTCAATTCCGACCCTGTAGCCGTTTTTTCTGAGAACATCCCTGCCCTTTAGGGCATAGGTTACACTTCCTATCGCGATTTTGTTTTCCAAAAAAATCAACTCCGTTGTTGCACTGCACACTAATATAATATGACCGAAATCGGGAATTGATATAACCTGTCCGCACAAAGGGCTTTCCGTTTCGGATAAAATCGTCATTTTACGGTTGCAAAAGCGCAAGAAAAGTAATATAATAAGGTGTCTTAAAACTTAGGAGTTGATACTATGCAAAAATATTCCGATATGGATAAAGCCGACCTCAGCAAAGAGTTTTCGGCGGTAAAAAACGAATTTGAAGAACTCAAAGGTCTCGGACTTAAACTCGATATGTCCAGAGGAAAACCCGGAAGCGATAACCTTGATTTGAGCAACGATATGCTAAGCCTTGTTTCACCCGACACCGATTTTACCCTTGAAACGGGCGCCGACGCGCGAAACTACGGCGGTTTGGACGGCATTAAAAGCGCCAAAAAACTATTCTCCGAGATACTCGAAATGCCGGAAGAATGCATCATAACAGGCGGAAATTCGTCCCTTACCATGATGTTTGATACCGTTTCACAAGGTATGACCCACGGGCTCGGCGGTGAGCCGTGGCTTTTGGAAAAAAACCGCAAATTCTTATGCCCCGCTCCGGGATATGACCGCCATTTCGGAATCACCGAGCATTTCGGTTTTGAACTTATCACGATAGCAATGAATGATGACGGCCCCGATATGGATGCGATTGAAAAATATGTAAAAGACCCTGCCGTTAAAGGTGTTTGGTGTGTACCGAAGTATTCAAACCCTCAGGGAATAACATACAGCGATGAGGTCGTTCGACGTTTTGCTCATTTAAAACCGGCGGCAAAGGATTTTCATATCTTCTGGGATAACGCCTATGTAGTTCACGATTTATACGACCAAGGCGATAAACTCCTTAATTTGTATGACGAATGTGTAAAATCGGGAAATGCCGATATGCCGATTATCTTTACCTCCACCTCAAAAATCACCTTCCCCGGCGCAGGCGTTGCCGCCATGGCGGCAAGCCCATCGGTTGTTGAGATGTTAAAAGGAAGAATAAAATATCAGTCGATAGGCCCCGATAAACTTAATCAGTTAAGGCATACGGCTTTTCTTCCGGATTTGGCCGCCGTGAAGGTTCAGATGTCGAAGCACGCCGCGATTTTAAGACCGAAATTCGACGCTGTTACGGATGAGTTCGACCGTACATTAAAGGGCAAAGGCATCGCAAAATGGAATAAGCCGAACGGCGGATATTTCATAAGTCTTTTTGTTATGAAGGGATGCGCAAAACGCGTAGGCGAGCTTTGCAAAGAATTGGGACTTACCCTGACAAGCGTCGGCGCAACCTATCCTTACGGCAAGGACCCGGATGATTCCAACATAAGAATTGCGCCGTCCTTCCCGAGCCTTGATGATATAATGACCGCCTCAAAGGTTCTCTCTTGCGCGGTAAGATACGCCGCGCTCGAAAAGCTGACTCTCGGTTGTTAAAACCGTACATAACAATGCCGGGTCTTTATAAAAAAGCAAAACTCTCATTTTCGAGCAATTTCGTTATATTTTCAATTGACTTTATATGAAATATTTAGTATAATATTACCGTAACTCAGGGCATGAGGCCTTTTGCCCTGAGATTGTTTGTCCCAAAAACCATTACACAGGGACAGGCCGACGGAGTTTTTTCTGCCGTCGCTTATATGAATTGGAGGATTTGCCAATGAAGTCCAAAAGAACGGGCAAGCCGGTATTTGTCGTAATCTTTGTCCTTATTTTGACACTTGCATATTTTGCATTTTACGGATGCTACGATTACTACGGCGACACCAAAAAAACTTACATTAAGGGTGCCGAGGATATCCGCTGGGGTATTGATATCTCGGGCGGTGTTGAGGCCGTTTTTTCGCCCGACAAAAAAGGTGTTAAAATTGATGATAAGGATATGGAAACTGCCAAAGCTATCATCGAAACACGCCTTGTTAACCTTAACATAACCGATTATGAGGTTCATGTTGACAACCAAAAGCACCAGGTTATTGTAAGATTCCCGAGAACCGCGGGTGACGAGGACTTTGACCCGCAGGAGGCTATAAATCAGCTTTCCGCCTCGGCGCAACTTGAATTTTACGAAGGCACCGAAAAGTCCGGAACGCCTTTTATGACCGGTGAGGTCGTAAAGGAAGCCTCTTCTCAGTATACCGAGGATCATGGCTATGTTGTTTCCCTTAAACTTAATTCAACCGGTGCTGACGCATTCTTTAAGGCAACAAGCAACGCAGCAACAAACGGAACCAAAATTTCTATTTTCCTTGACGATGATGCAATTTCCACCGCAGGTTGCGATCAGGCAATCTCCGGTGGCGAGGCTATCATATACGGCAACTTTACCGAAAAAGGCGCAAAGCGTTTGGCAGACCTTATCAACGCAGGTTCATTGCCGTTTGCTCTTACCACCGGTGAGACAAGCAGTTCGTCGGATTCGAAATCCAATACAAGCGCTGCCGCTTCAAACCAATCGGACGGCTCGGTTCAGGTTACCGATAATGTTGACGAAAACGGAAATCCCGTAACCGCCGAAACAGGAGATTCCGCAGCAACCGCCAAAGACAGCAGCGCCGATACTTCAAATTCAAACAGCACGGGTGAAGGCGGTAAACTTCAAATAATCTCTCCTTCGCTCGGTAACAATGCGCTCAAGGTTATGGTAATTGCCGGATCCATTGCGTTCGGAATTGTTTGTCTTTTGATGCTTATCCGTTACAGGGTACACGGATTTATAGCCTGTCTGGCTTTGCTCGGACAGTTAGCGGGAACAATTGCCTGCATATCCGGCTTCTTCCCCGGAACAAACAGTTTCACCCTTACCGTTCCCGGTATCGCCGGTATTATACTTTCAATCGGCGTCGGCGTTGACTGTAATGTTATCGCCGCCGAAAGAATTCGCGATGAATTCAAGAAGGGCAAAACAATTGACGGTGCGATTGATTCAGGCTTTAAAAACAGTTTGTCCGCGATTATCGACGGCAATGTAACCATCGTAATCGTATCGCTCGTACTTATGGGTGCCTTCGGCGCTCCGGACAGTCTCATGGCGAAGATATTCTCCCCCATTATGTCCTTCTTCGGCTCTTCAATTACAGGTTCCGTTTACGCCTTCGGTTATACACTTATAATCGGCGTTATATTCAACCTTATTATGGGCGTTCTTGCTTCTAAGTATATGCTTAAGAGCATTTCTCAGTATAAGTTCTTAAGAAAGCCTGCGCTTTACGGAGGTAAGAAAAATGTTCAGTAATATCAATATTAATTCAAAAAAAGTAATGAAAATTCTGATTATTGTTTATGCGGCAATAATCCTTACCGGTATTATGCTTTCGATTTTCGGAAGCCTTCGCCTTGATATCAACTTCAGAGGCGGCGCCCGCCTTGCCTATTCTTATGAAGGCGATTTAAAACAGTCCGATTTCGAAAAGACGGTTAAATCAAAACTCGGCAAGACTGATTTTTCGATTAGCCAAAACGAAGGCTTTAACGGAGGCTCAAAAACCTATGTTATCAGCATCTCCGGAAAGAAAACATTGAACGCCGAAACCCAGGAACAGTTAACCAACGAGCTCAAAACAAAGTACGAAAAATACAAGGTCGACCTTGCCGAGTCCAACTCCGTAAGTCCTTCGGTAGCCGGCACATTCCTTCTTAAAAGCCTTGTAGCGGTTATTATCACCGCCCTTTTGGTAGTCGTTTATGTAGGGCTCAGATTTAAGCGAATCGGCGGCGTTTCGGCTGCTTTAACCGCTCTTTGCGCGTTGGTGCTGGACCTTTTGGTAACATTCAGCGTTTGCGCTATATTCCGTTTGCAGATTGATTCAAACTATATGGCGGTTGTTCTTACAATTCTCGGTTATTCGCTTAACGATACCATCGTTGTTTACGACCGTGTAAGAGAAACAAACAAATATTATCCGCAACTGACAATCGAAGAGAATATGAACAGAAGTATCAAGGGCGTTATGATACGAAACATCGTAACATCGGTTACAACAATTATAGCTGTTTTGACCATTATCGTTGTTGCTGAAATCTACGGCCTTACCTCGCTTCGTACCTTCGGTATTCCGATGGCTTTCGGTCTTATCTCCGGATGTTTCTCCTCACTGTTTATTGCAGGACCGCTTTGGGTTTGCTGGAAACAGCATGTTGCAAAAACAAAAACAAAGAAAAAAGCCTAAAAACATTTTCAAACTTTCGGGGGTATTGTGTTTTTCCACAGTACCCCTTTGTAATAAATCTTATTCTCTGAACATATAATCTACCAATTCCTTACTACTTTTCGGGGTTGATTATATGAAGTATTCCGCCAAAAGCAGAGCCGTCATATTAGGCAAATACATTTCCGAAACGGGAGCGACGGTAAGAGCAACATCCAAGGTTTTTGATGTCAGCAAAAGTACGGTACATAAGGATGTTACCGAAAGACTTATAAAGGACGATCCGCTTCTTTATAAGGCGGTAGGTAAAGTCCTTCAAAAAAACAAGGAAGAACGCCATTTGCGCGGCGGAATGGCAACAAAACTAAAATACAAAGTTAAGGGAGAAAAAAATGAAAGTTTTGATGATAAACGGAAGTCCCCGTCCAAACGGAAACACATTCACGGCGCTGAGTGAAATAGGGAAAGCCCTTGAAAGCAACGGAGTGCAATTTGAAATCGTTGATATAGGCAACAAGGCAATCAGAGGATGTATCGCTTGCGGAAGTTGCGGTAAAACGGGGAAATGCGTTTTTGACGATGAGGTAAATGCCGTCGCCGAAAAGTTCAAAGACTGCGACGGTCTTATTGTCGGCTCGCCTGTATATTTTGCGAATGCCGCCGGCACGCTTGTTTCTTTCCTCGACCGCTTATTTATGAGTTCAAAATTCGATAAAACCATGAAGGTCGGCGCCTGCGTCTGCGTCGCAAGAAGAGGCGGAATAACCGCCACATTTGACCAGCTTAATAAGTATTTCACCATAAGCGGTATGCCGATAGCGTCAAGCAATTACTGGAACGGAGTTCACGGCGCCGCGCCGGGAGAGAGCGAAAAAGACGCCGAAGGTCTTACAACGATGAGAACGCTCGGCAATAATATGGCGTTTCTTATTAAGGCTATCACCGAATATAAGCAAAAAAACGGCATCCCCGCAAAGGAACCGCAGATAAGAACTAATTTTATAAGATAATACCAAGCCCTCTTTGACAAGAGGGGCTTGATGCTTTTTGTAAAGAAAAAGAGATACGAATAATATAAAAATTTTTCTTGACTTCTACTTGTATTTGTGGTATATTATTTAGGCGCCGTTAAATGCTGGTGTAGCTCAGTTGGTAGAGCAGCTGATTTGTAATCAGCAGGTCGGGGGTTCAAGTCCGTCCACCAGCT
>DEWC01000059.1 GCA_002363095.1 Ruminococcaceae bacterium UBA3220 | reverse complement strand
TGAAACAGGGTGAATAACTTGTGAGAGTGAGCGGTAATTTTTCCTCCGGTGTAATAGTATCGATAAATTTACCGATCATAGAATGCTCGGATGTTCCTATGAGATAGAGGTCTTCGCCTTCTATTTTATACATCATGGAATCCATTTCTTCAAAGCTCATAACACCTGTTACAACATTGGATCTTATCATAAAAGGCGGAATATAATAGGTAAAGCCCTTATCAATCATAAAATCACGCGCATAAGCGGTAACGGCAGAATGCATACGGGCAATATCACCCGAAAGATAATAAAAGCCTTCGCCGGCAACCCGACCGGCCGCCTCTTTGTCAATTCCGTTAAAAAGCGCCATAATATCGGTATGATAGGGAATTTCAAAATCAGGATTGGTTTGTTCGCCGAATTGCTTTACCTCAACATTTTCACTGTCATCTTTACCGACAGGAACGCTTATATCAATGATGTTGGGAATTTTCATTTGAATTTCGCGAACCTGAGCTTCAAGCGCAGTTTCCTTTTCTTCAAGAGCTTTGAGTTCTTCCGCCTGTTTTGAAACAAGTTGTTTCATTTCCTCGGCTTCGTCCTTCTTTCCCTGACCCATAAGCACGCCTATTTGTTTGCTGATTTTGTTACGGTTGGCGCGAAGATCGTTAGCCTTGGTGTTTGCGTCGCATTTCTCTTTATACAACGCAATTACCTTATCGACCAAGGGCAACTTATCATCCTTAAACTTTTTCTTGATGTTTTCCTTAACTGCTTCCGGATTTTCACAGATAAATTTAATGTCAAGCATTTACAATAACTCCTTAAAATTACTAACTTTAATATTATAGCATAAACTCATCCCCGTTGTAAAGAATAAAAAGGGGTGAAATTATGAAAAAAGACAACAAAAAACGGGCAATCGACAAAAACGGTCCTTCGGCACATGATATTGCAACAAGGTACGGCACCTATGAAATTCAGCCGACCGCCGACACTGAAAACGCATTTCCCGCAATCGCACAGGGGCTCTCGAAACGAAAGACTAATAGCCCAAACAATCATCAACCAGGATAACGGTTATTCTGCCGCTGTCATTTTGCATTCCGGAGATAAGATAATTTCTGCAAATTCGGTTTTTGCTTGCACAACCCTCGGTAATTCCGGGGGTGTCGCTTTTTTCAAGCGATATGCAGTGTCCGAGTTTGCTGCACGGGGTATCAAGACAAAGGCGCACGGTATTGAGCGGTGCGGCAATTCTTTTGACACGCAAAAACCCTTGTTCCGCATCCTTGACAATTTTGTTTTTTCCGACAATCATTACAACCTTTTTCGGCCCGAACGATATTGCTGAAATTCGGTTGCAAAACCCGTCAACATTTATTAGTTCGCCGTTTTCCGTAAGAGCGTTGGAGGAGCAAAAGTAAAAATCGCAATCAAGAATTTCTTTGAAAATATTCGATGTTTTGCCATCGCCATTACTGTTACGGTCGATATAGTTGTACTTTCCGGATTTTATCAAATCTAATACTCCGCATTCGCTCAAAGATACAGATCCACCGCTTGAAATTGTCGCCCCCGGGAACAGCAAGCCCTCAACTATTGATGAAACCTTTTCTTTATTTTCGGCAAAAATCACGTTGATATTGTTTTTTTTAAGATTTTGGATAACATTTTCGTACATAATATTTACTCCTTTTTCAAATGAATAAGCAAAACGGATATATCGGAAGGACTGACCCCCGAAATCCTTGACGCCTGTCCTATATTTGCGGGTCTGATTTTGGCGAGTTTTTCAACCGCTTCAAGTCTCAGCCCGTAAACATCTTTATAATCAATATCGTCAGGGATTGACATTCCCTCAAGCCGTATTGTTTCATTTACCTGAGCAAGCTGGCGTTTTATATATCCTTCATATTTTATTTCGATTTCGACCTTTTCGCAAACATCTTCGGGAAGTTCGGGGCGAGTCGGGTCAAATTCTTTAAGAGAGTTGTAATTGAGTTCCGGTCTTTTTATCAAGTTTTCAAGCGAAACCCCCGTTTCAATCTCGGTTGTTCCCAATTTTCTGAGCATTGCATTAAGATTTTCCGTAGGCGGTAAAAATGTTGCCTTAATCCTTTTTATCTCATTCTCTTTAAGACTGATTTTTTTCTTCAACGCTTCAAATGTTGATTTATCAATCAAACCTATTTCGAAACCAATCGGCATAAGCCGTTCATCGGCGTTATCCTGCCTTAAAAACAAGCGATATTCGCTTCTTGATGTCATCATTCTGTAAGGGTCGGAACAACCCTTTGTTACAAGGTCGTCAATCAATGTGCCGATATAAGATGACGCTCTTGAGAGAACGAGAGGTTCTTTTCCTTTTATTTTTCTTGCCGCATTTATACCGGCTATAAGTCCTTGCGCCGCCGCCTCCTCGTAGCCCGAAGAGCCGTTAAACTGCCCTGCACCGAAAAGTCCGCCGTAATCTTTAAACTCAAGCGAAGCTTGGAGCGCCGTGGGGTCAACACAGTCATATTCAATTGCGTAGGCATTTCTCATTATTTTTACATTTTCAAGTCCTTTTATTGTGCGATAAAACTCAATTTGAACTTCTTCGGGCAAAGAGGAAGACATACCTTGAAGGTACATTTCCTCGGTATTTTCACCGCAAGGCTCGATAAATAACTGATGCCTTTTTTTATCTGCAAAACGAACGATTTTATCTTCAATACTCGGGCAATATCTCGGCCCCGCACCCGAAATCTGACCGGCGTATAACGGTGAGCGGTCTATGTTATCGAGTATGACCTTCTTTGTTTGGTCGTTGGTATACGCGATATGACATACAACGGTGTTTTTCGGCTTTTCTTTAGAAGAAAAACTGAACGGAACAGTTATGGAATCGCCTTCCTGAACTTCAAGTTGCGAAAAATCGATACTGCCTTTTAAAACTCGCGCAGGCGTGCCCGTCTTAAACCTTCGAAGCGGAATTCCGAGGGATTTTATTGAGTCTGATAATCTTTTTGCGGGAAAAGTACCGTCGGGACCGGCTTCATAATTAACCTCCCCGACATAGACGCGTCCGCCCAAAAAGGTTCCGGTGGCGAAAATAACTGTTTTGCAGTTGTAAAAGGCGCCTAAATTAGTTGTAAGCTGCCATAATTCACCGTTTTTTTCAATCTTCACGATTTCGGCTTGCTTTACATCAAGTCCCGACTGTTTTTCAACGGTATGTTTCATGTATTCACTGTAATGACGCCGGTCAATCTGAGCCCTCAGCGAATATACTGCGGGTCCTTTCCCACGATTGAGCATTCTGCTTTGAAGGGTGTTCGCATCGGCTGCCTTTCCCATTTCACCGCCGAGTGCGTCAAGTTCACGGACAAGATGTCCCTTTGCCGTTCCTCCGATTGAAGGATTGCAGGGCATATTCGCAACCCAGTCAAGGGTTATTGTAAACATAATTGTTTTTGCGCCGAGCCGTGCCCCCGCGAGCGCCGCCTCAACACCTGCATGTCCGCCGCCAATTACGGCGATATCATAATCGCCGGCATAATATTTTTTGATTTCCAAAATATATTCCTTCCTCTATTTTCCTACACAAAAACGACTGAAAATCTCATCGCTAACCTCATTTGTAACACGCCTGCCGGTAAGTTCGAGTAATGCTTTGAGACTGTCATCTATACAAATGCCTACAGCGTCTAATGTGACATGATTTTCCATTGCGGTTTTTGCCTCGTAAAGCGACTCATAAGCTCTGTTAACGCAATTAAACTGCCTGTCATTTATTAATACGGCATCATCGGAATCAAGCCTGTCGGCTTTGATTTTTGCGAGTATTGCTTCGGAAAGCGTATCAATACCTTGGTTGTTTTTAGCGGAAATATTAACAACCGTCATACCTTTGAAAGCCGAAATGTCTGCTTTTAGTCCCAAATCCGATTTGTTAAGAACGATAATCGCGTTGTCCGATATCGAATCAATTATAATTCTGTCATCGTCATCAAGCGGACTTGAAGCGTCAAACACGGCAATTACTATCATCGCGCTGTCAAGCTTTTGAAAAGATCTGTCAACTCCCGCCTTTTCAACAATATCATCGGTTTGATGTATACCGGCGGTATCGGAAAGAATTAATGTTGTATCGCCCAAAACAACAGCCGAATCGACAACATCTCTGGTTGTGCCGGCAATATCGGTTACAATCGACCTTTCGGTTCTGCTAAGAGCGTTCATAAGGGTTGACTTTCCCACATTCGGCTTACCTATAATGGCGCATTCTATCCCGTCGCAAAGCTTTTTCCCGAGATCGAAAGTATCAATCATATTTTTAAGTTTATATAATATTTCATCCAAAGAGGAATGGAAATTTTCGGGGTTTAAATTTTCAATTTCATCATCGGGATAATCAGCATATACCGAAAACGAAGCCGACAATTCGAGGAGTTTTTCGATTAGCGAGTCAATTTCTTTTGAAATTCTGCCGTTTTTAGCGGCCTGAGAAATTCTAAGGGCAATTTCGTTTTTTGCATTTATGATATTTATGATGCTTTCTGCTTTTGTCAGGTCGATTTTTCCGTTTAAGAAGGCTCTTTTTGTGAATTCGCCTCTATCCGCCGGACAGGCACCGTTTTTGATCACGGCTCGCAGGACATTTTTAGCAACAAGCCTGCCTCCGTGAACCGAGAATTCAACGGTGTTTTCACCCGTGAAGCTCTTAGGCGCTCTGAATACGGTGGCAACGGCGTCGTCAATAACCGAATTTTCCGAAACAACTTCGCCGTATAAGGCGGAATATCCTTTTATTTCGGAAAGAAATTTTCCGCTGTATGACCTGAAAGATTTATCCGCTATAACTATTGCTTCGGGACCGGAAATCCTGATAACAGCAATTCCGCCTTCGCCGGGGGGTGTAGAAATTGCCGCAACCGTTTTATCAATCATAACAGACACCCTTTCAAATTTTATATTTATAATAACATAAAGAATGAGTAAATACAAGAATTTTGGAGAAAAATATTATTTTTTATTTGACACATTTTAACAAATATGATATTATAATTATTTGAAAAGAGGGGTTTATATGCTTTTAGAGTATGTTTCGGATTCTCCTTCTGATACAGAGCGAATTTCCGAAGATTTCGCAAAAACATTAAATCCCGGTACAGTTATTGCTTTTCTCGGAAATCTCGGCGTCGGAAAGACCTGTTTTATGCGCGGATTGGCGCGCGGTATCGGTTATAAAGGTGATGTTACTTCGCCGACATTTTCCATTGTTAATGAGTATCTTGGCGGAAGACTGCCGATATTCCATTTTGATATGTACAGAATTACCTCGTTTGAGGATTTATACTCAACCGGATATTTCGATTATTTTGACCAAAACGGAATTATCGCGATCGAATGGAGCGAAAACATCAGCGAAATTCTTGAAGACGACACGGTTTTTATCGAGATATCGCCTATTGATGATACTAAAAGAAAAATCAGGATTTTTACAAAGGATATCGCAAAATGAACATACTGTCTATTGAATGCTCCGCCTCCCCGGTGAGTGTATGCGTTTTTGACGGCGAAAAAATTCTTGCTTCAAGTTACATAAATGTTAAAATTACACATTCACAGACACTTTTACCTATGATTGAGTCGACACTCAAATCTTCCGCCTTATCCTTAAATGATATTTCGGGATTATCTGTTGCAACAGGTCCCGGCTCTTTTACGGGGGTAAGAATAGGAATCAGCGCGATAAAAGGACTCGCGGTTAACGGCGATTTACCTTGTGTTCCTGTTTCAACGCTCGAAGCTATGGCTCATTTGTTTTTAGATGTGAATGCTGTAATATGCCCCGTAATGGACGCCCGTTGCAATCAATTCTATAACGCGCTTTTCAGGATTGATAACGGTAAGGTTTGCCGTATATGCGATGACCGGGCGATACTGTCAAACGATTTGTTGACCGATATTGCCGGGGTTACAGATAAAATCATAATATGCGGCGACGGCGCCGAAAAATTCTTTTCTCAAATCAACGATAACCGCAATTGTGTTTTGGCGGACATATCCAGAAGATATCAGTCGGCTGTTGGCGTAGCTTTCGCATCTTTTGACAAACTTAAAAACGGACAAACACTGAACCGCGGGGAACTGTTGCCGTCTTATCTAAGACCCCCGCAAGCTGAGCGAGAGCTAAAAGCAAAACAAAAAAAGGGATGATACTGTATGAAAATTGCAATTGGATGTGATCACGGTGGTTTTGACCACAAAAACGCGATTGCCGAGCACTTAAAAAAGCGCGGTTTTGAACTTATAGACTTCGGTATATACGAAAACAAATCGGTTGATTATCCCGACATTGCCGTTAAGGTCGCAAATAGTGTTGCCAACGGCGAATGCACCCTCGGAATTCTTGTGTGCGGGACAGGTATAGGTATGTCTCTCGCAGCCAATAAAGTCAAAGGAATACGGGCTGCAGCTTGCAGTGAACACTTTTCCGCAAAGTATACAAGACTTCACAACAATTCAAACATTCTTTGCCTCGGCGGTCGGGTTATCGGTGTCGGAACGGCACTTGAACTTGTCGATTTATTTGTTGACACCCCCTTTGAAGGCGGGCGTCATCAGGTTAGAATAGATAAAATATCAAAAATCGAAGAAAGTTAAGGAGCAGAAAAATGAAAGAAAATGTTTTTATCATGGACCATCCTCTGATTCAACACAAACTTTCGATTCTCAGAGACGAAAGAACCGGAACTAAACAGTTTCGGGAGTTAATAAGCGAGATTGCTATGCTTATGTGTTATGAATCTACCCGAGATTTACCTCTTAACGATGTTGATGTTAAAACCCCGGTGGGTGTTGCCCACGCAAAAAAACTCGGCGGCAGAAAAATGGCGATAGTTCCCATTCTCAGAGCCGGTCTCGGAATGGTTGACGGGATCCTCAGTCTTATACCCTCGACCAAAGTCGGACATATCGGTATGTACCGCGACCCCGAAACCCATCTGCCGGTTGACTATTACTGCAAGTTGCCTTCCGATTTAGACGAAAGAGA
>DEWC01000070.1 GCA_002363095.1 Ruminococcaceae bacterium UBA3220 | reverse complement strand
TATGAAGGAATGATAACCGATAACAGTTTTTGCATAAATTCTCCTTAAAGCGAAAGCCCTTCAAATTTTGAGAGGAATTCTTTTATTACCGCAAAATCCTCCTCGGTGCCGCCCTTTTCCCTGCTTTCAAGGTTGAGGGGCATAACCGGGTCGTGAACCGAAAGGCGGAGCAAAAACCAGCCGTTTGCGGTTGAAACGCGTATTCCCTCGCGGTTGTCCGGGGCTATTTCCCAGTCCTCACGAGCAGCGGCGAATTTTTCAAGTTCCTTTATAACCTTTTCGCCGTATTCTCTGAAATTCGGGTCGGTAATATTAAGCCTCACTTCTTTTTCTTCTTTCGGCATTTTAAGCGGAGCAATGATTTTTTCAAAATCGGCTCCTTTTGCAAGTTCTATAACAATTTTGGTCATAAGATATGCGCCGTCGTCCAAAAAGTAGTTCTCCTTAAGCGCCGCATGTCCCGATGTTTCAATGGCAAGCGGTGCTTCCATACCGTTTTTGCACAACTCTATCGCTTTATCAATAACATTTTTATATCCTCTGCGGTAGCGATAGTGCTTTCCGCCTAAATGATTTTCTATAAACTCTTTAAGACCGTCCGATGTTACCGAATCGGTTACCACGGTGGCGCCTTTTTTTCCGTCGAGGGCAATATACGCGGCAAGGGCGATAAGGCGATTGCGGTTTATCTCGTTTCCGTTTTTATCAACACAACCTGCCCTGTCAACATCGGTATCGAATATTATCCCTAAATCGGCGCCGTTTTTCTTTACCGCGCTGCATATACTCTCCATTGCCGTCTTGTCCTCGGGGTTCGGAATATGATTCGGGAACATTCCGTCCGGCTCTAAAAACTGGCTGCCCGAAATATCGGCGCCTAAGATTTCAAGAACCTCGGTGGCGTAAAATCCGCCGACACCGTTTCCGGCGTCAACTACGATTTTTTTGCCCTTTAACGGCAAATCTCCCTTGCCGACATTTTTTATAATAATATTTCTGAGATTTTCCGCATACTGCTTCATATAGTCGCAGTCGATAATCTCCCCTTTGGTTTCGCTTATAACCTCTTCCTTGTTTGAAGCTAAATCCAGTATTTCGGCTATGTCGCTTCCTTCAAGTCCGCCCGAGGGAAGAAAAAATTTAAGTCCGTTGCGGTCAAACGGATGATGACTTGCCGTTATCTGAATGGCGGCGTCGCAGTTTTTATCCACCGTTGTCATAAACATAGCCGGCGTTGAGGCAAAATCAAGATATAAAACGGTAACCCCCGCGTTTACAAGCGCTTTTTTTACCTGCTCGCAAATTCTTTCAGCCGTTATCCTCGAATCATGGCCGAGCGAGATTAAAAGCTCATTTGACGGCTTATTCGCGCGGTCAACAACAAAAGAAACAAAGGCGGCGGCGATATCGTAAACCGCCTCATCGGTAAGTTCTACTTGCTTTCCGCCCAAATCGCTCGCATAACCCCTTATATCGGTTCCGCTTTTTAAGAATTTATAGTCCATTTTTATCCCTTTTCTTTATAATGATTTAAGATATTCTACCCTTTTTTCAAGTTCGGGCGAACCTACAAGATAGCTTCCCGCGACCAGAACATTTGCGCCTGCGTTTATAGCCTCTTTTGCGGTATCGCCGTTTATTCCGCCGTCAACCTCCAAATCGCAGTCAAGACCGCGATTATCTATTTCTGCGCGGAGCTTTTTTAGTTTTTCGGTTGCGCTGTTAAGGTATTTTTGTCCGCCGAAGCCCGGCTCTACCGACATAACCAGTACCATATCACAAAGAGGTAAAAGGTCGTAAATTGCCTCAGGCTCGGTGCAGGGCTTTATTGTTATGCAGGATTTACAGCCTAATTCGCGTATTCTTTTTAATGTTTCGGCGTTGTTCGAACCTGCCTCAAAATGAAACCCCAAAATATCGGCGTATTTTGCGAAGTCCTCAATATACCTATGCGGTCTATCAATCATAAGGTGAACATCAAGGGGCAGTTTTGTGTGCGCTTTTATTGATTTGATAAGCGGATTGCCAAAGGAAATGTTCGGCACGAAAATACCGTCCATAACATCAAGGTGGAGCATATCCACCCCGATTTTTTCCATTGTTTCGATCTCTTCTTTGAAATCAAGAAAATCCGCCGATAAAACGGAAGGTGAAATCTTAATCATAATAAAAAATCTCCCCGAAAATTTACTATTATATATTGTAAATTAAATGGTATCATTTGTCAATACAGATATCAGATGACAGATGCCGGACATCAGACGATTGTGTGCCAAAGGCGACGGATTATAAAACGGTCGTTTCGTGAAAACAAATGACCAGCGGTCAGTGATAAATGATTATAATATCTGTTTTCTCACAACAGAATTATTGGTTTTCAAAATATTATTACCCTCACAAGGTTTTTACTTGTGAGGGTAATATGCTTGTCGGATAACGAATGACAACTGTGTATCTGATATATTTGTTTCTTTTACAATTTTTCAGCAAACTACACTATTAGTAATTTGAATTCGTCGAATACTTTTTCATATTCGGGTATTTGGTTCATATTAACACCTTTATATTGACATATTCTATTTGCAAAGTCATCCCAACCTGAATTGGATTTTCTATAAAGTAATAAACAAATTATATCATAAAACATATATGTCTCAATTGCATCAGCGTCAAATATGGTTCCTCTTGGACGTCCGTCAAATCCAAATTCTCGACATAACATATGTTCCAATTCTATTGCTATATCATGTGCATTTCTCATATCATTTCTCCTCATATTATTTATTATAAAGATAAGGCAATAAGTTATCAACAGCTTTTTCTAAGCTTTCACGATCCACATTTCCCGATTTAATTCTCATCATATGACTTATTATAAAATCACGATCGTCCTTCATTATATCAGGATTGGTATTGCATATGCTTTTCCCTATGAAAGTACCCATAGTAGCTAAAATCATTTCTATTTCTTTTTCGTATAGTTTTACTTTGTCAATTTTCTCCATAATTTAATACTCCTTTTATAATTGCTACCGAATTATATTTATTTACACTCTGCTCAATACATCAAAAGTTGTTATCTTATTTTGTCATTTTATTCGGCAGGGTGCATATGATAAGTGCCGCTACCGCTTCATATTTTATTTTTTAGTTAGTGTATAGTTTCCCGGGCAAACTTGTATTCTGTAATTTCCCCAGTAATAATTGTAATTAACATTAGTTGCAAATACTTGATTGGTAGAAAAACGAGCTTTTGCGTTTGAATCGTTGATCGTGACTGTGCATGTTTGGTTATTAATTGTTTTATATGAATAACCCGCATCAACGCTTGTCATATCAATATATCCTTGTGTTTGAGCCACTGTAAATTCCCAGTTGGTATTTTCTGATGAGTCCCAAATAATACTTTTTGCCGACACAAAAGCTCTCGCTCCAATAGTGCTTAAATTTTCAGTTTTTACAACAAGTTCAAGATTTTGATCACCTTCAAAACAATTGTTTCCTATAGTCGTGCAAGACGAAGGTATTGTGACGGATAACAACGATGTACTATTTGCAAAAGCGCCATTATCAATTTTAACTATAGTATCGGGGATAATTACTGATGTTAAATTTGGCAAATTACTAAATGCACCTTCACTTATTGTTGATACAACCTTATTATTGTAAATCGAGGGAATAGAAATTTCTGTTTCTCCAGCAATTTCATTTCCAGCTGAAACACTATAAGTTCCGTCTGATAACAAAGTGAATGACAATACACCGTTATTAGCAGCTCCAGTTCCAGAAGAAAATGCACCCAAGTTTTGCGAAGTTCCATCCGTATAGGTAACGATTAACTCACCGGCATCATTATATTCCATTTTCAAAATACCTCTGCCATCATTTCCTTTATCCCCCTTATCTCCTTTATCACCTTTTTCTCCTTTGATGTTTCCTAAAAGGGTTGGGGTCTCGGAATTGCTGTAAGTTAAATAAAGATTGCCGTTATCATCTAATGATACGGTTGTTATGCCTATTCCTTGAGCGCCGGTATCTCCTTTATCTCCCTTATCACCTTTAATCGGACCGAGCTTGCCCGAAGACGAACCATCGGAATAATTGAAAATCAGGTAAAAATCATCAGTCAGTGTTACGGAAACAACACTAACCCCATTTTCACCATTGTCCCCCTTATCACCTTTCGGTCCCATCAAGGATTTATCAAGGATTATAGGATCGCCCTCGGAAAATGTTATAACAAGTTTATTATCATTATTAAGCACAACACCTGTAACACTTATACCGGCATCACCTTTATCTCCCTTGTCGCCTTTATCACCTTTTTCACCTTTGGCACCAATGTCGCCCTTTTCTCCTTTATCTCCTTTTTCACCGGCATCACCTTTGTCGCCTTTGTCGCCAGTTGCTTTAATGCCGGTTGTCTCATACGATAAGCCGTTATTTACCGATATTTCCCATTCGTTAGTTAAATCATTTATCCTAATTTTTGGCGATATTCCATTATCACCCTTTTCTCCTGTATCTCCTTTATCTCCTTTATCACCTTTATCTCCTTTTTCGCCCTGAGCTCCTGTATCTCCTTTATCTCCCTTGGCGCCGGTGTCGCCTTTTTCACCTTGTGCGCCGGTTTCACCCTTTTCTCCGGTATCTCCTTTGTCGCCTTTGTCGCCTTGAGCACCGGTTGCATTCACCGAGGTTGAGATCCATGTTGAGCCGTTATCGGTCGATATTTCCCATTTGTTGGTTTCGGCGTTAATACGGATTTGCGGTGAAACTCCGTCTTTACCGTTAACATTTTCAAAAGAATAGGTTGAAGAATCTGAAAGGGTTACAGTCATTGTGCCTTCTGAAAGAGAAATATTCTGAATGCCAACGCCATCATCACCCTTATCGCCCTTGTTTCCTTTTTCACCTTTTTCGCCTGTATCTCCTTTATCTCCCTTGGCACCAGTGTCACCTTTTTCACCTTTCAGCGAATTGAGCCACTGTGTTTCGGTTACAATCGAAGTGATTATTCCGTTTTCTATTGCAAGTTCGTATGCCGATTTTCCGTTTTCTCCTGCCAAACCGGTTTCGCCTTTATCACCTTTGTCTCCCTTATCGCCTTTTTCGCCTGTATCTCCTTTATCTCCCTTAGCACCAGTGTCACCTTTTTCACCCTGTGTGCCGGTATCACCCTTGTCACCTTTATCTCCTTTTGCGCCTTGTGCACCAGTGTCGCCTTTATCACCCTTTAATCCTCTTAAACTTTCTATCCATTCAGATTCTGTTGACGCTGCTGTAAGACCGCTGAGTTTTGCGATTTCATAAGCGGATTTGCCGTTGGTACCATTTGCACCTTTAAGCGAATTTAACCAGTCGGTTTCACTCAAAGTACAACCGTTTTCCTTAGCAATTTCATATGCAGACTTTCCGTTAGCGCCGGTCAAGCCGGTATCACCCTTATCACCTTTTTCGCCTTGATCACCCTTGTCGCCTTTCTCTCCCTTGGCGCCGGTTTCACCTTTTTCTCCTTTATCTCCCTTTTCTCCGACTTCACCTTGTAATCCTTGATCACCTTTTACACCTTGGGCTCCTGTATCTCCTTTATCACCCTTAGCGCCCGTGTCACCTTTTTCGCCTTTTAAGGTTGTGAGCCAATCTGCCTCGTTTTCAGCATCAGTCAATCCTGAAAAAACAGCAATTTGATATGCGGAAAGCCCATCGCTTCCGGCAGCGCCTGTCGCTCCGACAACTTTTCCAACATTAACTGTTGATTTATCAGAAAAAGACAATTCCAGCTCACCGTTATCATTTATGTTTGCATTTATTATACCTATTCCTGTTTTGCCGTCGGTGCCGTTTTTTCCGTCTTTACCGTCAAGACCCGATGCCTTTCCTGCATTAATAACAGTGTCATCCGAAAGTGTAATGATTAAGTATCCGTCTTTATCAAATGAAGCTGTTTTAATGTATATCTGTTTGCTCGATGATAATTTGTTAAGAAGATTAGTGTATTCCGCTTCTGTACCGGAAAAGCCTGATTCCTTTGCTATCTCAAAAGCCGATTTTCCTTTCAAAGAATCAAGCCAATCTTGCAAGCTTCCTTCGTATCCTTCAGAAACTGCAATTTCGTATGCCGAAAGTCCGTTTTTAACAACGGTCGAAGTTTTAAGCGCTTCTTTTTTGTTAGTGATAGTTGTTGTAACCACCGAGCAACCAACTGCTAAAACACACGCAATTACAACTGTCAGTATTTTCTTTCCTAAAGAGTTCATTTCATCTTCCTCCAAAAAATAAAAAGTGCGACCGCCGAAGCAATCGCACAAAAAACGCAATGCTCCAACTGTCGCCAAACATTATTCCGATATACCCATAAAAAGTACGCCGAAATGAAGCATGCATTTTTATCAAGAGATAAAAATAGACATACTTTTAGTATGGGTATTAAGTTGGAATAATATTTGGCGAGAATATTTTACCATTTTTCGGGGAAATTGTCAACAAAAACAGACCTCAGACGGCAGACAAACAGAACTCATACGGCAGACGATTGTGTCGGCGTTCGCCGACGGATAATAAATGGCGGTCGTTTCGTGAAACGACCCTACGATATGCCAATATTGTCTTCGGAGGTAGGGGCGATTCACGAATCGACCGCGATTTTTAAATCCGTTGTCGCTTTGCGACAACACCGCAATTATTCATTATTCATTTAAAAAACCTCGGCGATTATCACCGAGGTTTTTTGTCATGGTATTAACAATTATTTTGCGAATATTCCTTTTTGATCTATGTTATAGAACATTGCGGCGACCTCGCAGCGCTGTGCCTGCGTGCCGGGCGAAATATACCTTTTACCGTTTACCTGCTTGCCGGAAATAACGCCGTTTTTAAGCGCCCAGTAGGTTGCTTCATGCGCATATCCCGAAACGTTCTTGAAGTCGGTGTATTTTGCTCTTATTTCAGCCTTTTCGGCATCGGAAACCGTAACGTCAATTCCCTTTATCTTGGCATAATTATAGAAGAAGGTCATTATCTGTTCGCGTGTTATCTTGTCGCCCACACCGAACTTGCCGTTTGCGTAGCCGCTCGATACCTTCTTTTCCTTTGCCCAGGCGAGAGCCGCCTCGTAATACGCGCCTTTTGCAACGTCCTTAAAGCTCGTTTTTCCTTCGTATTTGCTCAGATCGTCGCCTGAAAGACGGGCGAGAATGACTACAAAATCCTGCCTTTGGATATTATCCGCCGTTCCGAACCTGCCGTTTGCATAGCCCTTGATAAGTCCGGCGCTCGTAGCAAACTTGACCGCATCGCCGTACCAGTCCTTATAATTTACGTCGGAGAATTGCTTAACAATCACCGGCGGCTGTGGATCATCCGGCAGCTTGTTGTCGATAAACGTTATCTTGTTATCATCATTGAGTTTTACTAAGAACACGTGAGACTCATTGTCATACTCGCAGGAATAGGTTCCTAACCATTCCCCGTCCTTATACTCAAGCAGATAGGGGAAAGAGTCGATGCCGATGTATGCTGTCTCCCACTCTGTATAGGTCTTTTTCTGGGGATCATACTGTTTGGAAAGGGAAAGATCCAAATCGTTTATTGCTAAATATTTGAGAACCTCTTTCCTGACCTCATCGGAGCTGTAAACCGTATAGTATTTATAACGTCCGGTTTCAGCGTCGCGTTCATTTCCGCTGTCAAGGATATTATTCCGGTTATAAGCAAAACCGCTGCTTGCAATAACAATGGAGATAATACCGTCGATGTTTTCCGCTGTGATCGTTCCCGTGAAATGCTGCTTATCGGCGTCGGACACCCAATCGGCGCTGGTATCATTATACAAGATCGGAAGCGCACAGGATGCTTCAAGCCATTTGCTGTTCTTGATAGCGTTGCTCTTTATTGTATTTTCTCTGCCGGTATGTTCATCAACCGAAAGGGTCATGGTAAAGACAGAACCGTTTTCGTCCTGATGACGCGGCATATAGAAATATCCGTGATCGGTTATAATGTATTCGGAGGTTTTGCCGTCGTCGTAATGATGCGGGATGCTGAGGACCTTCCAATCCTCGCTTGATCCGTCCTTCTTGGTCACGGTAAGGACAAGGGATCTGTCCGCCGTTTCCTTAACGGCAAGTGATTTTGCCGTATTTTCTTTTACGGTGACCGGAACCTCACACGTTTTTCCGAACAGCGTAAACGACAGCGTTTTCTGACCGACGGACGTGTAGTATTCATCCTGAGCATACAAATTGCCGTCTCTTTTGAGCTTGTTTGAATAAATGTTAAAACAACCTGCAACGGGATAGTCACGGTCAACAGAAAATTCTTCCTTTGCTCCGTCTTTATAATGGACCCTTATCTTAAGCCCGTTCATAACCGCCACTTCGGAAATCAAAAGATTTGTCTTGTCCGGCGCTTTGATAACCTCGATCCGACTAACGGGGTTTTCTTTAACGGTGACCTTGAAGGTATCTGATACGACTCCGATCTTTCCGGTCAGTTCATAGGTGTTTCCGGGAAGGAGGGGGTTTTCATACTGATCGTAATCAATGCTGAGATCATAATATTCGCCGCCATAATACACCGAACCGTAACCGTCCTCATCGACGGTGACCTTTGTTCCGTCCTTAAAGGTGACCGTGTATATGGGGAACATATCATAGTGATCGTAACTGCCGGTGTAGTAGGAATCAAGACCCTGAGTAAGGGTAAGGTCGGATATTTCAACGCTTGCTACGGGGCTTTCCGTGACCGTGAACTTATAATCCGTCGTTACAGGTCCGACCGTAACCGAAACGGTGTGCTCCCCGATGCCCCAGGGATTTTCTTCACACTGGTCGGAATCATATTCAGGCAACCGACCGATCTGATCGTATATTTCCCAACTGTTTCCGGTAACGGTCGATCCGTCCCTCAGATGGACCGTTATTGTTTCCGGCTCGATGGAATAATGATACCACGATCCGCCGACACCACCATCGTAACTGCCGTGTGTGAACTCGGACACCGAGATGTCAGCGACCTCAACGCTCAACACTGGGCATTCGGTAACGGTAACATTAAATGTTGTAGTTACACCCAAAAGCGAGGCGGTGATCTCGTAGGTGTTTCCGGCAGTCCACGGTGTGTCAAATTGCTCGGAAGTGTCAAACTCGATATTGTATGTTCTTTCACCTATCTCGACATAGTTTGCATCCTTAACGGTCAAAACAGTCCCGTTGTTAAGCGTGACCTTCCAAGATGAGTAGAGATCCGAATAGATATACTTGCCGTTTTCCACTTCGTATCCGTGGGTGTTCTCCTCGACCTCCACATCGGCAACTTCGAGGCTCTTGATCAGACTTTTAACTACCTTTACGGTATAGTTAAACTGACTGCCGCCAAAATCAAGGGTCGCGGTATGATTTCCGATTCCCCACCGGTTTCTGACGGATTGGTCACTGTCAAATCTTATACCAAGACAGAATTTTTTGAAGATTTCCCACAAATTGCCGGATATAACCGTTTCATCCTTCAGGATGACCGTTATGTTATCCGGATCGACCTCATAGCAAAACCATTCAACATCAACATAATCTTCTTTTTGCGGATCCCATTCATACGACATTGTGACGTATCCGTTCCACCAGGATTTGTATTCTTCGATCCTTAAAACATCATCTATCTGAACATTTTTGATCTCGGCTACGGTTACGTTAAAGGTATCACTCAAACCCATAAGTTCAATTCGGCATTCATACGTGCCGCCTACGACCCAATTTTCATACGGCGTTGAGCAGAAAATATCGGGATAAACATAATCGTAGGTACTGACTTGAAAAGACGATCCCGGACTGTACGTGGAAGAATTGTCGCCATCGTAAACACAATAGCACACTTTGAAATTATTCAGCTTATATTCCGAAAACCACGGCTCGGAATAAACCGAATCCTCCTTTAATGTGTAAGCGTCTTCAACCGAAATGGAATCGGGAGCTTGCCTTACCTCAACATTGAAGGACGACTCAAAGCCGTTTAAGGTGACCTTGACCTCGTAGGTGTTTCCCGCGGTCCAGGGTGTCTGATCCTGACCGTCATTAAAAATAAAGCTATGGTTGTTCAGGTAGGTTTGCGAATAGACAGTTCCGCTGTCGGAGTAATCGCCCTCATACTCTACGCTGAAATAGGTGCAGTAGTCATATTTACCAATCGCGTTTGTTTGACCTTCATAGATAAATATGTCGTCAAGTCTGAGTTCCCTGACCTGCGGCGAAACGGCAAATGCATTTAACGGCAGTATTGACATCAATAATGCCACCGCCAAAACGATTGATGCGATTTTTTTCTTCATGGTATTCCTCCGCTTTTTTATTTCTCGGCTTACAAACTGTAACCCTTTAAGTAATGTTCTTAATGTGCGCAAACAAATATGAAAGGATAAGCGTCGCGCATCACAAAGAAGTATACTACAATAATTCTATCACAAAAGCAAAACTATTTCAATAAAAAAACGGTCATCGTGAAAACGATGACCGTTTTTGCTTATTTAAGATTATTCGTTAATCTTGGTAACAACGCCGGAACCTACGGTTCTGCCACCCTCACGGATAGCGAA
>DEWC01000033.1 GCA_002363095.1 Ruminococcaceae bacterium UBA3220 | reverse complement strand
ATCAAGACGAAGACTTGTATATCATCATTGCGAAAGTTGTTTATTCACGGCAAAACCGTGATGAGATACAGTCCTTACGGACTGATGAGATACACGCCTTAAGGCGTGATGATATACCATTGCTTTCGCAATGGATAAAAAATAAGCAAGTCCTTTGACTTGCTTATTTTTGGTGGACCTGATGGGGATCGCTACGGCGCGACTGTCGCGCCTACACGCCCGCGGGCTTTGCAACCGTTCACCGAAAGGTTGCAATTTGCTTCGCAAACCGCCCTGTTCGATCCCCATCACAAAAATGATCAAAAAATAGAAACACCATACCTTGCGGTACGATGTTTCTATTTCTGGTGGACCTGATGGGGATCGAACCCACGACCTTACGGATGCGAACCGTACGCTCTCCCAAACTGAGCTACAAGCCCGTATTAACTTTTTTAAAAACACCCGCTTGGTATTCCAAGCGGGCAATAAGGCAAGATCACCCTGCCCCTGGTGGAGACGGAGAGGATCGAACTCTTGACCTCTTGAATGCCATTCAAGCGCTCTCCCAGCTGAGCTACGCCCCCAAGCAAAAATGCTATTGCTATGTTACCATACTTTTTTCGGTTTTTCAAGTCTTTTTTAAAAAAATATTCTGATAAAAATAAATCATTCCTCTTGAAAAAAGAGTTCTTAGATAGTATAATGTTTTCATAATAGTTCGGAGGTCACTTTATCTATGTTTAAAAAATTAATTATAGCATTACTTTGCTTTTCAGTCATAATTCTTTCCGCCTGCGGTTGCGGCAAAAAGCAAGCCAAAACATCCGCCGCAAAGTCCGATAATACAAAAACCGAAAACAACGAGCAGAAAACGCCGGCGGAGGACCCGACCGGCATTAACAACCTTACCGGTTTACCCATTGATTTAGATAAGCAGGATTTAAGGCCCGTGGCGGTAATGATAAACAATATGAATATCGCCCAGCCTGTTCAATGCGGTGTTAACAAGGCAGATATCGTTTACGAAACAGAGGTTGAGGGCGGAATTACCAGACTTATGGCGGTTTTTAAGGATATTGCCTCGGTAAATCAGATAGGACCCATTCGCTCGGCAAGATACCCTTATGTTGACTTGGCTCTCGGCAACAACGCCGTTTACTACCACTGCGGTCAGGACCCGACCTACTGCGCTCCGCACCTTAAAGACATTGAGGACATTTCCATTGACACCGGCTCTTACGGCGGAACGAGGATTAAAAACGGTCTTGCCTCGGAGCACACCCTTTATTCATACGGTAATAAACTTTTTAACGGACTCTCGCAAAAGAAATTCTCCACCACTCAGGCAGACAACACTCCCTGGCAGAATTTCGGCAAAAAGGATGAAAAAATAACCTTGACCGACGGTACCTGCGCCAAGGTAACGGTGCCGTTTTCAAGCAGTTACAAAACGGTTTTTGAATACAACCCGGCAAAGGGCGCATACACCCGCTATTTCGGAACAACTTTAAGAAAAGATTATGTTACAAACGAGACCACCGATGTTAAAAATGTTTTCGTTTTGCTGACATCTATAAGCAATTACCCCGACGGCAAGCACAGAAGGGTCGACCTTTCAGGCGGCGAAGGATATTATATTGTGAACGGAACATATACGAAAATTCACTGGTCTAAGGGCTCTATGAATTCTTCCCTTAAATTCACCGATGCCTCGGGAGCTCCGCTCAAGGTTAACGCAGGTAATTCCTGGGTATGTATTGCAGGCAGTTACACTTCAAAACCCGTTATTGAATAACAGAGGCTCAAAATGATAGATAACGCAATCAGAAAACTTATTTGTTACGGACTTTCAAAAGGGCTCTTTGACAGGCGCGATGAGATTTTCGTAACCAACCGCGTTTTAGAGGCATTGAAGCTTGATTCATTTGAGGATGCGAACAATTACGAGAATATCGATTTAGAGGCTACTCTTTCGGAAATTCTTGACTACGCGACCGAACAGGGGATTATTGACGGCAGTGTTACCGAGCGCGACCTTTTTGACACTAAAATTATGGGTCTTATGATCCCCCCGCCGTCTTGTATAACCGACAGATTTTTTGCGCTTTATAAAGACTCCCCCGAAAAGGCTACCGAATATTATTATAATCTCAGTTGCGACAGTGATTATATCCGCCGTTACCGCATAAAAAAAGATTTAAAATGGCAAACCGAAACCGAATACGGAATGCTCGATATTACCATTAATCTTTCAAAGCCCGAAAAGGACCCGAAAGCCATTGCCGCCGCAAAGTCGGCTCCGCAATCCGGCTATCCGAAGTGCCTTTTATGCAAGGAATGCGAGGGATATGCCGGAAGAATAAACTTCCCTGCAAGACAAAATCACCGCATTATACCGGTAAGAATTAACGACAGCGACTGGTTTTTCCAGTATTCGCCCTATGTTTATTATAATGAGCATTGTATCGTATTTAACGGCGAACATTCGCCCATGTCGATAAATCACAACACCTTTATAAAGCTTTTCGATTTCGTTAAGCAATTTCCTCATTATTTCGTGGGTTCAAATGCCGATTTGCCGATTGTAGGCGGGTCCATTTTAAGTCACGACCATTTCCAGGGCGGAAACTATACCTTTGCAATGGCAAAGGCAAAGATTGAACGCGAGCTCATCTTTAAAGATTTTGAAGATGTGAATGCCGGAATTCTTAAATGGCCGATGTCGGTTATCCGCCTTTCATCAAAAAACACCGACAGGATAATCGCTCTTGCCTCAAAAATTCTCGACAAATGGCGAAAGTATTCGGACGAGAGTGTTTTCGTCTTTGCCGAAACCGAGGGAATTCCGCATAACACGATAACCCCTATCGCACGCAAAAACGGCGATATGTTTGAGCTTGACCTGGTTTTAAGGAATAATATAACAACCCCCGAACATCCGCTTGGCGTTTTCCATCCCCATACCGAACTTCACCACATTAAAAAGGAAAACATTGGACTTATCGAGGTTATGGGTCTCGCCGTTCTGCCGGCAAGATTAAAATCGGAAATGGCGGCTTTAAAGGATGCCATTTTGTCGGGCGAAGACTTTAAAGATAATGAAACTATCGGCAAGCACTACGAATGGGTAAAGGCATTTATGCCGAAATATGAAATTATTAACGGCGAAAATATTGATAAAATCCTGCAACACGAAATCGGCACCGTTTTCGGCAAAGTGCTTGAACACGCAGGCGTTTTCAAGCGTAACAAACAAGGCGTTGACGCCTTTATCCGCTTTGCAGAAAGTGTTTAACCGTATTTTTAAAACCGTGGGCATTCGCCTGCGGTTTTACATTATAATAAAAATTTTTCGGGAGGCAAAAATATGAAAGCAACTTTTAGAACAAGAATAACCGTAGTGTTACTTTGTTTTGTAATGCTTGCGGGACTTATTCCTTCAACCGCTCTCGCCGCTTCTCCTTCAACCGTTTCGGCATTTTCGATTTCCTTAAAAGGCGCGGCGGTTCCGGTTGTAGGCGAACCGATTATGTGCGTTTCTTCGGCGGTAAAATCCGACGATTCAAGAATACGCATATCGGGAGGAACTATTATCTGGCACGATACCGAAGGTACCGCAATAAACGAATCAACAATGGATACGGGAATGCGTTTTGAGGCCGGGCGGTCTTACAACGCCACCGTTGTTACCGAGGTTGTTGACCCTGCGAGCTATACCGTAACAAAAAGCACCAAGGTAACCCTTTCGACTTCCGGTAACTTCACCTCTGTCGCAACCGTAAGCGAAGTGCTTAACGCCTATGGAGGCAAGACTTTTGCGACGGTAAACCTTAGTGTAAAGATGAACGGTTCTCGCACCTATCCGAATATCGGCAGGGTTGTCTTTGCCGACGCGCCGTCTCCTTCGGTAACCGATAGCGGAGACGCAACGCTTTATTATAACAATTGCACCAAGACTTCGGATGAATGGTACTATGGCGGTTCGGCCGTTTCATCTCTTTCGGCGGGCAAAACCTATACCCGTAAAATTGTTTTAACCGCCAAAAGCGGATATAAGTTTTCGAAACCTCTGACCGCCGTCCGCACCCATAGCAATCAGCCGAAAGACGCTACTTCTGTTACCTTTAACTCAACCTATACGGTTGCTACATTAGAGTACACCTACACCATTCCCGGTATGAATGAAATCAACCAAATCAAAGTTCAGCTTCAAAATCCCGACACCGTTGTAACCCCTTATGCCGGCGAAAAGGCGGCGCCGCTATACAGTTATATGTTTGGGTCTTATGACGGCGCGCCATATCAGCCTACCGTTTCGACAATCTTTTGGCACACATCATCAGGCAGAACGATGGGCGAAAACGAGACCTTTTCAAACGGCGAAACATACTACTTCCAAATAAACTTTGAAGTTGATTCCAATAAAAGGGATTCTTACCGTTTTGTAAAGAACGCGACTTCATCTCTTACCGGCTCAAATTACGGACTAATCGGGTTTGTTAAAGCCGAGCCTTCCGACGATAAAGCCGACAACGCGCATATCGCGTTCAAATATTACTTTAAATGCCGTTCCGACGCTACTGTTGAAGTCGTTGATATATCGGTAAAAAAGCCTACTGAAGGCAACACGGCATCTTCAAATGTAACCAATATTCCGTTAGGCTGCGAAGTGCAGGAGGTTAAGTGGTACGAAGACGGTGTTCTCAAAAACGGCAGTTTTAAATTTCTGGGCGACAAAACATACCGTGTTTCCATCACACTTGTCGCAAAAAAAGGTACAAGACTTAAAAATCCTTTGGACGAAGCGTATATCAACAATATAAATGTTATTTCACCGGCGGCGGTTAACGGCGACAAAACAAAAGGCGTTATTCTTACAGTTACATTTCCCAAGCTCCCCCTTATTATCGACACGGTTGACATTGCCGTTAACCCACCCGTAGTCGGCAGCGGATATGATAACTACTTCTGGATATACACAAGCAACACTACCAAATACGCGTCAGAATGGTACATCGGCGATGTCCCTATGTCAAGTTTTGATACCTTCCAAGCCGGATATACCTATAAGTTAAAAGCGCGCTTATCGACGGTAAAAGAGTTTTCAAGCGGCGTTACGGTTTATGTGAACAATTCTCCCGCAACCGTTAAAACGGTTGACAGCAATAAGAAAGGTCTTGTTTTCGAGATATCCTTCACTATTCCCGGCAACAGAAGTATAGATTCGGTAAATCTTTCTCTTTCCGAGCCGACAGAGGGCGGCGCGCCCGTGTCGGGGGTTATTAAGACTACCGAACAGTATACCGCGTCGGTTATATGGTCGCTCTCGGCTAACGGAAGCGCTCTGCCCGACAATTATCGTTTTGAAGCAGGCAGAACATATTATGCCGATATAAATCTTATCGCCAATAATCCTTATGTCTTTGCCGACAGTACCACCGTTTCGGTAAACGGTAACCGCTTTACGGCGGTTCCGACAAACGGCACTTCGGATAAGAAGCATATTTCGGTTTATGATATGACCTTTGATATCCCCGTAAATACATTCGTTCTTATCTACGGTGATATAAAGGCCGAGGGAAACAACGATGATGTCGGATACATTCAGATATATGAGAAAAA
>DEWC01000026.1:8606-25458 GCA_002363095.1 Ruminococcaceae bacterium UBA3220 | reverse complement strand
TTATTCACGATACATCATCGACCGGGCTTACCGTTTTCGTGGAGCCGATGAGCGTTGTTGAGGCAAACAACGAAATGCGGGTTTTAGAGTCAAAGGAAAGGGAAGAAATCGATAGGATTTTAACCGAACTTTCTTTGGAAATTGCCGATTTTGCTGATACTATTGACAAATCTTTCAAAGCCGTTGTTTCGCTTGACGCCGTTTTTGCAAAGGCGAGATATGCTTATAAAATCGGCGGAAGTTTACCGTCGATTAACACCGAGGGCAAAATCTTTCTTAAAAGGGCAAGGCATCCGCTTCTGCCTTATAAAAAAGCCGTACCGGTAACTGTCGGCGTGGGCGAGGATTACGACACCCTTGTTATAACCGGTCCCAACACAGGCGGAAAGACGGTTACCCTCAAAACGATAGGACTTTTGACCCTTATGGCAATGTGCGGACTGATGATACCTGCCGACGAGGGCAGCAAAATCGCCGTTTTTGACCGCGTTTTTGCCGATATAGGGGATGAACAGTCGATAGAGCAATCTCTTTCAACATTTTCATCGCATATGGTAAATATCGTTCAAACCCTCGACGAATGCGGCGGCAACTCCCTTGTTTTGCTTGATGAACTTTGCGCGGGAACCGACCCCGTTGAGGGCGCGGCAATCGCGAAATCAATACTTATGACCTTGGCGGAAAAAGGGGCAAAAACGGTGGCGACGACCCACTATCCCGAGCTTAAAGCCTATGCGCTTGACGGTTACAGGGTTGAGAATGCCGCTTGCGAATTTGATGTTCAAACATTAAAGCCCACCTATCGCCTTAATGTGGGAATACCGGGGTCATCAAACGCTTTTGCCATTTCCGAAAGGTTAGGGCTTAGCCACGATATTATAGAAATCGCAAAGGCACAGCTTTCAAGTGAGGATGTGCATTTTGAACGCCTCGCAAAGGAACTTGAAGTCCGGCGTAAAAAGGCGGAGGACGAGCGCAACGAAATAGCCAAACTAAAAAGCGAAGCAGAGCAAACGAAAAAACGCTACGATAACCTCGAAAACGAAATGAGAACCAAACAAAAAAAGATTTTGGAGGAGAGCCGAAAAAAGGCCGGACTTATCGTTGATAACGCGCGAAATCAATCGGCGATGCTCTTAAACGAACTCGAGGAACTTAAAAAGAAATTTAACGCCGAAAACGCCGCCGAAAGCCTTGAAAAGGCAAGGAAACAATATAAATCGGCAATTAAAGATTTAGAGGAAAACGCCGACCCGGTAGAAAAAACCGAGGCGGGCGAACGGCTTAAAAAGTTACCCGAAAAAGGCGATACGGTAATTGCCCTGTCGATAGGGCAGGAGGCAACCGTTATTGATGTCAACCGTAAAAACAATAAGGTCAAGGTTATGTCGGGAGCCTTAAATATGTGGGTTGACCTAAAGGATTTGGCAATAAAAAAAGGCTCCGAAAAACGAAAAATCCCCAAAACGCGAAATATAACCGGCATAAAATCGCGCGCCGATATGGAAATAAAGGGCGAAATTGATTTAAGAGGAATGGCGGGCGACGAGGCTGTTTTTGAACTCGACAAATACCTTGATTCGGCGATAATGTCGGGCATAACCACCGTAACGGTTATCCACGGAAAGGGCACCGGAGCGCTCCGAAAAGCGGTGCAGGCATTCCTTAAAGGGCATAAAGCCGTGAAGTCATATCGCTTGGGAGTTTTCGGCGAGGGCGAAGCGGGTGTAACCATCGCGGAGTTGAAATAGGGACGGAGATATTTGCTCTGCGGGGATTCTTTAATGAATAATGAAGGAATGAATAATGAATAATGAATAATGGCGGTGTTGTCGGCAAGCGACAACGGATTTTTAAATCGCTCCGCGCAAAATCATTATTTACATATCGCACGGTCGATTTACGAATCGACCGTTTTGTTTTTTGTCAAATTTGCCTTAAAAAGAATAAAAATTATTATTTGCCCAAAAATAAAAATGGGTGAATTATAATGAAGAAAAGTTTTTTGGTCTGGCTTATAAGTTTTGCCGCCACGGGCGTTTTTTTAATTTGTCTTTTGTTCGGGTATTTTACGGCGAAAAACGGTATACAACAATATATCAATGTAAGAAACAACAAACTCGATGTTCCGTATAGCGGGGGGACGCCCGAAAATTTCGGAATATGCCTAAGCCTTCCCGACGAAAAGGCGGTTTTGTTCAATCTTGACTTTGCGCGAGAGGAAATTCTTGTTTCGGATGTTTCAGGTGACAGCGAAAAGAAAAATCAAAAATACAGTGCTGATGTTTCCTATGACCTTTTTGGAGAAATTGTTGACAAAATCGGCGGAATTGTTGTAAGCGAAGGCGGCGAGGAAATCAGGATAACGGGTGTAACTGCCGCCGAGGCGCTTAAAGAAAACACGGCAAAATCCGATGAAATTTTACCTGCTTTTATAAAAGCCCTCTGCAAAAACGGCATTGCAAAATCGGATTTTCTGTATATTCTTCAACATTGCGATAAAACAAATCTTTCGGTAGTGGATTTGTTTGAATATAAGGACTCGCTTGTTGTGATGCTCAAAAATATGCGGGCGGATACTTAATTTTATTAGGCAAAAACCTCGTTAAAGTAAAATATATCAAGCCAAACGCAAAAAATAATTAAGTTTTAAGCAATTGGGACTTTTTCGTTGACACCGTCCGGACAAAGGAATATAATAAGCATATTATTTTTATCCGGAGGAAAAACAATGAATGATATAAGCGTAACTTTCGGCGAAAACGTCTTCGGCGACGCCGTTATGAAAGAAAGGCTCCCGAAGGAAACATACGAGATTTTAAGAAACGCCGCCGTCGAAGGTAAAAGCATTGATATAGAAATTGCGAATGTCGTTGCAATGGCGATGAAGGAATGGGCTATCGAAAAGGGCGCCACTCATTTTACTCACTGGTTCCAGCCTATGACCGGAATAACCGCCGAAAAGCACGACAGTTTTATCGTTCCTACGGGAGACGGACATATAATAATGGACTTTTCGGGTAAGGAACTCATAAAGGGTGAGCCGGACGCTTCGTCCTTTCCTTCGGGCGGTCTTCGCGCAACATTTGAGGCGCGCGGATATACCGCGTGGGACCCGAGTTCATACGCTTTTATAAAGGAAAAAACCCTTTGTATTCCTACCGCTTTTTGCTCCTACGGAGGCGAGGCGTTAGACCAGAAAACGCCGCTTCTTCGCAGTATGGACGCCATTGAAAAGCAGGCGCTTCGAATTGTAAAACTGTTTGGTATGAGTGATGTTAAGAGCGTTCGCACAACGGCGGGACCCGAACAGGAATATTTTCTTATCGATAAGGAGCTTTGGAGAAAGCGCCCCGACCTAATCTATTGCGGAAGGACCCTTACGGGCGCCGTTCCGCCGAAGGGTCAGGAAATGAACGACCACTATTTCGGAGTTATCAAGCCCCGTGTCGCAAAGTTTATGAAGGAACTTGACGGCGAACTTTGGAAACTCGGCGTCCTTGCAAAAACCGAGCATAACGAGGTTGCCCCCGCGCAGCACGAACTGGCGCCGGTGTTTACAACAACCAATATCGCCGCCGACCATAACCAGCTTACAATGGAGCTTATGAAAAAGATTGCCGACCGCCACGGGCTTGTATGTCTTCTCGCCGAAAAGCCCTTTAAGGGGGTAAACGGCAGCGGAAAGCACAACAACTGGTCGCTCGCTACCGATACGGGCTGGAATTTACTTAAACCCGGCAAAAACCCGAGCGATAATAAACTTTTCCTTTTATGCCTTGTTGCCGTTATAAAGGCGGTCGACCTGCATCAAGACCTGCTTCGTATTTCGGTTGCAACGGCGGGTAACGACCACCGTTTGGGAGGGCACGAGGCTCCGCCTGCAATAATTTCGATGTATCTTGGCGATGAACTTACCGAAATACTTGAAGCCGCAGAAAAGGGCGCCCATCACGACGATAAGGCAAAGGCAAAGCTTAATGTCGGCACCGAGGCTATCCCCGTATTTAAAAAGGATAACACCGACCGCAACAGAACATCACCGTTTGCCTTTACCGGCAACAAATTCGAATTCCGTATGCTGGGCTCGGCATCCTCGATTTCGGACGCGAATGTTATGCTTAATACCATGACTGCCGACGTTTTCGCCGAATTTGCCGACCGCCTCGAAAAAGCGGAGGATTTCGACAAAGAAGTTAACGAGATTATAAAGGAAACCTTCCGTGAACATAAGCGAATTGTTTTCAACGGCGACGGTTATTCCGAACAATGGCAGAAAGAGGCGGAAAAAAGAGGACTTCTGAACCTTAAAAGCACCCCCGACGCCATTCCGTATCTTTGCAGGAAAGAGAATATAAGCCTTTTCGCACGCCACGGCGTTTTTAACGAAACGGAACTTCGCTGCCGTGCCGAGATTGCTCTTGAAAATTACTGCAATGTAATTCATATTGAGGCGCTTACCCTTGTTGAAATGGTAAAAAGGGATATTCTTCCTGCAATTTCGAAAACGGTTTTCCACCTTTGCAAAACTCTTGAGGTGAATGAGCGCGTTTTGGGACGCAATCCGAAAATGGAAAAAAGTATAGCAACATATCTTTCTGACTGCTCCGAGAAACTTTATGAATATATCGAAGAACTTGAAGATACGGTTGAAAACACGCAAAGAATTGACGATATCCACGAAAGAAGCGTTAAATACCACGACGCAGTTTTGTCCTTGATGGAAACAGTACGCGATATAGCCGATAAAACCGAGACCCTCGTTCCGCGCAAGGAATGGCCGTATCCGACATACGGCGATTTGCTGTTTAAAGTATAAAAACGAAAAGGCTCCTGCAAAGCAGGGGCCTTTTCAAATGAATAATGAATAACGAATAATGAATAATGTCGGTGTTGTCGCAGGGCGACAACGGATTTATAAATCGTCGGCTTTGCCGACACCTTCGTCTAATGTCCAGCGTCTAACATCTATTGTCTAGTTTCCAAGATAAAACTTCACCATATATTGAAGAAGAATATCGCGGTCGATATGGCGGATGAGATTTCGGGCGTTGTTATGGGTCGTGATATAGGTGGGGTCCTCCGAGAGTATGTACCCCACGAGCTGGTTTATCGGGTTATAGCCCTTCTCTTCGAGAGCCCTGTAAACCTGCATAAGTGTATCTCTGACTTCGCGCTCCGCCTGGTCGCCCAATGAAAATTGCAAAGTTTTTTCGTTCATAATCAACACCTCTTTTCCTTATTTTATAACGATTTCGTAAAAATATCAAGAAAAACTTTGTCAAAGTATTGACAAAAAAAGGAAAAGAGCATATAATAACGATTGAACAGTTATTCAAGTATTTGTTTTTACGGAGGAATTATGAACGGTAAAGAGGTAAACATAACAAACGAAAATTACGCAAACACCGCTTCAAACGGCGAGATGCCGTATGATTTGGCGGATTTGTTTCGGGTTTTTGCAGACAGCACAAGGATAAGAATTCTATATTGCATAATGGATAACGAGGTTTGCGTGGGAGATATTGCGGGCGCGCTTAATATGACCGTTTCGGCGATATCGCACCAGTTGAGAATTCTCAAAACGGCGAAGCTCGTCAAATACCGCAAGGACGGTAAAATTTCGTATTATTCGCTTGCGGATAACCATGTAAAAACGATTATGGCGCAGGGCATAGAGCATATAGAGGAGTGAAAATAATGGAAGAGAAGCAGGATGTCTTTAAGGTTTTTTTATCAGCGATATTGCTTTTTGTCGCCTTTATCTTCACAAATCAGATATTTGAGGGATTGCCGTTTATAATAAGGCTTCTTATATACCTGCCGGCGTATCTTGTTGTAGGGTTTGACACTATAATAGAGTCGGCTGAAAACATAAGAAAAGGCGAAATTTTCGATGAAAACTTCCTTATGGTCATAGCCACTGCCGGCGCCATTGCAATGGGTGATTTTGCAGAAGCGGTTTTTGTAATGCTCTTTTTCAGCGTAGGCGAGATTTTCGAAGAAATGGCGGAGGAGAAAAGCGAAAAATCGCTTGACGACCTACTGAAAATCAGACCCGATACCGCGCGGGTCATTGCCGACGGAACAGAATTCGAACGCGAGGCAAAGGATGTTAAAATCGGCGAAATTATACTTGTAAAGCCGGGAGAGCGAATTCCGCTTGACGGCACCGTAATTGAAGGCAATACCGAGATTGATACATCGGCGGTTACCGGCGAATCGGCGCCCCGTGCCTCGTTAAAAGGTAACAGGGTGTTTAGCGGAACGGTAAATATGACCTCGCCGATAAAAATCAGGGTTGAGGCAACACTTGAATGCTCAACCGCTTCAAAAATAATCGACCTTGTTAAAAACGCCAACGAAAAAAAGGCGAAAACCGAAAGATTTATAACAAAATTCGCGAAGATTTACACACCGGTCGTAATCGGAATGGCTTTTATTATCGCCTTTGTAATTCCGCTGATTTTCGGCGGATGGAAGGCGCATATCTATTCGGCGCTTACTTTTTTGGTTGTTTCATGTCCCTGTGCGCTGGTAATTTCGGTGCCTTTAAGTTTTTTCGGCGCGATAGGTTGCGCTTCAAAAAAGGGAATACTTGTAAAAGGTTCGGATTGTCTTGATGAAATTTCCGCCGTTGACACGGTCGTTTTCGACAAGACCGGGACCCTTACAAAGGGCGCGTTTGAGGTAGTTGCGATTCATCCCAAAATGGCAAGTGAAAATGACATTCTGAAACTTGCCGCCGCCATTGAACAGTACAGCACCCATCCTATCGCGCAGTCGATAGTGGCGCATTATAAGGGCGAAAACGAGTATTTTGTCGAAAATTTGAAAAATATTCCCGGCATGGGAATTTATGCCGAGATTGACCGAAATCCGGTGCTTGTCGGTAACGAAAAACTCATGAGAAAATACGGCGTAACGCATAAGCAGTGCTCAAAAAGCGGTACGATTGTACATATCGCGCTCGACGGCAAATACTTAGGGCATCTTGTTATTTCCGACGGATTAAAGGAATCCGGAAAACAGGCGATTAAGGAACTTAAAGACGCGCAAATCGAACCGGTTATGCTGACGGGAGACAACGGTGAAACCGCCGGAGAAATCGCCGAAGCGGTTGGAATTGAAAACTTTGAACATTCGCTCTTGCCCGAACAAAAGGTCGAAAAAATCGAGGCGCTTTCGGCTCAAAACAAAAAAACAGCATTTGTCGGAGACGGGATTAACGACGCTCCTGCCCTCGCCGCTTCAAATGTCGGGATCGCCATGGGCGGACTCGGAAGCGACGCCGCAATCGAAACCGCCGATATAGTAATAATGGACGATGATGTTTCAAAAATTCCGCTTCTTATACGAATTGCAAAAAAAGCGCGGCTCATTGCAAAACAAAACATTGTTTTCTCAATAGCGGTTAAGGTGGGGGTTTTGTTGCTTTCCACATTCGGTGCTCCCCATATAATGTGGTTTGCGGCGTTTGCCGACGCCGGGGTCCTTTTGCTGGCGGTGCTGAATGCGATGAGGACTATGAAGATATCCGGAGGGAAAAATGCCTGATAAAAATTATGAAATTTTGGCTCCCGCAGGCTCGTTTGAATCGCTTTTTGCCGCCGTAAGAAGCGGCGCCGACGCGGTCTATTTCGGAATGAAAGATTTTTCGGCGCGAAGGAACGCCGAAAACTTTTCGGTTGATGAAATGAGAAAAGGCGTGAAATACTGCAAAAGAAACGCGGTAAAAACATACCTCACGCTTAATATCGCAGTCAAAGAAAAGGAACTTCAAAGCGCTTTTTCGCTCGCAAAAGAGGCGTACTTTGCCGGTGTGGACGGGTTTATTTTGAGCGATTTGGGACTGGCGAAAATTATTCACGAGGCGATGCCCGATGTCGAAATGCACGCCTCAACTCAGATGACGATAAACTCTCCCGCTCCGCTTAAAATGCTCAAAGAACTCGGGTTTTGTCGGGTTGTTGCCGCAAGGGAAATGAGTAAAACGGAACTGATAAAGTTTTGCGAAACGGCAAAAGCCCTCGGAATACAGGTTGAAGTTTTTGTGCACGGGGCGCTTTGTATGTGCCTTTCGGGGCAGTGCCTGATGTCGTCGGTTTTGGGAGGACGAAGCGGAAACAGAGGGCTGTGCGCAGGTCCCTGCCGATTGCCGTTTACGGCGGAAGGCGGTACGGGATACGATTTAAGTTTAAAAGACTTGTCGCTTCTTGACCATATCGGAGAACTGTTGGAAATGGGTGTTTTCTCCTTCAAAATCGAGGGACGAATGAAGCGCCCCGAATATATCGCCGCCGCGGTAACCGCCTGCAAAACCGCCGCCGAAAAGGGCTTTCTGGACAACGAAACAAAGACCGTTCTCGGCGATGTTTTTTCGCGCTCAGGATTTACCGACGGATATTTTACGGGGAAAACGGGCAGGGAAATGTTCGGCGTCCGCACCGAATTCGACGCTCTTAAATCGAAAAAGGCATATTCGGTTTTGCATAACCTTTATCGCAACGAATTTCCGAGAATACCGATTGAAATAAGCGCTTCGGTAAAGCAAAGCGAACCCGTAAAGGTTCGGTTTGTTTCGGGAGAATACGATGTGTTTTTTGAAGGTGGCATACCCGAACCAGCAAAGACAAAATCCGCTTCGAAGGAGGACATAAAAGCCCTTGTTTCAAAGCTTGGAGGAACGCCGTTTTATGCCGAAAAAATCGATGTTTTGCTTGATGAGGGGCTGTTCGTTTCGGCGACTGAAATAAACGGTTTAAGGAGAAAATGCTGTGAGGCGCTGAGTGAAAAACTTGAAACAATCCCGCAAAGGCGGTTTTTCGATGTCGGTTTTAAAACAGCCGGCCAGAGGAATTCTTCCCGCCTTGAAATCTATGCGGAATTTGAGAGTAAAAGCCAAATCCCCGAGGGATTAAAGGAAGCAGACCTCTTTATTTTACCGATCGAAAACTGTGACGGAACAGAGAATTTGCTTGCTCCCGTGGCGGTAAAACTGCCGAAATTCATAAAAAGCGAAGAACAGATAAAAAGAAAACTCAAAAACCTCAAAGAAAGAGGCATAAATAAAGCGTTTTGCGGAACATTGCCTACTGTAGCGCTCGCAAAGGAATGTGGGATGCAGATAACGGGGGATATAGGGCTTAATGTTCTGAATTCGCAAAACGCAAAGGTTCTTGAAGATATCGGGCTCGGCGAAATCACCCTTAGCGCGGAAACGGACTTAAAAAGCGCACGCGAGCTGAAAACATCGCTTAAAAAAGGCATTTTCGCCTACGGGCGACTGCCGCTTATGGCAACCGCGAACTGCCCTCTCAAAAACGGTATCGGCTGCGAAAAATGCCGAAAAAACGGAAAAATTACCGACCGCAAGGGTCTGGAATTTCCTGTTGTATGCAAAAACGGTTATGTTGAAATTCTTAATTCAAAACCTGTTTTTCTTGCAGACAAAAAAGACTTTTTTGAAGGTCTTGATTATATCGTTTTGTCGTTTAGCGATGAAACCAGCGAGGATTGCCGAAAAATCATAGACGGGTATATTTCGGGCGCGCCCCCAAAGCGTGATTTTACAAGAGGACTTTATTTTAAAGACCTGCAATAGATAAACAGTTTGACCGAAGTTTGACCGACCGCCTTCTGAGACGGTCGGTTTTTGATTGGAAATTCGGGGTGGCTATACTTTTATTTATTATATATAATAAATAAATATTTGCTTTTTACGGTTTTTATGATATAATAGATTGAAATGCTAAAATAAGGGGGTTATGTCCGTGAAGAGACTGTTATGTCTGACGATTTGCGTTGCTGTTTTGATTACGCTGTGCGGGTGCGGTTTGGTTGCCGATACAAGCGAACTTTTAAAAACTCCGCAGTTGACCGGCGAAATGTATGCGGTTGAAAAGGCGCTAAAAGAAAATGTCAGCGGGGCATACACCCTTGAATATCCTTCGCTCGGCGAGAAACGGAGCGCCATTGTCCTCGAAGACCTTGACGGCGACGGAACAAAAGAGGCAATAGCCTTTTACAGTCAAGCCGACAAAGAGGAAAAACAGATGCATTTGAGTTTTCTTGTTAAAAACTCGGGGAAATATCAAACGGCGTCTGATTTTCCCATCACCGCGGCAGGGGTCGAAAAAATCGAGTGTTGCGACTTTAACGGCGACGGAACAAAAGAAATTGCGGCGGGCTTTGAGGTTTACGGCAACAACGAAAAGACGCTTGTTGTGTTCAAGCTTCAATCGGGAAGGCCTGCCGAGCTTATGAGAGCGGAATATACAAACTTTTTGTGCAACGATATTTTAAGCAACGGCAAAAACCAGTTGATAATACAAAAATTAAGCCAAAAGAGTATGACCAACACTGCGGTAGTTTACGCGTTAAGCGGAAAGTCCTTTTCCAAATTCACTTCCTGCTCGCTTGACGGCAACGCCACCTCGGTCAACAGGATGGTTTTCGCCCCCCTCTCAAACGGAAAACCGGCGATTTATCTTGACGAAATAAAAGGCGTGGGAGCCATAACCGAAGTTTTGTTGATTTCGGGCGGAAAACTTGTTAATTCGCTTGGTCAGCAATCAAACGGGACTTCCAAAAACATTCGAACCGCCGGAATACCTTTTTACGATATTGACGGCGACGGGGTTTTGGAAATACCCATTCCCGCCGATGACCCCTCGGCAACCGAGAACGGGGTAAATCATTTAAACTGGTATTCCTTTGACGGTAAAAGCCTCGAAATGAAAGAATCGGCGTTTGTGAATGTTGTGGACGGATACAGCATTGTATTGCCCCCGGAGTTGTACGGAAAAATAAAGGTTACAAAAAACTCCGAGGAACGCAAAAGACGCGTTTTTTATAAAGGCGATGACAATTCCGAAAAGGAACTGTTCTCGATAGCGGTAATTCCCGACGGCGCCGAATCAAAATCCGAAAACGGCGAGGTTCTGGCTACAAAGAACGGCGAATCTTTTGTGATAGATATTAAGGACGAAGGTCAAAAAGCGGGACTTGGCAAAGGCAAAATCAAAAAAATGTTCAAGTTTAACGATTTTTAATGTTTGGAGGAAAAACGGATGAAGCGGGTGCTTATCGTTGAGGATGAAGACGCCATAAGAGAGTTTGAGGCTATAAACCTCAAACGCGCCGGCTATGACACGGTCGAAGCCGCGTCGGGTGAAGAGGCGCTGGATATTTTCAAGACCGATGTTCTGGGCTTTGATATTGCTCTTCTTGACATTATGATGCCGGGTATTGACGGCATCACCGTTTGTAAGGAAATCAGAAAAACAAATCAGCGCATAGGTATAATAATGCTTACCGCAAAATCGCAGGAAATGGATAAAATAAGCGGACTTATGACCGGTGCGGACGATTATGTAACAAAGCCTTTTTCGCCGGCAGAGCTTCTCGCAAGGGTAGATTCGCTTCACAGAAGGGTTACCCTGAAAAGCGAGGTAAAGGCGGACGAAGCGAGCAAAATCAAACTCGGCGAATTTGTGCTCGACCTTCGTCGCCGAACCCTTTCGAGAAACGGAAAGAATATCGAACTCACCCAGGTTGAATTTCAGATAATGGAATATTTTTTCAGCAACCCCGATGTCCCTCTTAAGCGCGAAAGTATATTGGTGCATGTTTGGGGACAAAGTTATTTCGGAGAAGAAAAAATCGTTGATGTTAATATAAGACGCCTTCGTATGAAAATCGAGGACGACCCGTCCTTCCCGCGTTATCTCGTAACCGTTTGGGGACAGGGATATAAGTGGAATACCGACTAAAAGGGTAAAAAACAATTTCGGGAAAAGGAGTGAAGCAAAATGAGACTCGTAAAATTCAGGGGCATAGCCTTTCGCTGGTTTACCAATGTTTTTTTGATTGTAGTTGCCGTTGTTGTAACGGTTGCCGTTTTGCTTTCCGCCTTCATTTCTTCAAGTTATATTGAACGCGTGCGCTCGCTCGGCAACGATTATGCCTACGATTTTTCGGTTTTGAAGCAAACCAACGCCGATAATTTCAAAGAGGTTGCCGTATCGGTGTCGCAGGCTTTTGCCTATAAGGACAAAATCGAGGTTCAGGTCTTTGATAAAGACGGAAATCTGTTCTTGTCGACAACGGGAGTTTTGCCCGAAAAAAATGTGGCGCCCGACTATGAGCAGGCTCTGAAATCGAACGAAAAAACAGCGGTTTATAACGGCAAAAACGCAGGCGGCGAAAAGATTTATGCCGTTACGACCGCCGTTTATGATAAATCGGGCGAATATGTGGGAGCATATCGCTGGATAACTTCGCTTAAAGCCACCAACCGGCAAATAGCTTTAAACATAATCCTGATTTGTCTTTTATCTCTCGGGATTTTCGCGATATACACAATTTCCGGGCATTTTTTTGTCAAGTCGATTGTAAACCCGATAAGAGAGGTCAGCAATATGTCAAGAAAAATCGCGATGGGCGAATTTGACGGGCATATCCGAATTGACAGCAACGACGAAATAGGCGAGTTGTGCGATGCCATTAACTCCATGGCGGGCGAACTCAATCAGGCTGAAAAAATGAAAAACGATTTCATTTCGTCGGTTTCTCATGAACTTCGAACGCCGCTTACCGCCATTAAAGGCTGGGGTGAAACGGCGAAAATGTCGCTCGGCACCGACGAAGAACTTGTAGGCCGAGGGCTCGATGTCGTTCTAAGCGAGGCGGAGCGCCTTTCAAGTCTTGTTGAAGAACTTCTTGACTTTTCGAGAATGCAGTCGGGCAGACTTACCGTAAATGTGCGGCCGATAAATATCGTTGATGTCGTTTCGGTAGCCGCCGATATGTATACCGAGCTTGCGAAAAAGCAGGGGCTTGAAATTTCCTTTACAAAGCCTGAAAACGAAATAAAGGTTTTAGGCGATACCGACAGGCTTAAACAGGTGTTTATAAACATCATAGACAATGCGGTCAAATATACCGAAAAGGGCGGTCTTGTGCTTATAACCACCGAGCAGGAGGAAGGATGCGTCAAGATTGTCGTTAAGGATACAGGCGTAGGAATCCCCGCTCAGGATATCGACCATGTTAAAGAAAAATTCTTTAAATCGAACAAAACCGTAAGAGGAAGCGGAATAGGGCTTGCCGTTGCCGACGAGATTATGAAACAGCACAACGGACTTATCTTCCTTGAAAGTACAGAGGGGGTAGGAACAACCGTAACGGTGGTGTTCCCGTTATATGAGGAGCCCGAGCAACAACAACCCGTCTCTACCGAAGAGGTTATTCTCACAAAAGAGGACGAAATACCCGAAACCCAGGAAATTAAAGAGGAAACCGAGAAAAATCCCGTTGAGATTTTTGAAACAGACGGCGAATGAAATAAAGAGGTAAAACAAATGGCAAAATATACCGCGATAGGCGGACAGGCACTTATAGAGGGAATAATGATGAAAAGTCCGGAAAAAACCGCGATGGCGGTAAGAAAGCCGGACAAAACGATTGACATCTCATATCCCGCGGAGATAAATTTACGAAAGCGTTTCGCATTTTTCAGAATTCCGGCAATAAGAGGAATAATCGCCTTTATCGAATCTATGATAACAGGATATAAAGCGATGATGAAATCTGCCGATATTTCGGGATTTACCGATTTAGACGAGGCAGAGGGCACCGAAAAAATGTCCGAAAAAAGCAAGAATACACTTACAAACGCAATAATGATAGTCGGGACCGTTCTGGGCATTGTGCTTTCGGTAGTTTTATTTATGTGGCTTCCGAGCCTTGTCGCAAGAGGACTTCAAACTCTCTTTTCCGCCGAATTCAGCGACATCACAAAGGCGAGCATCGAGCAGCTGATAAAACTTGTTTTGTTTGTGGGCTATATGCTGGCGGTATCCTTTATGAAGGATATGAAGCGTATTTTTATGTATCACGGCGCAGAGCATAAAACCATTTTCTGTTACGAGAAGGGGTTGCCTTTAACGGTTGAAAATGTTAAAAAGCAAAAAAGATTTCATCCGCGTTGCGGGACATCGTTTTTAATCCTTATGATTATCGTGAGCGTGCTTTTTTCGACCCTCGTTCAACTCATATTCCCGGGCGTTTATGATTTCGTTTATATATGGGTCGCAGTAAAAATCCTGCTTATTCCCGTTATCTGCGGCGTCGGTTTTGAAATTTTGAGAATTTGCGGAAAATACGACAACATCTTTACCAAAATCGTTTCGGCACCGGGACTTTGGATGCAAAGGATAACAACCAAGGAGCCTCAGGACGATATGATAGAGATAGCAATAGCCGCCCTTCGCGCCTGCGAGCCCGAAAATCCGGATGTTGACAGAAGCGTTGACGGGCAGGAAAGTGATGACGGAGAAGATTTGCAAAATGACGATATTTGAGGCGTACGGCGATATAAAATCACAGCTTAAAGAAGCGCAAATCGAAGACTATGTTTTCGAGGCAAAGCAGATTATCAAGTATGTAACCGGGTACACTAACAAGGAGATACTTTTAAACTACACCGAGAGCCTTACCGATTTTCAAAAGGACTGTATGGAAGCGGTGTTAAAAGAAAGGCTTAAAAGATACCCGCTTCAATATATTTTGGGCTTTTGGGATTTTTACGGCAGGAGATACAAGGTGGGCCCCGGCGTTCTTATTCCGAGGCAGGATACCGAAATTGTGGCAGAGACCTGCATTGATTTGATAAAAGATATTAAAAACCCCAAGGTTTTGGACCTTTGCGCCGGAACGGGATGCATCGGAATAACCCTCGCCGCCGAGAAGCAGGACTCCTTAGTAACGCTTGCCGAGAAATATCCCGAACCGATTGCCTTTTTGGAAGAAAACATAAAACAAAACGCACCCGAAAACGCGAAACTTCTTAAAGGTGATGTTTTTGAAAAAATCGGGAGCGATGAAAAATACGACCTTATAGTCAGCAATCCGCCCTATGTGAAATCGGATGAAATCGCAAAACTTCAACCCGAAGTAAGATTTGAACCCGTATCGGCGCTTGACGGCGGAGCGGACGGGCTGGATTTTTACAGATTTATCGCAAAGGAATATAAAAATTCTTTAAAGCCCGGCGGAAGGCTGGTTTTCGAAATCGGGTTTGACGGGGCGGACGCGGTAAAGAACATCCTTGAAAGAAGCGGATATAAGAATATTACCGTAAAAAAAGATTATTACGAAAATGAGAGAGTAATTTTCGGGACAGTAGATTAAGTAAAATTAAGATAAACCCTAATTTTATTTTTCGGAGGTAAAAAACCATGGCAGACAAAAAAGTAAAAACAAATGATTCAACCGGTATTGACGCAAAGGCGAGAGCTCTGCAAACGGCGGTTGAACAGATTGAAAAACAGTACGGCAAGGGCGCCGTTATGCGTCTCGGTGAAAACGCTTCAATGAATGTTGAGCACATAAGCACCGGCTCGCTCTCCCTTGATATGGCGCTCGGAATAGGCGGTATCCCGAAGGGAAGAATTGTCGAGATTTACGGTCCCGAATCTTCGGGTAAAACTACCGTGGCGCTCCACTGTGTTGCCGAAGCCCAAAAGCAGGGCGGAACGGCGGCTTTTATCGATGTTGAGCACGCCCTTGACCCGGTTTATGCCGGAAACTTAGGCGTTGATATCGATTCGCTTCTCGTTTCGCAACCCGATTCGGGCGAGCAGGCGCTTGAAATTGCCGAAGCCCTCGTACGCTCGGGCGCGGTAGATATCATAGTTATCGACTCGGTCGCCGCCCTTGTAACAAAGGCGGAGATTGAGGGCGAAATGGGCGACAGTCATGTGGGACAGTTGGCGCGTCTTATGTCGCAGGCTATGAGAAAACTCACCGGCGCGTTATCAAAATCAAACTGCTGCGCAATATTTATCAATCAGTTGCGTGAAAAAATCGGCGTCCTCTACGGTAACCCCGAAACGACAACGGGAGGCAGAGCGCTTAAATTTTACGCTTCTGTCAGAATTGACATAAGAAAAATCGAGACCCTTAAAAACGGCAGCGAGCCGATAGGCACAAGAACAAGAGCCAAGGTAGTTAAAAACAAGGTAGCACCCCCGTTCAAAGAGGCGGAATTCGATGTTATCTACGGCAAAGGAATATCCAAGATAGGCGAGCTCGTCGATATGGGGCTTAAATTCGAGATTTTGAAGCGTTCGGGCGCGTGGTTCTATTATAACGACGAGCGTTTGGGTCAGGGAAAAGAAAATGTTAAGCAGCTGCTTAGCGATAACCCCGATTTAGCAAACGAGCTTCAAACAAAAATTATTGATAAATATAACGCCCTTATGAATCCGAAGACCGCCGATTCAAAGGAAGAAACAATAGAACCGGTTGACACGGCAGACTTAAAAAAGCCCGACAGCAAGATAGTCGATATAGATATCGCGGTTGACGAATAATGCTCGTAGTCGCAACAAAAAAGGAAAAGGGACATCTTGTAAGAATAGAATTCCAAGACTTTGAAGATGTTCTTGTCGACAAAGATGCAGTCGCCCTTAAAGGTATAAAAGAAGGAACGGTTTTGTCGGCAGGAGAACTTGACGGGATTTTGGAACTTTCGGATTATATGAGGGCGAAATCGAGGGCGCTTTGGTATCTTGACAGAAGCGACCATACCGAAAAAGGGCTTTACGGTAAACTTACAAAGGCGCGATTTTCGAAGGAAACATCTGCAAGGGTTATTGCAAAACTTGTCGAACTCGGTCTTATTGACGATAACCGATTTGCCAAAAGGTATGCCGAAAGGCTTTTTGAGGCGAACACATCAAAAAGGCAGATTTACTATAAACTCTGTGAAAAGGGGATAGGTCGCGACCTTGCGAAAGAGACGGTTGCGCAACTCCCTGAGGACGAGACCGAACAGATAAAAAAT
>DEWC01000026.1:0-8422 GCA_002363095.1 Ruminococcaceae bacterium UBA3220 | reverse complement strand
GAAGAACTTTTATACACTTTCGAGGATATGTAAATGGTAAAGGTGAGTATGGTATCCCTCGGCTGTCCTAAAAATCAGGTCGATGCCGAAATGATGCTGTATTTGTTAAAAAACGGCGGATTTGAACTGTGCGGCGAGGAAGCCGAAGCGGATGTTATCATCATAAACACCTGCGGCTTCATCGAGGAAGCAAAAAAAGAGGCGATAGAAAACATACTCGAAGCCTCGCAATATAAGAAAAACGGAAAGTGTAAAGCGCTTATCGTAACCGGCTGTCTTGCAGAGAGATACAAAGATGATGTTACCGGGGAGATTCCCGAGGTTGATGTTTGCGTCGGTATCGGCAAAAACGGTGAAATTGTCGACATTGTAAACGAGGCGCTTAAAGGTAAGTTTGAAAACCGTTACGGCGAAAAGTTTGAACTTGACCTTAACACTCCGAGAATTTTAGGCGGAATGCCCTTTACGGCGTATCTTAAAATAGGCGACGGTTGCGACAACTGCTGTACCTATTGCGCCATACCGAAAATCCGCGGACGAATGCGAAGCCGTACGATAGAAGACTGCGTAAGCGAAGCGAAAAGGCTGGCGGCAGGCGGAGTCAAGGAGCTTATCGTTGTGGCGCAGGACACCACCGCCTACGGCACCGATATTTACGGCGAGCCGAAACTGTGCGAACTGCTTGCCGAGCTTTGCAAAATCGAAGGTATTCACTGGATAAGAACCCTTTACACCTACCCTGAGCGGATAACCGATGAGTTGCTTGACCTTATAAACCGCGAACCGAAACTTGTTAAGTACCTTGATATTCCCATTCAACATATAAACGGCGATATTTTAAAGCGAATGAACCGCAAGGGAAACGAAAAAACCCTTCGTGCGCTTATTGAAAAAATCAGAAGCAAGGTTGACGGCGTTACTTTAAGAACAACCCTGATAACGGGATTTCCGGGCGAGACAGAGGAACAGTTTACCGAGTTGCATAAATTTGTCAAAGATGTTAAATTCGACCGCCTCGGTTGCTTTGCGTATTCCGCGGAAGAGGATACCGTTGCCGCTTCAATGCCCAATCAGATAGACGAGCAGACAAAAATTGACCGTATGGAACTTATTATGGAAACGCAGATGACCGTTTCCGCCGAAAAGAACGCTCAAAAGAACGGCAGTACGGTTGAGGTGCTTATAGAAGGATACGACGATTTTATCAAATGCTATTTCGGCAGAAGCGAGGCGGACGCCCCCGAAATTGACGGCAAGGTATTCTTTACGGCAAAAAGACCGCTTAAAATAGGCGATTTTGCAAAGGTGAATATATTTGACACCATCGAATATGATTTGTTAGGAGAGATGATTGAATGAACACCCCGAATAAGTTGACATTGGCAAGAATGATAGCAACACCGGTTTTTATGGTTATTATGTTGTTCGCGTTTCCGTATCATTATGTTGCGGCGTTGTTGATTTTCGTCGCCGCTTCGCTTACCGATTTGATAGACGGAAAACTTGCAAGGAAATATAATCTCATAACCGATTTCGGGAAGTTTTTAGACCCGCTTGCCGATAAAATGCTCACAACCGCGGCATATCTCGGTTTTATCTTCGTTTACGCCGATAAACCCGTGTACTGTTGGCAGATAACCGCAATAACATTCGTTGTCCTTTTCAGGGAATTTGCCGTTTCGTCCATTCGCCTTGTGGTAGTGTCGTCGGGCGGAAAGGTAATAGCCGCGAATATGTGGGGCAAGGCAAAAACCGTAAGTCAGATGGTAGGAATATCAACCGCGCTGACCGTATTTGCCGCAAAGGATGTTTTTCGATGTCTTTCAAATTTCGATTGTATTTTTGATATTGTTATTATCACCCTTTTCTGGGTATCCGCCGTTTTGTGTATCATTTCGGGGATTATCTATCTTTCGGGGAGCAAAGAATACATCAATTCATCTAAGTAGGAGACAGTATGTTTGACAGGATAAAAGAGGATATACAGGCGGTTAAGGACCGCGACCCAGCCGCAAGGTCGAGCCTTGAAATTTTCTTTCTTTACCCCGGAGTAAAGGCGATAAGAATGTACAGAAGGGCGCACAAGCACTTCTTGAAGGGACATTTTTTCAGGGCAAGGCTCATTTCTCAAAAGGCGGCAAGAAAAACCGGGATTGAAATTCATCCCGGCGCCACGATTGGTAGACGGCTTGTTATCGACCACGGCACCGGAATTGTGATAGGCGAAACCGCCGAAATAGGAGACGATTGCCTTTTGTATCAGGGCGTTACCTTAGGCGGAACGGGCAAGGATGTGGGTAAACGCCATCCGACGCTTGGAAACAATGTTATGGTAAGTGCCGGCGCAAAGGTTTTAGGGCCGTTTAAGATAGGCGATAATTCAAGGGTAGCCGCCGGTGCGGTGGTGCTTGAAGAGGTGCCGCCAAATTCTACCGTTGTGGGTGTTCCGGCGCATGTTGTCCGTCAAAACGGCAAAAAGGTAGAGAGAAAACCGCTTGACCAGATAAACATCCCCGACCCGATTCAGCAGGAAATCGACAAACTCGAGGAGAGAATAGAGTTGCTTGAAAAAGCAAAGGGAGAAAAAAGATGAAAATTTTCAACACACTTACAAGACAAAAGGATGAATTCATACCGATAAAGGAAGGCGAGGTAAAAATTTATGCCTGCGGACCTACCGTTTATAACTATATACATATCGGAAACGCAAGACCGCTTTGCGTATTTGATGTTCTTCGCCGTTATCTTGAATGGCGCGGATACAAGGTTACTTTTGTTCAAAACTTTACCGATATAGATGATAAACTCATAAAAAAGGCAAACGAGGAGGGCATAACCGTGCCCGAGGTTGCCGAAAGGTTCATAAAGGAGTTCTGGGTTGACGCTAAGGGGCTTAATGTCCGTGAAGCCACCGTTCATCCGAGAGCAACCGAGAATATCGAGGAAATTCAAAGAATAATATCCGAACTTATGGAAAAAGGATATGCTTATACCGCCGGTGGAGATGTTTATTTCAGAAGCAAGAGATTTAAGGACTACGGAAAACTTTCTCATCAACCGCTTGAAGATTTGGAGGCGGGAGCGAGAATTGAAACCGGCGATATAAAGGAAGACCCGATGGACTTTTGTCTCTGGAAGGGTGCCAAGGAGGGCGAGCCGTTCTGGGAGTCCCCTTGGGGAAAGGGAAGACCCGGCTGGCATATTGAATGCTCCGCCATGGCAGGCAGATATTTAGGAAAAACAATAGACATCCATTGCGGCGGGCTTGACCTTATTTTCCCGCACCACGAAAATGAAATTGCCCAAAGCGAATGCGCGAACGGTTGCGATTTTTCGCATTATTGGATGCATAACGGCTTTATAAATGTCGATAACCATAAAATGTCGAAATCGCTTAACAATTTCTTTACCGTTCGTGATGTTGCAAACGCCTACGGCTATGAGCCGATAAGATATCTGATGATATCCTCGCAGTACAGAGGGCCCATAAACTATTCGGTTGACATTATTGAGCAGGGCAAAAACGCGCTCGAAAGGCTTTATACCTGCCGCGATAACATTGATTTTGCCCTTAAAAGCGCTGAAGAAGGCGGAGAAATACCCGACTTTACCGAAAAAAGAAAACAGGAATTTATTGACGCTATGGAGGATGACCTCAACACGGCGGACGCGTTGGCGGCGGTATTCTCGCTTGTGCGCGAGATAAACACCGCCATATCCGAAGGGGCAAAGAAGGACACCCTTACCGCCTGCGCGAAAATGTTCGACGAGCTTACGGGCGTTTTGGGGCTTGTTTATAACCGCAAGGGCAATGACCTTGACTCGGAAATAGAAGAACTTATCGAGAAAAGAAACGAAGCGAGAAAAAACAGAGACTTCAAAACGGCTGACGAAATAAGAGATAAACTTAAAGATATGGGAATAGCCCTTGAGGACACGCCGAACGGTGTAAAATGGACAAAGATTTAGTGATTTCAAGGCAGCCGATAGGAAAGGGCATTTTCATAAACACTTCTAAGCACCATACCTTCGGCACCGACGCTGTTTTGCTTGCCGATTTTGCAAGACCCAAGCGAGGAGACAGAATTATCGACCTCGGAACGGGTTGCGGAATTATTCCGTTTCTGATGCTTAGGGAGAAAAAGGGTCAAAGTTTTATCGGCATTGATATTTCGGCAGAGGCTGTAAAACTTGCCGAAATGTCGGCAAAAGAAAACGGTTTTGATAACTTTAAGGCGGTAAATTCCGATTTGCTTGACCTTAAAGGCAAGGTGGAATTCGGCAGGGCGACCCTTATAACCTGTAATCCGCCGTATAAGGCACCGAACGCGGGGCTGAAAAATCCCGATGAAACCGCGAGAATTGCCCGCCACGAAACAAAGTGTACCTTAGAGGACATAATTGCCGTTTCGGCAAAACTTCTCCAAACGAGCGGGCGTTTTTGCCTATGCCACCGCCCCGAACGGCTTGCCGAACTGATAGAACTGCTTCGAAAATATAAAATCGAGCCGAAGCGGTTAAGATGTGTTTCGCAAAGGCTCGGCGAAAGGCCGTGGCTTGTGCTCGTTGAGGGCCGCCGTTGCGGAAATACGGGACTTACGATAGAAAGCGAACTTTATATCGAAGAAAACGGCAACTTTTCAAAAGAAATGAAGGATATATACGGCTGTTATAAAGAGGGACACTGAAAAGAAGGTTTGTAATTTGAGCGGAAAGTTATATGTTGTAGGAACTCCAATCGGCAATCTTGAAGATTTTTCGCCGAGGGCTGAAAGAATACTGTCCGAAGTTGATTTTATCGCCGCCGAAGATACCCGGGTTACCCTTAAACTACTCAATCATTTTGATATAAAATGTGAACTCATTGCTTATTACGAGCATAACAAGGGTGAAAAAGAAAACTATATTATTAACCGCCTTCTTTCCGGGGAAAGCTGCGCTGTTGTTACCGACGCGGGAATGCCGGCTATATCCGACCCGGGTGAGGATTTGGTAAAGTCCGCGCGGAAAAACGGGATAGCGGTTGAATGTGTTCCGGGTCCGGTTGCGTTTGCGTCGGCTTTGAGTGTTTCGGGAATGCCGTCGGGCAGGTTTTGTTTTGAGGGCTTTTTATCGGTTAACAGGATAAGCCGAACCGAGCGTCTTGCTTCGCTTCAAAATGAAACGCGAACCATGATTTTTTATGAGGCTCCCCATAAACTGTTAAAAACCTTAAAGGATATGGGAGAATGCTTCGGGCGGGAAAGGGAACTCGCGGTCGTTAAAGAGCTTACCAAAATCCACGAAACGGTTTTTCTTTTTACCTTCAAAGAGGCGATAGATTATTTTGAGCAAAATCAGCCTCGCGGAGAGTATGTTCTGATAGTGAAGGGCAGAGAGGAAACACAAGAAGAATATACCCTTGAAGATGCGGTTCAAATTGCAAACGAATACCTGTTAAAAGGAAATTCGGCGTCTTTTGCCGCAAAAGCGGCGGCAGGACTTACCGGTATAAAAAAAGGCGATATTTATAAAGAAATCATAAAATGATTGTAATCGGGTAAAAAAAGGAATATAATACTATTCCACACATTGAATAAAAAAAGGGACAAAAAAATGGCTAAGCATGATATTTTTGAGATAGATTATGATAACAATAACAACAGGAAATTTGACGACTTGTATTCAAATTCCGAAAAATATCAAATCAATACTGAAAAAATCGATGATTATTTCGGGAATTCGGAGCATTCCTATCGCAGAAAAAAGCGTGGAATTTTTAAATTCTTTGATAACATAAAATTCAAGATGTATAAATGGTGGAAGTGTATGAAAAAATCAAAAAAGGCGTTTATTGTTTCTTCGATTGCTATAGTTTTGGCGCTGACGGTATTTGTTGCGCTCGGCGGGCTTAACTATCTGTTTTATAACTATAAAAAAGTGACCGGCGACCTCGGCGCGGTCGGGCGTATAGATGAGAATATTACAAACATAGCGCTTTTCGGCATTGACAGCCGCGATACAAAAGGTAAAACATCCTTTGTCGGAAACACCGACAGTATTATGATTTTAAGCATAAACACAAAAACCAACAAAATCAAAATAATTTCTCTGTTAAGAGATACATTTGTCCCCATCTACAACGGACAAAAGAAGATAGGTTACGGTAAAATCAACTCGGCGTACGCGAAAGGCGCCGCGTCTACCGATAAGGACAAGGAGGAAGCTGCCGCAAGATACGGAATAAGTACGATAAATAAAAACTTTAATCTTGATATAGAAGAATATGCGACGGTCAATTTCTACGGTATGGCGGAGATTATCGACGCCGTCGGCGGAATAGATGTTGAACTTACCAAAAACGAAGTTACCGCGAGGGGGAACAACAATCACGGTATCAACGATATGATTCAGGAAATCTGCTATGAAAAGGGCGAAAACCCGAACAAATACTATGTTACAAAGTGGGGAAAGCAACACCTTAACGGACTTCAGGCGGTTGCCTATTCAAGAATAAGATACTGCACAAACATATGGGGAACCTCCAATGACTACGGACGAACCGACCGTCAAAGGTTTGTTATGAAACAACTCTTTAACTCGGTAAAGGATTTGAAAAAATCAAAATATGTAAGTCTTGTAAAGGCGCTCGTGCCCTGCACTCAGACATCGCTTGAACTTGATAAAATAATCTCAATAGGGTGGAGCGTTATGCAAAGGCATCCGACCTTTGAGGAATACCGCATACCTTTGACCTACGCCGACGCCGACAAGGAAAAGGGAGAAAAAGGCACCGATTACGATTTTCTCATAACTCCAACCCCCTCGGGTTACGGCTCGGTAATATATATGGATCTTGATTATGCCTCTAAGGTTATACACGCAATTATTTATTCGGATATGACTGCAAAGGATTATATTAAAGACCATCCGGTTGAAAAAAACAAGTGGTATAACGGAGGTTATTCGGGCAGCTCGGGCGGTTCTTCCTCAGGAGGGACTTCCGATAAGAAAAACTCCTCTTCGTCGTCGACTGCGCCCAAACAGAACGACAATAAAACCGAAAAACCGAAGGAAATCCCCGAAGACGACCCAAAAACCAACACCTCCGAAATTGAGTCGGGCGGCGATGTTCAAGGCGGCGAAAGCGGCGGCTCAACCGGCACCGGTTCGGGCGGAGAAGGCACCGGTTCAGAGGGTACAGGCGACGTCGGAGGAACAGGTGTGTCAGGCGGCACGGGCGGTTCGGGCGGCACGGAGCAGGGTGCAGAGCAAGGCGGCGAACAACCGTGAAAAGGACAAAAACATCCTGCGAAACCTGCGCCAACTATATATATGACGATATTACCGACACATATTTTTGCGATATGAATTTGGACGAGGATGAAATGGAAAGGTTTTTAACCGCTTCGACCTATAACTGTCCGTATTATGATTTTTACGATGAATATGCAATTGTAAAAAAACAAAACTAAAAGAGGAAAAGGTATGCTTTATATCTACTTTTTTATGTCGGTGGCAGTTTTGTTTGTCGTCGACGGAATATCCCCGGTTTTTACAAGTCCCAACGGATGGTGGCTTGTGCCGGTTTTGGTTATCGGATGCACGCTCGGGTTTATAATCCTGCATCTTGTTTTGCTGGTGGTATCTATCGCCCTTGTAAATCCGAACAAGGAAACAGAGAAGGGGAACGGTTGTTTCAGAAAGCTTGTTAAGTACAGCCTTCCCATGCTGTTCAAAATATGTCGGATAAAGGTACATGTTACCGGCGCCGAACAGATACCGGAAAACGCGCGTGTTTTGCTTGTCAGCAATCATATAAACAACATAGACCCGATAATATTTCTGGAAGAATTCCCCGACTTGGAGCTTGGCTTCATCGCCAAAAAAGAGGTCTATTCCGAGATGAAGTTTGTAGCGAAGGCGATGAAAAAACTCTACTGTATCCCGATTGACCGTGAAAACAACCGCGAAGCGATAAAGTCCATACTTAAAGCGGTGGACTATATAAAGAGCGATAAGGCGAGCATCGGAATTTTCCCCGAGGGGTACACAAGCCTCGACGGCGAACTTCACGAATTTCGCAACGGGGCTTTTAAAATCGCGACAAAGGCGAAGGCGCCGATTGTCGTTTGCACACTTGTAGGCTCCGATAAATGCTTTAAAAACCTCATAAAACGCAGAACCGATGTTTATCTTGATGTTTTAACGGTTCTGCGCAGTGAAGAGGTTGAACAGTTGCACACCGATAAAATCGGGGAAATCGTACATACCGCAATGAAGGAAAATATCGATAAGAGAAAAAGCGAAATTAAAAACAAATGAATTGCAGAAAACCCAGCCTGTCGATAAACCTGTTGCTATGGCGTGGCGCCGTTCTCGGCGCCATTTTGGTTTTCCGGCGACAGGTGCGGCGGAAAAACTCCTTATAGGCGAAAACCGC
>DEWC01000036.1 GCA_002363095.1 Ruminococcaceae bacterium UBA3220 | reverse complement strand
AAGCTGGAAGTTAATGGTCGGATTTGTTCCGATATTCAAAGTGGCTGTGACATTACTTGAAGTATTCTCCGGAGCATTTGCCTCTTCGACTGCGGTAAAGCTCATACCGTTGAATGTACCGATAGCCGTATTATCGGTTTCAAAGGTAATATCATTTTCGCCAAGACCTATTTCATGCAAACCGTTGTTAACAGTCGCCTTGATAGGAATCTTTGCCGTTTTTCCGTAAGGAATCGTAACAACCGGCTGATTAAGCGAAATAGCATCCGGTGTTGCGATATTTATCTTACGCTCACCAACAACCTTGTCCTTATAAATCATCTGTGCCGTAACCGTGCCTTCGGTTCCGTTGGATGTGAAGACGCCGTTGCTGATTGAGCCCATACCGTCTTCTGCGATTCTCCATTCGACATCGCTCGGAATATCAACCTTGGCACCCGAAGCATCAATACCGATAGCACTGAATTCTACAGTACTACCCGGGGTATAGTATTCATAATCGGTTGAAATAGTAGCGTTTGACAACTCACCGTCAGCAGGTGCATTTGAGATAATAAGTACGGTATTTGTAGTAGGTCTCTCGCCGCCGTCAGACAACGAGCAGTTTACTTTAAGGTCCTCACCGGGGCGCTGAGTGCATAATGTGGTTGAACCGCCACCGTCGCAGTTACAAGCGGCGATACATCCCATTTTAACCATATATTCAGCCATTTCGTACATGGTGAAACCGGTAGAATAAGGAGCCTGGTCACCGTCGGATACCGATACGACAAATGTACCGTCCGCCTTTATACCCATAAAGGTTCTTGAAGCAATACCGCTGCCGTGGTCGGTTCCGAATTGTAATACGGGATTGCCGTTTGCATCCGGTTTTACAAGCCATTGCCAAGCAGAAATTGCATTCTTTTCCCAACCGGTCAAGGGTTCTGCGATACCGCGCATCTGAACTTTCGGAATGTTATCCGGTCTCGGTTCACCGGTTATCGGATGCTTATCATAGTTAATTACAAGAACAGCATAAGCAGAACTCATATCGCCGAGAGGACCTTGACTGTTCTCATAGTAATAGCCGTTGCATATATTCCATCCGAGCGGCTGACCGATATACTCAGGATGCTGCTGATAATAAGCAGATGTATACCAGCTGAGCATAGCATTGGTAGCGGCTACAACGTTACCATATCCAAGTTTCTCGGCGTTAAGTGCTTGTGTAGAAGTAACTTCAACTCCGAAATTACCGATCGTCGGATTCATATTTTTGTATCCCGGGATAACGTCGTTATAGGGATTGTTCAAGTCAACACTTACAGAGTGAACGACCTGGCGTCTTGTACCCTGTGAATTGTTAATAACAACCTCTGTCTCCTGGATACCGGGAGCTAACTGCCAATATCTCTGGGAAATGAGTTTGTAATAGGCGTCGGTAGTTGCTTGTTCATTATAAACCCATGCCGCCAAAACATTGGACGGAATAAGGCTCATAAGCATAATGACGGCAATTATTACCGACAAGCCCTTACAAAAGGCTTTTTTGTTCATAGTACTTTCTCCTTTTTGTTGATATATATTAAATACCTAGGGGCATTAATATCGAATTTAGTCATATATTCAGCCAATCATAATCAGGCGAATGATGTTCTATTGCAAATTTTCGAATTTGAGCGGCACATGTGAGCAGCGACTCGGGATTATCTGCAATCTCCCTTGCAAAATTTTCAAAACCGTTAATATCGTTTACAACAGCCGCTCCGGGTATTGATGAAACATATTTGATGGTTGAAATCTCTTTCGGCCCGATTGCCAAAACACTGCTGCCGCTTTGCAAACAGTCTATTATTTTTGTAGAAAACGAATATTTTGTTTTAACAATCTCACTTTTTTCAAATGATTCTACAAGAAGCAGGATATCAGAAGAGGAAAATATATTCTTTATTTCTTCATACGGCCGCTGTCCGCGAAAAACGGAAATGCCGTCAACTGTAAGTTTTCTTTTCTGTTCCTCTGAAATTAAAGTATTACTGTATATTTCCAGAAAAAATTTATTCTCAGACAGATTTAAGTCGGAAAGTTTATTAACAATATCACAAAGCGTCTTAAACCTGCCGAATAAAAGGTTTCCGGCATAAACAATCCTTATCGGGGTATTAACCGCCGTCCGCACAGGTTGCACAAACCGGCAGCTCTTATAAAGAGGTACCGCGTTACAATTGAATATGCCGTTATAATACGAGCAAATCTCTTTAGAACAGCCGTAAACTTTACTTGCTGCGCCGATAATATACTTTAGACGCTCGACAGACCTTAAAGAGTCCTTCGTATTTGCGGATTTTAAAGCGGTATACTCATCGTCGGCTATCCATAAAACAATCTTTTTGCCGAATTTTTTGTGAATATGTTCGAGCGTTAAATAATACTGCGGCGCAGATTTTGCGAAAGAAAAAACAACATCGGGGTCAAATTCCTTTATAAAATCATCAAGTTTACGGTTAATCCACTTTTTGCTGTTAAACAAACCGTTGGAAATCGTATAAAAGAATTTCAAATTGTACTTATGTATGGCGGATATCAGTTTTTTTTCGTTTGACCGGGCTTTAACCCTTTGGTCCTTGGTCGGAAACCCGATAATCTTTTCCCCGATTTTTTCCTTTGAAAAAAAGTTTTTTAAAATATCTTTCTCGGTAACCCGGAAATATTTATCGCATAAATTGTTGTCAGGTCTTGATGAACGAAAATAAATGTTTGCAAATTCGGCTCCCTTAAAATCAGAAAAAAAATTAGATATCGTATTGCCTATTGAATTTGTATCATCCCAAGCGTTACGGGTTAAGACCAAAATTTTCATTCATATCACCATTTATCTGTTAAAGCGAAATATCACAAACAGATGAAGCAAAATTCATTGGATTTTCATCCCGTAAAAAGAATACTTTCGAATTATTCAGAATTCTCTCTATCAACTCTTTTTCGGTTTGCTGTGCTTTTTCAATAGAATAGTCGTTATAATAATAATCCAAAACTCTCACAACGGGCGAATAGTAATATCCAAGCGAATACCTGTTTATAAGAACGGTCTTTTTTGCAAAATCGGTATTTTCTTCAATGGATGACCCTTTGCACTTTTGAAGAACACTAACCGCGTCAATTTTTTTGCCTGTTGGTATTTCAGCATTTTGAATCGGATTTTTAAGCGATTTATCATTATAGTTTCTGTAAAGATTTGTATACGGAGCGCCCCAAATACGCTCACCGTCAGTAACCGCCATATCTTCCGTAATAATATCGGCATTGAAGTCGTTTCTCAGTTTAAGTACAGTAAGACTCTTTCCTGTGTTCGGAGGAGCAATGAAAACAACATTTTTACCGTTTTGCAACCGCGCCGCAGAACAGTACAGAGTTGTCATACCGTTTTTAAGAAGCAACATCGAAACCACATCGAAAAGGATATAGGCAATAGAGTGAATATACATCATTTTTGCCTTTACATATTTCAAATACGATTTCCCTACAACTGCATTCACGCTGTTGCCGTTTATCGACACAGCAAATTTAAGATTAACTAAATTTGCAACCTTTTTTTCAAAAAACAAACTCTCCGAATCGGGATTTACCCTGAAATCGCGAAATATTTCGGTGAAACAATCGGTGCGTATATCGTTAAAAACTTCCGAGTCCTTTTTGGCTTCAAGATATACCTTGATTTTGCAATTTTCAAACACCTTTTCACTTACCGGACTTTCACACCTGCCGAATCCCCATCGAAAACCGGGAATATCGGTTTTTATTCCGACAATTCCGGCTATATGCTCATAGCACCTTTTTTTCGGTTGCATTTCTATCACCAGCCGATATTCTATAAACACTCAATTTATTGCGATAACAATTTGTTTTTTCTATCGCATATTTTTTTGCAAAGCACTTCACTGTCGAAATTGTTTTTTACAAAATCCTCTGCATTCTTACCGAATTCAAGGCAGTCAATATTTTTAACCTTTTTCATTGAATTCGCAAGACCGCTTTTCTCGGACAAAGAAAAAAACCACCCGGTTTTCCCGGCAACAACGCAATCCCGCGGACCCGGAATATCGGCAACAACAGCAGGCGTACCGACTGCGGCAGCCTCGATAATCACATTGCCGAAACCCTCTCGATGACTCGGAAATACCAAAACATCTATAAGAGCATAATATTTCTCTATTTCATCGGTAGGACCGTGAATCCGTATGTTTTCAGAATGCAGCGCCTTATCCCACAAGACCGAATCCACAGAACCGTCGTTTTCATAATTGCCGATTATAAAAAGTTTCGCGCCGTTGTTTAAGGATAAAAACGCCTCAATAAGTTCATTGATACCTTTATCGCGCGTAATCCGTCCTACATAACCGTAAATAAAGTCGCTCTCCGAATAACCTAAATCTTTTCTAAGTCCGGCTCGCCACGCTTCTCGCTTTTTTATATCAAAACGCTTACAGTCAACTCCGCCGCTGCTTCCGTTCCAGACAACGGTTGCTTTCTTTTCATTAAATATTTTCAAGTTCAAACCTAATTCTAAATTTGACCTGCTTACACATTCTATGTTTGTGGAAAAAAGACAAGTGATTTTTTCCATCAGTTTAAGAATAAACCCATAGATACCTTTTTCACCCAAAAACCTGAATCCCATTAAATGATAGTTGCGAATTTTACACCCTGTAAAAAGCGCCGCCGTCGACGCGTATAGAGAAGCATTAGGCGTGGAATACTGTATCAAATCAAATTTTTCTTTTTTGAAAAACCTTTTAAGTTTATGTATTGCTTTTATCGAACCGAAAAAAGACAGACCCCTTGGCATATCAATATAATGGATTTTTGCGAAACCGTTAAGTTGATTCTCGACAACTTCGGCATCATCCGAACCAAAACGGGAACAAACCACCGTAACATCAAAACCATTATTGGAAAGATACCTGATTTGCGGAATAAAAAACGCCTTTATTGTCAGCGGTATGGTAACGACATAGCAAATCTTTTTACTCACTTTATCTTCCTGACCGGTACGCCGACATAGGTACCTGTTTCCGTTAAGTCTTTAATAACCACCGCACCGGCGCCAATGACCGTTTGCGGAGCAATGGATATATTATTTATAATTACAGCTCCCGCACCGACAAAGGTTTCCTCGCCGGTTTTTACCGTACCGGCAAGGTGTGAGCCTACGCCGATATGAGAATAATCGCCGAGTTCGCAGTTATGGTCGACCGAGCTTAATGTATTTACTATCACGCCGATACCGACAACCGCTCCGGGATTTATAACGGCGCCCGCGGTAACAACCGTACCGGCACCGATTTTAACATTTTCGGAAATGATGCTTGAAGGGTGAATGAGTGTCGCCAAATCGCCGTTTGCGGAAATTGCTTTTTCGATAAAAGACCGTCTTATCCTATTATCGCCTATCGCGACAAATATATCATAATCGCCGACCACAGAAGGTAAAAGCGAAGTAGGTCCCTTAACGTTTTCTTTTTCGAGCCTTATATCATCCAAAAACTCGATGGTTTTGTATCCGCACAGTTTCGCAACATCAGCGCAAACGGCACCCTGTCCGCCGGCGCCGATTATCATCAGTTTATCTCTCATTTATCCAAAGACACCATCTCTCCGCTTCCCGTAAATTCCTGCATAGTTTCGTTAATTCCGGCATTTATACCGCTGTGCTTAAAGACATTTTTTATAGTCATAAAGAATATTTTTACATCCAATGCGAAACTAACATTGTCAACATACCATATATCGCGTTCAAATTTCTGTTCCCAAGTAAGTTCATTTCGTCCGTTAACCTGCGCCCATCCCGAAATTCCCGGACGGACATCATGGCGGCGCATCTGCTCGGGCGTGTAGTATTCAAGATATTTCTCAAGAAGCGGCCGATTTCCTATAAAGGACATTTCGCCCCTTAAAATATTTAGTATTTGCGGCAATTCATCGAGACTCAGCTTTCTTATGACAACACCGGTTTTGGTCATTCTCTCCATATCGGAGAGTTTTCGACCGTCCTTTTCGGTGTCAATCCTCATAGTCCGCAACTTATAAATCTTAAATATCTTGCCTTTGTAGCCGGGACGCTTCTGAACGAAAAACGCCGGGCCTTTTGATTCGATTTTAATTGCCAGATAGCAAACAGTTACTATCACGAGAGCCGGAATAAAAAGAATCAGAGCAATTAAAATATCGAGCAATCTCTTAAAAAATCTATTATAGATTCCTCTGCTGCCTTTTTTCACTATGTATCGCACTTTCAACCTACCCGGCAAGTATCAATGCCCGGGTTATTTTTCTTTATAGAACAAATCAATTACGGTTTTTTCAAGTTGTTCTTTATCGGGGTAAAACTCCATAAACTTTTCACCGGTTTTGAGTTCGCCCGCTATTTCCGGAAATCCGGAGTTTGTAAAGCCGGAAAAGTTTTCCCACATTGAAGCAAGCTTTGTTAAGGAGCAATTCGTAACCACGCTTTTGGAAACCTTCGGAAATAGTCCGTTAAAATAGCCGTCTTCCGTTTCGGTTCTTTGCTTTATCGCACGAAACAGATTCGTAAGGTATTCCCGTTGTCTTACCATTCTTTTGGCGTTGCTTGAATCTTTAAGTTCGCCTCTTGCACGGACAAATTTAAGTGCCTGCGAGCCGTTAAGGATTACGGTTTCACCTTTTTTGAAAGCCGGGTCAACCGTCGTCATATCATCCTCAATTTCAACCGGCACGCCGCCTACACTGTCGTTCACAACGGCAACTGCGTCCATTGTAAAGGACGCGTAATAATCAATCTTAACGCCCATAAGAAGGGATGAAACGGCATCAGCCGTATTCTGACAACTCATCTTTCCGCCGTCCCCCTCGGTGTGAGCAAGGGCGATTTGCTTCTTTTCGGATTTTACCTTAGAGCCGTCCATAGCGAGGGTATTGACCTCAGCCATTGTATCGCGGTTGATATGCAGCGCCGTATACTTTTTGCTTGAATTATCAAAGATGAAAAGCATCAAAAAGTCAGCCTGCTGATGGTCGTCATATTCGTTTGAAACCTCCATTGTATCAAGACCGATAACCAAAAAAGAGGTTATATCTTCATTAAGAACATAGGTCTTGCCGCCGAAGGAAATCGAGCCGTCCTCTACCGCTGTTTCCTTAACATTACGGTTTTCCGACTTATTATTGCCGCCGAATAAAAGGCATGAGGCAATAACAGCAATTGCCAAAACAACCGTAGAAACAACGGCAATAAGTTTTGCCTTTTTATCGAACATAAAAGCGGTTATGCCTTGCGGTATGATTTAAGTTTAAATCCAAGGAATACCATCATCGCTGCCGAAGAAACAAGAGCAAAACAAATATATATTGCTCCCGTATCACCGGTTTTCGGGGAAGCGCCGGTTTTTTCAACAACAAACGCATACGGAACCGAAAGTACCGTAGTTGTAAAGGTCAAGTACTTTCCGTCTGCCGAAAGCTTGGCGCCGGGAACGGTATGCCATACGCCGTCCTTATCCCTGTAAATAAGTGATTGGAAGTTACCGACATTGCTTACGGCAACGGTAATGGTATAGGTACCGTTGGAATTATAGTTTACATTGGTTTCGCGAACATTGAACAAATCGGAAACACCTAATTTATCGCTCGTAGTGTTATTATCCTTGGCGATTTGGTCAATTACTTCGCCGAGATTGTTACCGTTGTGCGTCTTACCGGCGATATCGTCATATGCCCGGTCCATAAGGTTAGACTCATCAGCCGGAAGGGTCGTTTTCCGATCATAAGGAACAATGATAATTCTTCCGTCATAGTTCGGAATGTCGGTTTGAACATTGGTTACTTCGGGATTTGTCTTGCCCGGGCTCTGAACAAAGGAGCCCTCCGCCGCAAAGGCAGGAACGCATAAAGTGAACACCATAATAAAGGCTACCAGTAATGTAATCAGTTTTTTCATTTTTTTAAGCTCCCTTTTAAAAAATATTTTTTATTGAAAAAAGAAGTGTTGATACTTCAATCTTTTTTCTTTTGTTTGGTTTCGGGGGATATATAATCCGCCTTTCTGTAATAATTATAACCGCTGCCTCGGTATTTCTTGGCTCTTCCGCCGCTTGCATCGTTAAGAACGGTACCGAGAACCTTGACATCGGCAAGCTGTAATTGCCTGAAACACCGTTTTATCTCGCGTTTTTCGGTAAAACTCTCACGCGTTACAACAATCAGCCCGTTTAAAACAGGAGACAAAGCCAATGCATCGGAAACAAGATTTACCGGCGGAGTATCGATTAAAATATAATCAAAAGACTCTTTCAGTTTTTCGACAAAGGCCGCCATTCTGTCAGACCCCAAAAGCTCGGAAGGATTAGGCGGTATATCGCCCGACGGGATAACAAACAACTTTTCGTTGGTTTTAAGCCCGTAAATGGGGGCCTTTTCAAGCTGACCTATCAGGAAATTCGACAACCCCGGAGTTCTTTCTATGCCGAGTTTTTTTGCAACGGTCGGAATTCGCAGGTCGGCGTCGATTACTAAAACCCTGCAATCCTTTTCAGCCAAAACCGAGGCTAAGTTTATAGCGGTGGTTGATTTTCCTTCGCTTCTGACCGAACTCGTAACTCCGATAACTACGGAATTTCCGTCCTGCGGCAGAAGGAAACTCAGATTTTCTCTTATCTGTTTGTATTGCTCTTTGGCGGCGAATTTTAAAGCCTTAGGACCGGCATTTTGCTTTGATTCGTTGCCTTTTTTGATATTTCGTTTTTTCTTAATATTTGCAAAAAATCCCATTTTATCACCGTCCTAACCGTTAGCAGGCCCGTTTTTTGAGGCTGAGCGTCCGTAATAATAGTTATACTTGTATGACTTTGAATCGGAAGAATTGAGATTTTGCACCTTTCCGAGAAGCGGGTAACCATACAGATTCGAAATATAATCATCGTCATGAATCGTATCGTCAAGCGAATCGGTGATGATAATTACCAACGCGGATAAAACAAGCCCTAAAATAAAACCGATAACGGTATACTTTATAAAACTCGGAGAAACCTTTTGACGGTTCACTATCGGTTTATCGACTACAACCATTGAAGAGCCTTCAATTATTCCGGCAATCTTATCGGGGAGAACTACCGAAATCGCATCGGCTATATTATAAGCCTCTTCGGGGTCTTCGCTTGTTACGGTTACCCTCATTATTTCGGTATCGTTGACCGCGTTCGCCGTAATCATACTTGTAAGTTCTTCAGGAGTGTAGTCAACATCCGCGGTTTCGGCGATTTGTTCAAGAATGCTGCGGCTTTGAAGAATGGCGATATAAGTTTTTATAAGACTTTGAGAAGCCGTAATGTCCGCACTCGAAATACTTATCTTATCGATGGAAAGGGAGTTGTTAACATAAAGTTTTGTAGAAGAAGAATACTTTGGCTTAACCATAAAAAAAGCATACGAAAAAGAAATGGCGGCAACAAGAACCGAGGTTATTGCTATCATCCATGCTTTACTCAACAGACACTTGAATATGCGAACAAAGTCCACCGTATAGGTGTCTTCCCTCTTTTTATCCACCGGCATTTTCCCCATAAATCTGACGCCCCTTAAAACTGAAGTTAAGTGTTAAAAAAAACAAAAATCCTTTGTCTGAAAAAAGTCTAATATATTCACATATATAATATATCTTTTTTACTGTTTTGTCAATACATATTTCCGCGCAAAAACGGCATTAAAAAAGCGCATCGTCTTTTCGTCCGGGACAATGCGCTCTTTTTTGCAAAATCAAATCTCCAGCATTTTTATGATATCGTCCTTTTGACGGTAGCCTACCGCCATATCCTTGACCTCGCCGTTCTTAATTACAACAAGGGTTGGAATGCTCGCAATCTTAAAAGCGGAGGCAAGCTCGGGTTGTTCATCGACATCTACCTTGCAGACCTTGATTTTTCCGTCAAATTCGTCGGCAATCTCCCCGATTATCGGGGCTATCATTTTGCAAGGTCCGCACCAAGTCGCCCAAAAATCGACAAGGACGGGTATGTCGGAATTCTTTACCTCGGTTTCAAAGTTTTCCTTTGTTAAAACAATTTCAGCCATCTTTTTCTCCTTTAATCTTCAAGTGATTTGTAATAAAGCATACAGTGGCAATATCCCTCAAAATTCGGGTCTGCGATTTGCGCCTTGAATTCTTCGCACATACACCTGTATTCTTCTTTTCTTTCCCTTCGGCAAGGGCAGTAACCGCCGGTTCTTTTAAGACCTTCTTTAACGGTGTTGACAACTTCCCGGTTTTCGTTGAGTCTTATTTTCATACTATTCACCAACCATCTTTTCAAGGTATTTCCGTAATGTATTCGCGTTCATCATACCGATATGCTTTTCCGACAAATTTCCGTTTTTATCTATAAAAACCGTTACCGGAATACCGTTCTCAACATAGGCTTTTGATGCGCTGCCGTTCAGGTCAAAATAGATTGGGAAAGAATATCCTTTTTCTTTTATGAAACTGCGCGCCGAAGACTCGGTTTCTCTCTGACCGTCGGGTAAATCAACCATCATAAACACAATCTCATCGCCGTATTCTTTGTAGAGCGCATCGAAATCCGGAAGTTCCTTTACGCAGTATCCGCACCATGTTGCCCAAAAGTTAACAACAATCGGCTTACCGTAACTGTCCGAAAGACTTACTTCTTTACCGTTTTCATCGTAAACGGTGAAATCGGATGCCGGCATTTCATTACTCTGCACGAAAGATGATTTATTCTTATCTTCTTCATATGCCTGTGAAAGCTTCGGAAAAATCAAAGCGGCGCCTATCAAAATCACAATAAAAATGACAGACAAAATCATAAGAACCGCGGTTTTTGTTTTCATCGTTTTTTCTCCCTAAAATAACGCCTAAAATCCGCTTAGAACCCCTAACGCCATAAGAACGCCCATCACTGTAAGCAATAAACCGCAGATAATATTTATCACGCGATAATGGCTTTTAATAAACGAAAAAGCGCCCTTAAAACCGTCAATTAAAAGAGCCGACATAACAAACGGTATGCCGAGTCCCAACGAATAGACAAGCAAAAGCAAAAGTCCCCGGACGGCGCTCTCGGAGGTTGCCGCCAGCATTAAAGCCGAGCCCAAAAACGCGCCGACGCACGGAGTAAGGCTGACGGAATAAATGACGCCGAAAATAAAAGCGCTTAAAACACCTGTTATATTGCCGGCTTTTGAAACACCCTTCAAAAACGGAAGCGGAATTATTTCGAGATACGAAAGCCCGAAAACCGCAACCATAATTCCGCAAACGATATTCAAGACGGTTTTATACTCTTTCAGCATCGCTCCGATGCTTCCCGCAAATAGCCCCAAAAGACAAAATACAACGGTAAATCCGATGACGAACGCCACCGCCTTTAAAAGCGTGTTTTTTGCTTTTATCTCGCTCTTATCGCCTGCGAAATAAGACAAATAAACAGGGAGCATAGGCAACATACACGGAGAAACGAAGGAAATAAATCCCTCCAAAAAGGTTAAAACATACCGCAAAGCCTACGCCCCACTTTTCTTTTTTATTATGCCGCAAAAAGACCGGATTACGCCTTCCAGAGTGAATGAAGATTGCAATAAGCGTAAACCGCTTCGACCTGCTCGCCGTCGCAAATTTTGAAACAAACCGCGGGTTCGTCGCCCGGCTTTAACGCCTTGCGCTGATTTCCGAGATTTGTTTTAAGGGAAACCCATTCAATATAATGCTCTTCGGTCATCGGGTGAGCGACAGAGCCGACTGTTACGGTAACCGTTCCGTCCGCAACTTCATAAACGGGAATGTGCTTTTCGGCGGCGGCATCGGTAGTTCCCGGTATTATTTCCGCCATTTTTTCACCGCAGCAAACCACCGGAACGCCGGTTTCCTTAACGATTGCTATGATTTTTCCGCAATGGGAACATCTGAAAAACTTCATTTCCATAAAGACTTACCCCTTTTATCAATAATTTTCGGCGTTAACCTCAAAATAAGCCTGGGGATGAGCGCAAACGGGGCAAATATCGGGAGCGTTTGTTCCGACTACAATATGACCGCAGTTACGGCATTCCCAAACCTTGACCTCACTTTTTGCGAAAACCTCTTTTGCCTCGACATTTTTAAGAAGCGCGCGGTATCTTTCCTCGTGGTGCTTTTCGATGGCGGCGACACCGCGGAATTTTTCGGCAAGTTCGGGGAACCCTTCCTCTTCGGCGGTTTTGGCAAACTCTTCATACATATCGGTCCATTCGTAGTTTTCGCCGTCAGCCGCAGCGGCTAAATTTTCGGCGGTGGAGCCTATGCCCTCAAGTTCCTTAAACCACATTTTAGCATGTTCTTTTTCGTTGTCTGCCGTCTTTAAAAACATCGCCGCAATCTGTTCAAATCCTTCTTTTTTCGCCTTCGAGGCAAAGTATGTATATTTATTTCTCGCCTGTGATTCGCCGGCAAAAGCCGCCTCAAGATTTTTTTCGGTTTTTGTTCCTTTGTACTTGTTCATTTTTGTACCCTCCATAACTTCAAGTTTATCCCCTTTTTGTTTGCAACGGGGACATATTGCCTCTTTACCGTCTTCAACGGTAAAAACTTCTCCGCATACCTTACACTTGTAGATCATTGTTTTTTCCTTCCTTTTTGTTTCGGCAATTTTAATCTTTGCCGTATTTTCTTTGATGCTCTTTTATCGCCTCAAAAGTTTTTTCGCTGATGTCGTGCTCGATTTTGCAGGCGTCGGCGGTAGCTGTCGCCTCATCAACGCCGAGGCGCATCAAAAGATTGGCGAGTATGTTATGGCGCTCGTATATCTTTTCAGCGATATTCCTGCCTGTTTCGGTTAACGCGATATAGCCGTCGCCGTCGGTTAAAATGTACTTTTCCGCCCGGAGCTTTGCCATTGCGCGGCTAACCGAAGGCTTTGAATAATTCATATATTCCGCAACATCGATTGAACGCACAATATTTTTTTGCTTTGAAAGAATAAGAATGGTTTCAAGATACATTTCACCGGATTCTTTAAGTTCCATAAATCTCGCCTCCTGACAGTGTAAGTATAACATATATACCTGGGCTAAGTCAAGATGTTTAAAACGCGCCTGCTTTTTTAGAAAAAATTCAAAAAAATTAAAATTTATTCTTGACAAGTTACCCGGCGCTAACTATAATATAGTCGTAGGTTGCCCATAGGTAACCGAAAAGGAGGAAATGCCATGCCGCTCACCCTTGCCGTACCGGGCGAAGAAAACATTATTAAAAAGGTAGGAGGAAATCCGCAGGTCAAAAAGCATCTTGAAGATTTGGGGTTTACTCCCGGGTGCCGTGTTAAGGTATTGACTTCACTTGGCGGAAATGTTATCGTTTGCGTCAAGGACGCCCGCGTTGCCATTAGTGAAGAGATGGCAAAAAAGATAATTATATAAAGGAGAAACAGGTTATGAAAACACTAAAAGACGCAAAAATCGGCGAGACGGTTACTGTTGCCCGTGTTTGCGGAGAAGGTGCCGTTAAAAGGCGTATTATGGATATGGGCATAACAAAGGGTACCGCGGTTTATATCAGGAAAGTAGCCCCTCTCGGCGACCCGATAGAGATAACTGTCAGAGGTTATGAGCTTTCTCTTCGCAAAGCCGACGCCCAAATGATAGAGGTTGATTGATCTATTTTTTTATGTTCGAAGTTGTCTTAGGCTAACTTGAAAGGAGAAATAATTATGGACATAAGAATTGCCCTTGCGGGTAACCCGAACAGCGGTAAAACAACACTGTTCAACGCATTGACCGGCTCTAATCAGTTTGTCGGAAACTGGCCCGGAGTAACGGTCGAAAAAAAGGAAGGAAAACTTAAAAAGCATGACGGCGTAACAATAACCGACCTTCCCGGTATATATTCGCTTTCACCCTATACTCTTGAAGAGGTAGTTGCGAGGAATTATCTTATCGGTGAGCGCCCCGACGCGATACTGAATATCGTAGACGGCACAAATCTCGAAAGAAACCTCTACCTCACAACCCAGTTAACCGAACTCGGTATTCCGGTAGTTGTTGCGATAAATATGATAGATATCGTCAAAAAAGAGGGCGACAGCATAAACACCGCCGAACTCTCACGGAAACTCGGATGCCCGGTAGTTGAAATCTCTGCTTTAAAGGGCACCGGCATAGCCGAAGCCGCAAATGCGGCGATAAACGCGGCAAAGAGCGGCAAAACGATACCCCAGCACAGTTTTTCGGGTCCTGTTGAGCATGTTCTCGCGCATATTGAGGAAGCGGTTTTGCACAATATGCCCGAGGAAAACCAGCGCTGGTATGCCGTAAAACTCTTTGAGCGCGACTCAAATGTTCTCGAATCACTCAAGATTGACAAAGAAATTCTTTCGCATATCGAGGAGGATATAAAGTCTGCCGAAACGGAACTTGACGACGATTCCGAAAGCATTATTACAAACGAAAGATATATTTATATAGCGGAAGTTATCAAGTCTTGTTACAAAAAGAAGAAAATCAGAAAACTGACAAAGAGCGATAAAATAGATAAGGTAGTTACTAACAGATGGCTCGGACTGCCGATTTTCGCTCTTGTAATGTTCCTTGTATACTATATTGCCATGGTAACGGTCGGAACGGCGGCAACCGACTGGGCAAACGACGGTCTGTTCGGAGACGGTTATCATCTCTTCGGCATCGGTTCGTCAAAATACGAAGAGGTTGCGGAAGAATACTCAGACGCCGCCGCCATTGTGGACGGTTATGACGCCTACATAGAAGAAAACGGTGAGCCGAAAGACGGAAAGTTTACCTACGATGTTGAGGACGAGGAGACTTTGGAGGTAACTACCGAAGAAGCGACACTGAAAGATTATAAAGACGCTTTAAAAATCACCGAAAAGTACGGTGAAGAGCCCGACCCTGCCGACTACGGTGTGTGGGTGCCGGGTGTTCCGAAACTCGTTGATAAAGCCCTTCTTGACGGCAACGAGAATCCGAGAGTTCCCGAATGGCTTTACGGTCTTATTCAGGACGGTATCGTAGCCGGCGTGGGCGCGGTGCTCGGATTTGTCCCGCAAATGCTGGTATTATTCCTGATGCTTGCATTTCTTGAAGCATGCGGATATATGGCAAGAATTGCCTTTGTCCTCGACCGTATTTTCAGGCGTTTCGGTCTTTCGGGTAAATCGTTTATCCCGATGCTGGTAGGAACCGGTTGCGGAATTCCGGGTATTATGGCTTCAAGAACAATAGAAAACGAGCGCGACCGACGAATGACCATTATGACTACCACATTTATCCCCTGCGGAGCAAAACTTCCCTTTATCGCCATGGTCGCGGGCGCCCTCTTCGGCGGTTCTGCATGGGTAGCGGTTTCAGCCTACTTTATCGGTATGGCGGCAATTATCGTATCGGGCGTTATGCTTAAAAAGACAAAGCGTTTTGCCGGCGACCCCGCCCCGTTTGTAATGGAACTTCCGGCATACCACCTGCCTACCGTTAAAAATGTTTTGCGTTCAACTTGGGAGCGTGGCTGGTCGTTTATTAAGAAAGCCGGAACAATAATTCTTCTTTCAACAATTGTTGTATGGTTTACCTCATTCTTCGGATGGGTAGACGGCTCGTTTAAGATGCTCACTGAGGATGAGATGAAGTATTCAATACTTGCGTATATAGGCAAAGCCTTTGCCTGGATTTTCGCCCCTCTCGGATGGGGCAACTGGAAAGCCGCCGTTGCATCGGTTACGGGACTTGTCGCAAAGGAAAACATCGTAGGCACAATGGGTATTCTCTACGGCGACTGGGCAGGAATAAAGGCTTCCTTCGATGTGCCTCATATCGCAGGCTTCTCATTCCTCGTATTTAACCTTCTCTGCGCGCCCTGTTTTGCCGCCATCGGCGCGATAAAGCGTGAGATGAACAATGCACGCTGGACATGGTTCGCGGTAGGTTATCAATGCGGTTTCGCGTATGTAATAGCACTTATGATAAATCAGTTCGGAAATCTTTTCACCGGAAATATGTCATCGGGCGCGGGGCTTGCCGTAAACATCATAGGACTTATCGCCGCCTTGATACTTCTCTTGTTTATGGTCTATATGCTCTTCTTCAAAAAATACAATGAAGCGACAAAACTTACCAAAAAGATAAAGGTAAAGCAATAAAAGAAAAGGAGCGAAATTTATGTTTGCATGGATATCAAATAATATAGTAACAATCATATCCGTTTGTGTTGTGCTCGCTTTGATAGGTCTTGCCGTCTTTTCGCTCGTAAGAGACAAAAAGAAAGGCTCGGGCGGTTGCACCGGCAACTGTGCAACCTGCCGAATGGGCTGCTCTTACAATCAAGTAAAAAAATAGACTGAAATGTGAACCCGAAAACAAGCAATACCTATAATTGCTCGTTTTCGGGTTCGTCGACTTACAGATTAATCGGAGGAA
>DEWC01000066.1 GCA_002363095.1 Ruminococcaceae bacterium UBA3220 | reverse complement strand
CAAGCCGAATCACGGTTCACAATAAATTCGGTGCAATAAGTAAAGGTTATATCGGCATCAAACTCGCCCGCCGCATTGTATGATTCATCGGCTTCATTTTCGGGCGCCTCAACAACCTCTTCGGAGGTGGATGCGGGGATAATTATGCCTTTTTCGAATACCGACATCATACCTTCGAGAATTAAAACATACCCCTGTCCGCCCGCGTCGACAACGCCGGCTTTTTTAAGCTGGGGAAGAAGTTCGGGTGTGCTTGCAAGGGCGTCCTTTGCGCCCTCTATGGCGTCGGCGAAAACCGTCAAGGCGTCATTTCCCGCCTCAAAACTTTCGCTTGCCTTTTCACTTGCCACCCTCGCAACCGTCAGAATTGTGCCTTCGGTGGGCTTCATAACCGCCTTGTAGGCGGAGTCAACGCCTTCTTTAAAGGCGTTTGAAATATTCTCGGCGGTCAGATATTCATCTTCGCCTATTCCCTTTGAAAACCCTCTGAACAAAAGCGATGTTATAACACCCGAGTTTCCTCTTGCACCTCTTAAAAGGCATGAAGCGTTAACGGCGGCGATTTGACCTGCGGTTTTACCTTCAAGTTTTGAAATTTCCCTTACCGAGTTGGCGAGGGTCATCGACATATTTGTTCCGGTATCGCCGTCCGGAACCGGGAAAACATTGAGTTCATCGACCCTTTTTCGGTTGTTTGAAAGGTTATTGGAAGCGGATATAATCGCATCTCGTAAAATGTTTCCGTTTAGCAAGATAAAAAACACTCCTTAAATACTTAAAGCAATAATTATTCCTTAATTCCGTCAACCCTGACAACAACACGGTCGACATCGATATCTGTAATATCTTTAACAACATACTTTACCTTTTCGGTAATGCTTTTTGCCAAAGTTTTGATATTGGTTCCATATAAAACTTCAATATGGATTTTAACGCTGATGCTGTTTGCGTTTCCGGTAACCGAAATTCCGGTATCGATAGATTCGACTCTTATAAGGCGGTTAAACCTTTGACGACCGGTGCCGGGGACCATTCCTACAACACCGTAGCAGGATGTTACCTCGCTGCCGATGAGTTTTGATAAATAGTTTTCGGAAACCGTTACGGTTCCAAGCACATTTTCATAAGAAATCATAATTATCTCCAATCTGCCGAAAAAGGCGGTTTAATAAAGTTTTATGCCTTATCATTTAATTTTATAATTTTCTGCTGAAAAGAAAATATCACATTCCGAAACGGCTATGTTTTGTATGCTTTCGTTTGAAAATAGAATTCCGTGTTTGAAAAGAAGAGGAATTTGGGGCATTTCGGTAATCAAAGTGCCGGCGACATCCGAAATCGAAGCGGTGCCGGAGCGGAATTCATCGTAAATCAGTTTAACGGGAGAATCGCCGCGATCGTCCGTCGAGGCAGTATCATCACCGTTGTTTTCATTGCCGTCCTGCGTTTTTTCCGTTTGTTCACCGTCAGGCTTTGTCTCGTCCGGCTTTTCGTTGTTAAGACCGTATGCGACCGAGCCGCCCTTAATAACAAGTTGAGTTAAATCAAAATTAGGCAAAACCGAAATCTCGCCCAAATAAAGGTCAAAAGCATTCGCGGATATAAGGCGTACAAATTCCGCATAACCACATTCTGTAATCTTGACCTCAATGCCGGCTGATTTAAGCTGTTCGGCTATAAGTTTTGCCGCAATAAGCTTTGATTGGCTCTCTTTGTTAACTAATAATCTTAAAACGATATGGTTGCCGTTTCGGTCAACAAAATACCCATCTTGATTTCTATCATTATAACCCATCTTGCTTAAATTATCAACAGTTATTTGCAAATCCGAGGTCGGTTTCAGGGACTGAACCGCGCGCGCTTCGGCGAGTGCGGGACTGAAATATCCCGATGCCGGGGTTGCCGAGTCGAAAAAGGCGTCTTTGCAGAGCGCTTTCCTGTCAATCGCCGAAGAAACGGCGTATCTGAGATACTTTTCCTTCAAGACGGGAGAAAAGGTGTTGACGCCGAGATAAATAAGCGTGTTGAGATTAACGTCGGTTCTGCTGCCGCTCATTCTTACTATATTGTTGCCAGAAAAATCGGAATAATAGAAGTCGGTAGCGCCGATTTCAATATAATGCGAGACCGAATCGCTGTCGGGCGCGTGAATGAGTTTTATTTCCTTAATATCGCCTTTTGTGCCGAAAAATGACGCATTTTGCTTTAATAGAAAAGGTTCGTCGGCAGGCGTATACCGTCCGCAACCTATCGGTGTTTTCGCCGTACCGTCCGAATCGGTTATCTTATCGCTCCCCGATTTTAAAATCGGAAAATCAAGGAGATTTGCGAAATACGGGTCAGCCATAGAAAGGTTGAACGAAACGGTATTATCAGAAACCGCCGAAACAGAGGTAACTTCGTACAAATGCGCGGTGTAAAGCCCGCCGTAACCTTTTGCTAAATTATATGAGTAAACGACATCGCTCGCCGTTACAGGGCTTTGGTCGGAAAAAACCGCGTTTTTAAGTGTGACGGTGCAGTTTCTGCCTTCGAGCTTGACGCTTTCCGCCAAACGGTTGACCGGTTGTAAATTATTATCGGTTTTAACAAGCGGTTCGAATATAAGCTTTGCAACAAGTCGGTTGTTTTCGGTTTTTGCGGTATAGGGATTTAATGAGTCTGTTTTGTTGAAGAGCAAAGTTATACAAGAAGGGCTATGCTTTTTTACAGTGTTGTCGCTGTCAGCAATATTGCTATTGCTTTTTTTGCTTTTACCGCAACCTCCTATGCAGAGAACAACGGCAAAAACAAGTATTAAGGAAATTGATTTTTTTATCATGGTATCACCGTTTTTAAAAGTTTAAATACAAAAGCTTTTTGCATAAAGCGTATGACCCGTCTTTTGGTCAATTTCAAAAACACATCCCGAGATTATGCATTTTCCGCCTGCAAATCTGAATTTATCGGTTTTTCCGTCTCGCATTCTCGCGATTATTATATCTTTTTCTATTCCGAGCACCGAATCGGCGGGACCGGTCATACCGAGGTCGGTTATATATCCGGTTTTTCGGGGGAGTATTTGAATATCCGAGGTTTGGATGTGGGTGTGTGTCCCGAAAACGGCGGACACTTTCCCGTCAAGGTAAAAGCCTAACGCGCGCTTTTCGCTTGTTGCTTCGGCGTGGAAATCCACAACCGTAACCGTTGCCCCGTCCTCCCTTGCTCTTTCGATAAGTTTATCGGCGGCTAAGAAAGGATTTTCGGCTTTCGGATTATCGATATAAACCTGCCCTAAAAGATTTATAACCGCGATTTTGTAACTGCCCTTATCGACAATGCAGTAACCGCTTCCGTAATCGGATTGTATATTATCCGGTCTCAAAACAAACGGATTTTCGTCAAGCACGGGGTGAACGCTTCTGTGACGGAGCGTATGATTGCCGCCGGTTATCACATCGGCGCCGGCGCTTACTAAAAGCGAAACCTCATTTTCGGTTATTCCGTTAAAATCTGAAGAATTTTCGCCGTTTACAACGGTACAATCGATGCCGTATTGTTTTTTGAGTTTAGGTATAAATTCGAGCGCTTTGTCAACCCCGGCGGGGGAACAAACATCGCCGATACAAAGCAATTTCATAATCGACCTGACCTTTATCGCAAATGTTATACAGATAGAATACCACATTTGCCTTGCTAATTCAATATTTTTCGGCTTCGTATCACGACCGGAAGCCGTATTTTTCTAAAAATAGAAAGTGAGAAAACAAGAGAAAACAAGAGAAAAAATGAGGAAACAAGAGATACTCGATTTTATTTTAATTTTTTTGAAAAAATCTGTTGACATTATCTTTTGACTGTGTTATCATAATCTGGCTGAACAATCCGGCAAAGTGATTTTGATTTCGAATTTGCCGGGCTAAGATTATTATTGGAGGTTTTGATTATGTCTACATTTATGGCAAAACCTGCTGAAGTACAGCGTAAATGGTATATAATCGACGCCGCAGGAAAGCCTCTTGGCAGAACTGCCGTTAAGATTGCCGATTTGCTTCGCGGAAAGGGTAAACCCGAGTTTACTCCGCATGTTGACTGCGGCGACCATGTTGTTGTTATCAACGCTGACAAGGCAGTACTCACCGGTAAAAAACTTGAAAACAAGTATTACCGCCGTCATACCGGTTACATCGGCGGACTTAAAGAAGTTAAATATGCTACTCTTATGAAGACCCGTCCCGAGCTTGCTATGGAGCTTGCCGTTAAGGGTATGGTCCCCGATACAACCATCGGAAGAAAAGCACTTTTAAGACTTCATGTTTACAGCGGAACTGAATATGCTCAGGTTGCTCAGAAGCCTGAACTTATCGATTAAGAAGGGAGACAGAAACAATGTTTGAAGGAAAGCCATATTTTTACGGCACCGGCAGAAGAAAGAGTTCTGTTGCCCGTGTTCGTGTTTATAACGGTACCGGCAATGTTACCGTTAACGGCAGAGATATAGATGAGTATTTCGGTCTTGAAACCTTGAAGGTTATCGTGCGTCAGCCTCTCACACTTACCGAAACTGCCGACAAATTTGATGTCGTTTGTACGGTTACAGGCGGCGGTGTTACAGGTCAGGCAGGCGCTATTCGCCACGGCATTTCCCGTGCGCTTCTTCAGTTTAACGAAGAGCTCCGCCCGACACTTAAAAAGGCAGGATTCCTTACAAGAGACCCTCGTATGAAGGAAAGAAAGAA
>DEWC01000073.1 GCA_002363095.1 Ruminococcaceae bacterium UBA3220 | reverse complement strand
GAACAACCGCGGCTGTTTGTTGCAAATTCATAAAAAATTTACTTTTTTTTAATAAAATTAGTTGTATTTGCCGAAAATATATGTTACAATACTTTCAATGGTAAATTTTAACACCTAAACTAAGGAGAGAAGAAAAAATGAAACAATACTCAGGTGAAAAAATAAAAAATGTTGCCTTTTTAGGGCACAGCAACTCGGGAAAAACAACACTTGCCGATTCGATTATCTGTTTCGGCAAAGCCGCCGACCGTATCGGTAACACATCCGAAGGCACGGCGGTAATGGATTTTGACCCCGAGGAGAAAAAAAGAGGTTGCTCGGTTCAGACCTCGGTTTTTGCGCTTGAACTCAATGATTACAAGCTAAATCTTATAGACGCTCCGGGACTCTTTGATTTTGCGGGAGGCGTTAAAGAGGCGCTAAGCGCCGCCGATTCGGTAATCGTAACAGTTTCCGGTAAGTCGGGAATTACCATCGGCGCTAAGCAGGCGTACGATAAGGCGAGGGAACTCGGCAAAGCGGTAGGATTTTTCGTAGGAAAGCTGGATTCTTCCCACGCGCATTTTTACCGTGTAATTTCCTCTTTGGTTGCAAACTACGGCTCGGTCATTTGTCCTGTTGTTGTGCCGTATATTGAGGAAGAAAGCGTCAAATGCTATGTCAATCTGATTGAGAATAAGGCTTATTCATTTAATAAGTTTGATAAGGCCGAAGCGGCAATGCCCTCAACCGAAGAGATAACCCAGATGAGAAATATGCTTCTCGAAGCGGTTGCCTCAACCGACGATGCGCTTATGGAAAAGTATTTCGGTGGCGAGGAGTTCACCGTTGACGAGATAAAGAAAGGGCTGAAATCGGGCATTTTATCCGGCGATATCTGCCCCGTATTCTGCGGCGTCCAGCAAAATGGAGACGGCATTTCGATTCTTGCCGAAGGAATTGTTGATTTGTTCCCGAGCGCAAACGAGTGCGAAACAAAACTTGCCGAAGGCAGTTCGCCCGTGTCTGACGAAACCGCCATATATGTTTTCAAGACGGTTGCCGACCCGTTTGTCGGAAAACTGTCCTATTTCAAGGTCGTTTCGGGCAGCGTTAAATCTGATATGAAACTTAAAAACCCGAGAACCGGCGGTGAAGAAAGAATAACAAAGGTTATGTGGCTTAAAGGCGGAAAGCAGGAGGACGCCGGCGAAATAACCTGCGGTGATATCGGTTGTGTTTCAAAGCTCGGCGATGTTTCCACCGGCGATACACTGTCGCAAAGCGGCAAAATAGAAGTTATGCCCGCCGTTTTCCCGAAGCCGACTCTTAAAACGGCGATTTTCCCGAAGAATAAGGGCGACGACGAAAAGGTTAACAGCGGTCTTGCAAGGCTTATGGAGGAAGACCCGACCATTAAACTTTATTCCGATAAGGAAACAAAAGAGCAGGTTTTATACACCTTAGGCGAACAGCATCTTGATTTGATAGTGTCAAGGCTTAAATCCAAATTCGGCACCGAGGTTGTGCTTAAAGAGCCCAAGATAGCATACAGGGAAACCATAAGGAAATCCGTGAAGGCGCAAGGCAGGCATAAAAAGCAGTCGGGCGGACACGGTCAGTTCGGCGATGTTTGGATTGAGTTTGAGCCTTGCGACAGCGAGGAACTTGTATTCGAAGAAAAGGTATTCGGCGGAGCCGTTCCGAAAAACTTCTTCCCGGCGGTTGAAAAGGGTCTTAAAGACTGCACCGCAAAGGGTGTTCTCGCCGGTTACCCGATGGTGGGCATTAAGGCTACTCTTTATGACGGCTCATATCATCCGGTAGACTCATCGGAAATGGCGTTTAAAATGGCGGCTTCAATTGCTTTCAAAGAAGGTATTTCCAACGCCAATCCCGTTCTTATGGAGCCGATAGGTACATTAAAGGTCGTAGTAAGCGACGATGTTCTGGGCGACATTATAGGTGATATCAACAAGCGTCGCGGCAGAATTATCGGTATGAATCCGATGCCGAATAAGATGCAGGAGGTTGTCGGCGAAGTGCCTATGGCTGAAATGGCGGATTTCTCGACCGCCATGCGCTCGATAACCGGCGGCAGCGCCGAGTTTGACCTCGACTTTACAAGGTATGAGGATGTTCCCTCAAACATCGCCGAAAAAATAATCGCCGAGGCGAATGTCGAGCAGTAAAAAGATGTTTATAAACACCGCCCTATGGCTTTTCGGGTCATGGGACGGTGCTCGTTTTCGCATAAATTGATTTTTCGGGGCGGTTATGATATAATTTTCGTCAAGAAAAATAAAAAATGAGTGTAAGCGCGCGGATAATTATAAAGACTACCGCTTTTATTGTTTTTGCGTCTTAAAAAAGGTGATTATTATGAATGATTTCAGATTTTTTATTCCTACCGAGGTGATTTTCGGCAGACAGTCTGTTGAAAAGACAGGCGAATGTGCCGCAAAATTCGGCAAAAGGGCTTTTCTCGTTTACGGTAAGGCGAGCGCCGTAAAAAGCGGGCTTATATCGCAGGTTACAAAGTCGCTTAACGGCGCAGGCGTAGAATACTGTTTGTTCGGGGGAGCAAACCCCAATCCTACGCTTGCCCATGCAGAGGAAGGGGTAAAAAAAGCGGTCGAATACGGTGCCGATATTATTATCGGTATAGGAGGCGGAAGCGCTATTGACACGGCAAAGGCAATTGCCCACGGCACGGCAAACCCCGATATACCGCTTTGGGATATCTGGACAAAAAAAGCGCCGCTTGTCCGTTCATTGCCGGTAGGCGCCGTTCTTACAATGCCGGCGGCAGGAAGTGAAATGAGCGATTCTGCGGTGCTTACCAATGAGGAAATCGGAAAAAAGGCGGGGATAAATACCGAATTTAACCGCTGTAAATTTGCGATAGTAAATCCCGAATTAGGCGCAACCGTTCCTAAGTACCAACTCGCCGCAGGTGTTACCGATATTATGATGCATACCATGGAGCGGTATTTTATACCCGATATTAAAGCCGAACTAACCGACGAAATTGCAGAGGGACTTTTAAGAACGGTTATCAAAAACGGCAAAAAGATAATTGAAAATCCGAACGACTATGACGCTATGTCTGAGATTTTCTGGGCTTCAAGCCTTTCTCACAATAACCTCACCGAATGCGGAAGGGGAAAGGACTTTTCGGTGCATAAATTAGGGCATGCCCTTTCTGCAAAGTATGGCGTTACCCACGGCGCGTCACTTGCCGCTGTTTGGGGAGCATGGGCGGAGGAATTATATGCCGACTGTCTGCCCCGTTTTTGCCGTTTTGCCGAAAAGGTATGGGCAGTAAAGGAACTAACACCCGAAAAAACCGCAAAAGAGGGTATAATAAGGACAATGGAATACTTCCGCCTTATCGGTATGCCCACAAGCCTTTCGGATATGAATATTTATCCTACCGATGAGGATATACGGGCATTATCCCTTGACGCCACTATGAACGACACCCTTAAACTTTCCCGCATAAGACCCTTAGGCGCCGAAGAGGTTCAAAGGATTTATTTAAGGGCTGAATAAGATCATTGAAGATATTACTAAAAAAGGAAATGCCTCTCTGTCGATATGACAGGGAGGCATTAAGTTTTATTGCAGTTAATCGGGAATATACTCTATTATATCCTCGGTTTTGCATTGGAGAATTCTGCAAAAATCATCGATTTTCATAGTGCTGATACCGCCGCCACTTTTCATTCTGGCGATGGTTGCACTGCTAATATGATGCTTGTTTATCAAAGTATAGGTGGAAATACCTTTTTTCTTTAAGGTGTTCCAAAACGGCTCATAACTAATCATATTACTATTATCACCATTTTAAGAATAAATTGTCGGAAAACACTTGACAATAGTCATAATTATGACTATAATGCTACTATGGATTTACGAAAAACACTTGCAATTCATGCCGTTATATCACTTGTTCTCGGAATAACAATATACTATCTTTTCAGAATGTCGGTCATTCTTTTGGCGTGGGTGCCCGGAAACGCTGTTCTGGCAAATATTTCTTTTCCGGGGGATAGTATCATTAGATTTTATTTGCCGGATTTTTTATGGTGTTATGCCCTTTGTTTTTCGTTGTTTTGTATTTATCTTCCTTCTTTTAAAAGGGCTCCGATATATTCTTTGGTCGGTGTAGTCTACGGATGTATATGGGAATATTTGCAATATAAAGGATTTCTTTCGGGAACAGCAGATTTTTTTGACTGTTTGGCATACGGAGTCGCTTCAATAACGGCTCTTTGCATATATAACAAAACTAAAAGGAGAAAATCATGAAAAAATCATTATCACTCATTCTTACTGTTGCGTTACTTTTGGTATTTGCGGTTTTTGCGCTGGGAAGTGGCGATAGCGATTCTACGACGGTAGAAAAGGACGGTTCTAAATCGACAAAAGCGGCTTCTGCTGATGAAAGAACCGAAATAAACATTGGCGAAACACTTAATGCGAACGACTTTAAAATTACCTACGACAGCGCTGAAAAATGGACATCCTCAAATCAGTTTATCCAACCGGGCGATGGTAAACAGTTTATCCGCCTGCATTTTACCATTTCTAATGAAACCAAATCCGATCAGTATATTGGTATGACCGATTTTGAGTGCTATGCTGATGGTGAGAAATGCGATATGTCAATTTACGGCGACGACACTCTTTCATTCGATAAACTTTCCTCAGGAAGAAAGATTTCGGGATATGTTTACTATGAAGTGCCGGTTAGCGCTTCAGATATTGAAGTTGAATACGAAACCTCTTTCTGGACGGATAAAAAGGCATATTTCATAGTAAAACTTTGATTGTATAATTACTGATACAGTAAAAATCCTTGCCATTTTCGGCAAGGATTTTTTGCAATCTTTTATTTTGTTTTTGTCAATTTAAGAATTTGTGAAGGTTATCACGGCTTCGCATTGAATTTTCACAATAAATGTTGTATAATTATGGAAAACACTAAAAGATTTGTTTCGGAGAAAAGATATGTATAGTTTTGATGCTCAAAGAATAAAGGATGAATGCGTCTGCTGGATAAGGGAATTCTTTGCCGAAAACGGGGACGGCTGTAACGCGGTTGTCGGAATATCCGGCGGGAAGGACAGTTCAATCGTTGCCGCGCTGTGCGTTGAGGCGCTCGGCAAAGAGCGGGTAATAGGCGTTCTTATGCCGAACGGAGAACAGGCGGATATCGATATGGCGAAACTGCTTGTAAATCATCTCGGAATTCGCAATTATACCGTTAATATAAAGGACGCGTTTGACGGTATTGTGAAAAATATCCCCTTTGAACTTTCAAAACAGAGCCGTGAAAATTTGGCGCCGAGGTTAAGGATGTCGGCCCTTTATGCCGTGTCGCAAAGTCATAACGGCAGGGTGGCAAACACCTGCAACCTTTCGGAGGATTATGTGGGATATGCCACAAGGTACGGCGACGGCGCAGGTGATTTTTCTCCCTGCTCTCATTTGACCGTTCAGGAGATGAAGGCGATAGGCCGACTCTTAGGGCTTCCCGATATACTTGTTGATAAAGTGCCGATTGACGGTCTTTGCGGAAAGACCGATGAGGAGAATCTGGGCTTTACCTATGCCGAGCTTGACCGCTATATCCGTGAAGGGATAGAGCCGCAGCCCGAAAAGAAGGAAAAGATAGACCGTCTTAACAAACTAAACGAATTTAAGCTTAAACCTATGCCGGCGTTTGAGCCGAACATATAAACGGGAGGATTTTAATCTATGAAACTCGAACCAATTATCGTTTCCTTGCTTGATACCGACCTATACAAGTTTAATATGGACCAGGTCATATTCCATAAGCATACCGACCTTTGCGGTCAGTATTATTTCAAATGCAGGAATACCGATGTTGTTTTCACACCCGAAATGGCAGAGGAGATAAAAGAGCAGGTGGACCACCTTTGCTCTTTGCGTTTCACAAATGAGGAACTTGATTATCTTCGGGCAATAAGGTTTATAAAAAGCGACTATGTCGAATTTTTACGCCTGTGGCATCCTATCCGCGATTATGTTACGATTGATTTAAACGCCGACGGTGAGTTGTCGGTTGTTGTCGACGGACCGCTTTTCTCGGCAATGCAGTTTGAGATTTATCTTCTTGAAATCATAAATGAAGTTTATTTCCGTTTGGCATTTGATTATGACCGGCTTTTAAGTTCGGCAAAGAAAAAACTGGACGCAAAGATAAAGGCTCTTAATGACGGAACCTATACTTTTAGTTTCGCGGAATTCGGTTGTCGCAGAAGACTTTCGCGAGAGTGGCAGGATGTTGTTGTCCGCCGCATTACAACCGAGACAAAAAGCTGTGTGGGAACCTCTAATGTTTATCTTGCGATGAAGTATAACTTAACCCCGATCGGAACATATGCCCACGAATTCGTTCAGATGTATCAGGGCATAGATTCCATACCGCTCGCCTTCACCAACTATTATGCGATGAAGGACTGGTATACCGAGTACGAGGGCGATAACGGTACCGCCCTTACCGATACGGTTACGACCGATTTATTCTTACTCGACTTTAACCGTTCTATGGTAAACAACTATTCAGGCGTTCGTCATGACAGCGGAGACCCTTACGAGTGGGGCGAAAAGATGATTGCCCATTATAAAAAATACGGAGTAGACCCTAAAACCAAACTTCTCCTTTTCAGCGACAGCCTTGATTTTGACCGCGCCCAGGCGCTTTATGAATATTTTAAGGACAAAACAAAGGTTTCGTTCGGTATAGGGACATTTGTTTCTAACGATACCGACCAAACGGCTCTTAATATCGTTATAAAACTTCAATATGTCAACGGCAGACCGGTCGCAAAACTATCCGACACACCCGGCAAGGCAATGTGCCGCGACGAAGGATATCTTGAATACTTAAAAAGCTCTGTAGATTTCAGAATTGAGAGGTCAAAGCAGGGCAGAAGGTGATTTGCGTTGCCTTCAAAAATCAAACGGAGTTACAAAGCATCCCGAAAAGAGGTGTCAAAATGGCAAATTTCACGGCGAAGGCAATAAAAGAAACCTTTATAGAACTGTTAGAAGAACGGCCGCTTTCTCAAATAACCGTTAAAGATATATGTGAAAAATGCGAAATTAACAGGAACACATTTTATTACCACTATCAGGATTTGCCCGCCCTTATTGAGGAAATCATCGAAGAGGAAGTAAAAAACATAATCGAAAAGTATCCGTCGGTTAGTTCTATCGTTGAATGCTTTGACGCCTTGGTGGAGTTTGCGTCCAGCAAAAAACGCGCTATTATGCACATCTTTCGTTCGGTAAACCGAGAGGTGTTCGATAATAATCTTCGCGAATTAAGCGGTTATCTTGTTTTTAATTATATTGATTCGGCTGTTGACGACATTCCGATAAGTGAAAGCGACAAAAAAACCGTTTCAACCTACTATAAAAGCGTTTTTTTCGGACTCGTTACCGAATGGCTGAACTGCGAGATGAGTGAGGATTTTGCACGGGAAATCAGGCGCATTTTTCTCCTGAAAAAGGACTTTGCCAAGGAAGTCGCTGACCTGCTGAGAGGTCAGGTTTAAAAAAAGCGTAACCGAATACATAATTGAATATTGGTCATTTTCGTACGCGTGCCAAAATTTTAGGCACGCGTATAATTATGCCTATATGCTTTATGCAAACGGTAAATATAATCTTTATTGTGATAATAATTATAGGGGGATGTTTTATGAGATTTGGCAAGTCGGTTGTAAAATTTCGGGTTGCAATCCTTGTGCTTACTGTTGTTCTGATGATACCGTCGGTTATCGGAATGATTGCCACGCGCGTCAATTACGATATGCTCAATTACCTTCCTGGTGATATGGAAACGGTAATAGGTCAAAAAGAACTTATGAAGGATTTTAATAAGGGTGCTTTTTCCTATATAATCTTTGAGGATATGCCCGAAAAAGATGTTGCAAAATTGAAAACCGAGATATCGAAAGTAGAGCATGTCAATACCGTTTTATGGTATGATTCGTTAGCCGATCTTTCGGTGCCTATGGAAATGCTTCCCGACGAAGTTTACGAAGGTTTCAACTCGGGCAATGCCACGATGATGGCGGTTTTCTTTGATACCGGGACATCGGATGATTTAACAATGGATGCGGTAAGAGAAATCCGCAATCTTTGCAAAAAACAGTGCTATGTTTCGGGAATGACGGCGCTTGTTGTCGATTTAAAGGACCTTTGTGAAAAGGAAGAGCCCGTTTATGTTGCCCTTGCGGTAGTGCTTGCCTTAGTGTCAATGCTTATACTCCTTGACGGTTGGCTTGTGCCGTTTGTTTTCCTTATTTCCATAGGTGCGATGATTTTAATTAACTTAGGCTCCAATTATTTTTTCGGCGAAATATCATACATAACAAAGGCATTATCGGCGGTGCTGCAACTTGCCGTTACAATGGACTATTCGATTTTCCTGTGGCACAGTTATAACGAGCAAAGGGATAAATATGCCGACCATAAAGAGGCAATGGCAGTCGCAATAAAGCAGACCCTTACAAGCGTTATCGGGAGCTCTGTCACAACAATTGCCGGTTTCCTGGCGCTTTGCTTTATGAGTTTCACATTAGGAAGAGATTTGGGAATAGTTATGGCAAAGGGCGTGCTTTTAGGTGTGCTCGGATGTGTAACGGTGCTTCCGTCGTTGATTCTTGTTCTTGATAAACCCCTCCATAAAACAAGACACCGCTCCCTTATTCCGAATATGAAAGGGTTTGCCGAGAAAACGGTTAAAATATTCCCGGTTTTCCTCATTTTGTTCTCTATTCTCATAGTTCCATCGTTTTACAGCTACAACAAGGCTAATAACGAGGTGTATTACGATATAGGCGAATGTTTACCCGAAGATATGAACTATGTTATATCCAACTCAAAACTCCGTGAAGAGTTTGATGTTGCTTCAACCCATATGATTCTGATAGATTCAAAGACCTCGCCGAAAGAGGTAAACGATATGATATCGGAGCTTGAAAAGGTTGACGGAGTAAAATATGTGTTGGGACTTGAAAGCGTTATAGGCACCCGTGTGCCGCAAGAGATAATTCCGGACGGTTTAAGGTCGGTTTTGGAAAGCGACCGTTACGAGTTATTGCTTATAAACTCGGGATATCGCCCGGCAAGCGATAAAGTAAACGCGCAGATAACGAAACTTAACTCGATTGTAAAAAAATACGATAAAAACGGAAAGATTATCGGCGAAGCGCCTTGTATGAAGGATATGATAGAAACTACCGACCATGACTTTAAGGTTGTTACAGCCATTTCGGTTTTGGCAATTTTCCTTATAATACTTGTTGTTGAAAAATCAATATCACTTCCGTTTATTCTGATTGCGGTTATCGAATTCGGTATTTTCATAAATCTCGGAATTCCGCATTTTACGGGGCAACAAATGGCGTTTATAACGCCGATCTGCATAAGCACCATCCAGCTTGGAGCAACGGTTGACTACGCGATACTTATGACAACGCGTTATAAGAGCGAACGAATTGCAGGTAACGACAAGAAAACGGCGGTTTGTACGGCGCTTTACACTTCTATAGCGTCCATAATCGTTTCGGGTGTGGGACTGTTTGCCGCGACCTTCGGCGTAGCGCTTTATTCCGACATAGAAATTATAAGTTCTATGTGTATGCTGATGGCAAGAGGCGCGATTATCAGTATGCTTCTTGTTATATTCATACTACCGGCAATGTTTATGCTGTTTGATAAACTTATCTGTAAAACAACGCTCGGAATGACACAAATAGACCAAAGAAAAGAAATCGAGGTAGAATAGTATGTTTAAATTACCCGTTAAAATCACAACTGTTTTGTTAAGTCTTATGCTTATAATAGGCACGGCGGGTGCGGCATTTGCGCTCGGCAACGAAAAGAATGAAATCAAAAGCGATGCCGGTGCAGAGAAACCGGTAGCACAGCAACCCGAGGAGCCTTTTAAAGACGAGACGGTTTATGTCCTTGCCGGTGCCGACGGTTCTGTTAAAAAGATAATAGTAAGCGACTGGATAAAAAACACCCTTTCTTCGGATAAGATAGCCGATAAATCTGAACTTAAAAACATTGAAAATGTTAAGGGCAACGAAAAATATACCCTCGACTCAGATAATATGACGGTATGGGACGCCGAGGGCAACGATATTTATTATAAAGGCAATATCGAAAAGGAATTGCCGGTGGGACTTAATGTTTCCTATAAGCTTGACGGAAAGCCGGTAACCGCTGAAAATATTGCCGGCAAAAGCGGTAGGATAACCGTTCGCTTTGACTATGATAACCGTCAGTTTGAAACGGTTAGCATCGACGGTAAGCAGGAAAAGATTTATGTGCCGTTTGTTATGCTTACCGGAATGCTTCTTGATAACGAAACGTTCAGAAACGTTGAGGTTTCAAACGGAAAACTCATAAATGACGGAAAGCGTACCGCCGTTTTGGGAATTGCGCTTCCCGGTCTTCAGGATAATTTAGCGCTTGACGAAGAAAAAATCAAACTGCCCGATTTTATTGAGATAACTGCCGATGCAAAGAACTTTAAATTCGGTATGACCGTAACGGTAGCCACAAATGAGGTATTTAACAAGATTGACACCTCGAAACTTGATAGCATAAGCGACCTTACCAACTCGGCTGACCAACTGACCGAAGGTATGAACAAACTCCTTGACGGTTCAAGTCAACTTTACGGCGGTCTTGATACGCTTCTGAACAAATCCGGAGAACTTGTTGCGGGAATTGATAAAATGGCAAGCGGGGCGAAACAGTTAAAGGACGCTGCCGCAACCCTCGATAACGGAGCAGGCGAACTTAAAGGCTATATATCCGAGTTGTCGGATGGACTTAGTGAACTTAAAGGTCATAACGCCGAACTGAACGGCGGAGCAAAACAGGTCTTTGATACCCTTCTCGCCACCGCAACATCCCAACTTAATTCAGCAGGTATAACGGTCCCCGATTTAACGGTAGAAAACTATGCCACCGTTTTAAACGGTGTTATCGCCTCGCTTGACGAGACCGCTGTTTATAACGCCGCCCTTTCGCAGGTTACAGCGGCAGTTCAGGCAAACAGAAGCCTTATTGAAGCGCAGGTTACCGCCGCGGTTCGCGAGCAGGTCGCCGCCGCAGTTATAGGTGAGGCGACAGGCGGTCAGATGACCAAAGAACAGTATGACGCCGCCGTTTCGGCTCAACAGATATCACCGGCATTGCAAAGCCAGATCGAGACTGCGATAAATGCTCAAATGCAGAGTGCCGGAATAAAATCCACAATCGCCGCGCAGGTGGAAAATGTGATAAAACAAACGATATCCGAGCAGATGGCGTCGGATGCGGTTCAGTCAAAGCTTACCGCCGCTTCAAACGGCGCGAAGTCGGTTATATCTCTTAAATCATCGCTTGACAGTTACAACGCTTTCTATTTAGGACTCATTACCTATACAAACGGTGTTGTCTCGGCGGCGGACGGCGCAAAAAGCATATCGGACGGTACATATAGATTGAAAGAGGGTACCGCGGGTATTAAAGACGGTATGAGCGTGCTTTACGGCGGAATACTTGAGATGAAAAACGGACTTCCCACGCTTGTTACGGGCGTAACTAAGCTCAAAGACGGCGCAATGCAGTTATCGGACGGTCTTAAAAAGTTTAACGACGAGGGAATATCCAAGATAACCGACCTTGTAGGCAGTGACATAAAAGGACTTGTTACAAGAATAAAAGCCACTGCCGATGTTTCGAAGAATTATCGCAATTTCTCGGGAATGAGCGATGATTTTGACGGTCAGGTCAAGTTTATCTACCGCACCGATGAAATAAAATAAATCTTTTTGAATCTCCGCTCTTTGATTAGAGCGGAGATTTTTTGTTTGATTAAATAAAAAGAATATGTTAAAATAAATATGATAACTTTTAAAATAGGTTAAAAATATTCTTTAAGGAGGGCTTATGGATAATAACGATATTGCCGTTTTAACGGCAGACCGTGAAAAAACAATAGTTAAAACAAGCGTTATAGGCATAATTACAAATCTTTTTCTTGTCGGATTTAAGGCGTTTGTCGGAATTATATCGAATTCCATTGCCGTTATTCTCGACGCCGTAAATAACCTGTCCGATGCGCTTTCTTCTGTTGTAACCATCATAGGTGCCAAACTCGGTGCAAAACAACCGGATAAAAAGCATCCGCTCGGCTACGGCAGGATAGAATATATAAGTTCGATGATTGTTTCGGCTTTGGTTCTTTACGCCGGTTTAACCGCGCTTGTTGAATCGGTAAAAAAGATTATACATCCCGAAAAACCCGATTACGGCACCGTTTCGATAATCATAATTTCGGCGGCTGTTGTTGTAAAACTTTTTCTCGGGATGTTTGTTAAAAAGCAGGGCAAAAATGTAAACTCGGGCGCTCTTGAAGCCTCCGGCTCGGATGCGCTGTTTGACGCCGTACTTTCACTGTCGGTTCTCGTTTCGGCACTCGTTTTCATAAAATGGCATATTTCTCTTGAAGCCTATGTCGGTGCGGTAATCTCTCTGTTTATTATCAAGGCCGGGCTTGAAATGATGACCGAGACGCTTAACGATATAATCGGCAAGCGTGAAGATGCCGAAACCGCCAAAAAACTCCGCGAAATAATATGCGCAGAAGAAGATGTTTTAGGAGTATATGATATAACCCTGTTTAACTACGGACCCAACAAGTTTTACGGTTCGTTGCATATTGAACTGCCGGACACAAAAACGGTTGACGATGTAGATAGAATAACAAGAAAAATCCAGATAGATGTTTATAAGCAAACAGGTATAATCCTTACGGGTATCGGCGTTTATTCTTACAACACCTCCAATGATACGGCGGCAAGGATGCGAAATACAATTCTTAAAACGGTTATGTCCCATGACTGGGCGCTTCAAATGCACGGTTTTTATGTTGACACAGATAATAAAAATCTCCGCTTTGATGTTGTGCTCAGTTTCGATGTAGACCGAAAAGAAGCCGCAAAGACCCTGTATGCAGAGATTTGCGGACTGTATCCTGACTATGAAATACTGATTATACCCGATTTCGATACGGTAGATTGAAAGGAAAAATACAATGCTTGGAAATTTCAGTTACAAAAATGCAACAAAACTCTATTTTGGTGAGGATTCGCTTAAATATTTGAGTGACGAACTCCCGAAATACGGAAAGAATGTCGTGCTGATTTACGGAGGCGGCTCCATAAAGAAAAACGGCATATATGATGAGGTTATTAAAATACTTAAACAAAACGGGAAGAATGTTGCCGAGGACTCCGGTGTTATGCCTAACCCGACGGCGGATAAACTTCGCGAGGGTGTGAAGATAGCAAGGGAACATAATGCCGATTTATTGCTCGCGGTTGGCGGTGGCTCCTGTTGTGATTATGCAAAAGCGGTTTCGGTTTCGGTAAACTGCGATGAAGACCCGTGGGATAAATATTTTATTCGTTTTGATGAGCCTGATTGTCAAATCGTTCCGGTGGGCTGTGTTCTTACAATGGCGGGAACAGGCTCCGAAATGAACGGCGGTTCGGTTATCACAAACAGCGAAACAAAGCAAAAAATCGGTCATGTGTTCGGCGAGGAGGTAATGCCGAAATTCTCGATTTTAAATCCCAAATTTACAATGAGCCTTCCGAAATATCAGATGGTTGCGGGTATTTACGATATATTCAATCATATTTGCGAGCAATACTTTTCGGGCGAGGATGATAATGTAAGCGACGATATTGCCGAAGCGCTTATGAAATCGGTTGTTCGCAACTCGCTTGTTGCCGTTAAAGACCCCGAGGATTATGAAGCGCGCTCCAATATAATGTGGGCGGCCACATGGGCGCTTAATACCCTTATTTCCCGCGGAAAGACGACCGACTGGATGGTTCATATGCTCGGTCAGGCAGTCGGCGGATTTACCAATGCAACCCATGGAATGACCCTTGCCGCCGTTTCGCTTCCGTATTATTGCCATATTATGCCGTACGGTGTTAAAAAATTCAGACAGTTCGCCGTAAATGTCTGGGGCGTTGATCCTGCGGGCAAAACCGACACCGAGGTAGCAAACGAGGGACTGTACGCCCTTGAAAACTGGATGAAACAAATCGGCGTTTCGCTTAACATCACCGAACTCGGCGCCGATAAAGATATGATAAAGGATATAGCCCGCGAGGTTGAGATACTTTCGGGCGGTTATAAAACACTTTCTAAGGCTGAAATAGAGCAAATACTACTCGAAAGCCTATAAATAAACAAAATCCCATATATATACTGTTGTAAAGTATAAAGGAAAATATAAGATATTTGAAGGACTTGGCGGATAGTCAAGGACTGCGAAGCCACCACCCGCAGGGCGACCCCCTGCGGGCTTTTTATAAAAAACCGCTTTTTATTTGGCTGTTTATATGGTATAATGTTTATATTATTATAATCAGGGAGAAAAAAATGAAAAGAGTTTATGATTTTTTAAAGCAGGCCGAAACATATTATCTTGCTACGGTTGACGGCAATAAGCCACGTGTAAGACCATTCGGCACCGTAAATATTTTTGAAGGCAAACTTTATATCCAAACGGGAAAGATAAAGTCCGTTTCGAAACAGATAATCGAAAACCCGAATGTTGAGATATGCGCCTTTAAGGACGGCAGATGGCTTCGAGTTGCGGGCGAGCTTGTGCTTGATGACCGCTTTGAGGCAAAAAAATCAATGCTCGACGCCTATCCCGAGCTTCGCGGAATGTATGACGAGAATGACGGCAATACCGAGGTTTTTTATTTTAAAAACGCTGTCGCGACCTTCTACTCATTTACATCAGCACCCGAAACGGTTGAGTTTTAATAACAAGAAGGGTGTATTATGAAAGAAAATAAAACTTCAATTCTCGGGAAAATCCGTCAAAAACTCACTCCCGATGAAATGTTTCACGAAACCGAAATTCAGGCTAATAAACTCGGCGCCATAATTCTTTTCAACAGCGGAATAATATTAGGGCTGATTATGCTTTTAACCGCCTTTGGTATATTTCCTCTTTCGTGGGAATCGGTTTTTTACCCTTCGGTTCAGGCGCTGGTTGAGATTGCAATTCTGGTAACAATCTGCCTTATTGTTAAACACGACGCATGGTGGCTTAAACACCTGCTTATAATCGGGCTTGTTTTCGTTTACGCAAGACTTGACAGTATGCTTACACATAAGGCGGCAATTCTTATGGTAATCCCCGTCGTTTTCACTTGCCGCTATTTTTCACGGCGCCTTACGCTCTTTACATCGTTTTTGACAACGGTTGTTTTTTTCTGTTCGGCATATTGGGGCGCTACCCACGGCTTTATAAATCTTAATATCGTAACATTCGAAGAAGGAACAAAAATGGTCGCCACCGGCGGCTTTTTGGGCGACGCTATAAAAAATGCCGGAGCAACCGACGGAATGTTGATAAAAAACACCCTGCTTTTCGACTATCTGCCTAAATGGCTTATGTTTTCAATAGTATCGGTAATAAGCTGCAACATTGCGAGGCGCGGCAGGAATATGGTGGTAACCCAGCATGAAAAGGATATAAAAAGCGCACGCCTCGAATATGAACTTAACCTTGCAACGAGAATTCAGGAGGATATGCTTCCGAATGTTTTCCCGCCCTTCCCCGAAAGGAAAGAGTTTGATATTTACGCCTCTATGACCCCGGCAAAAGAGGTCGGCGGCGATTTTTACGATTTCTTTCTTATCGACGACGACCACCTTTGTATGGTAATGGCTGATGTTTCGGGCAAAGGCGTTCCGGCGGCGCTGTTTATGATGGCGGCAAAAATAATTATAGCCGATAACGCAATGATGGGTAAACCCCCCGGACAGATACTTACCGATACCAACGCCCTTATTTGTTCTAACAACCGCGAGGAAATGTTCGTAACCGTCTGGCTCGGAATCTTAGAAATATCCACAGGAAAAATGGTTGCCTCAAACGCGGGACACGAATACCCCGTTATAAAAAGCCCGAACGGAGAATACGAGTTTTTCAAGGACAAACACGGTTTTGTAATAGGCGGTATGGAAGGAATTAAATATAAGGATTACGAAATTGATTTAGAGCCCGGCTCTTCGCTGTTCGTATATACCGACGGCGTGCCCGAAGCGGAAAACGGAAAAGGCGAAATGTTCGGTGCCGAGCGTTTGCTCGCCGCCCTGAACGACAATAACAATGAAACTTCGGAGCAAACGATAAAGAATGTAAAATCGGCTGTAGACGGGTTTGTTGATAAAAACGAGCAGTTCGACGACCTTACAATGCTTAGCTTTAAGTATGAGGGATAGGCTTAACTTACGCTTCTTTATTTCAATTACAATGAGATAAAACAAATAAAAAACGGCAACATTTTGCACATTTGCGGTGTTGCCGTTTTTTATGTTGCTATTTTCCGCTTCGAATGGTATAATCATATCGTAATATAAATAAGGGGGAGTTATATTGGTGACTGATACAACAGTGTCTTATAAATGCCCTGCCTGCGGTTCGCCGCTTACATACAATCCGAACGGCAAACTCGTTTGTGCGGCTTGTTCTAACGAATTTGACATCGAAGCGGTTCAAAAATTTGCCGAAGCCGAAACCGAAGGCAAAGGCTTTGACTGGGGTGATTATAAAAAGGAATTTTCCGCCGGTGCGGAAAAGCTTGAAAACACCGCCGTTTATGTATGTAAATTCTGCGGAGCCGCCATTGAAACCGACGGTACCGCCGCCGCGACACATTGTCCGTATTGCGATAACGAGCTTATTTTAAACGATCAGCTTTCCGGTTCGGTAAAACCGAATGCGATAATTCCTTTCGAGATTGACAAAAATGCCGCGATGCAGGCGGTTAAAAATCACTTCAAGGGTAAAGTCCTTTTGCCGAAAGATTTTGCCTCAAATCATAAATTGAGTAAAATAACCGGCGTTTATGTTCCTTTTTGGCTTTTTGATTCCCGAATAGACGGAAACGCAAATATAAACGCAAAAAACATAAGATACTATTCCGATTCAAAGTATAACTACACCGAAACACAACATTATCTTGTAACGGTTGACGGTGCAATGAAGTTTTCGAAAATTCCGGTTGACGGAAGCGAAAAGATGGATGACGACCTTATGGATGCTCTTGAACCGTTTGACTATTCCTCGCTTAAAGAGTTTAACCCGGCGTTCCTTTCGGGATTTTTGGCAGACCGTTTTGACGAGGACCCGGACGAAAGTCTGCCCCGCGCTTCCGACCGTATGGAAACAAGCGCCCGTCAGGTATTCTTGGACTGTGCTTCGGAATTTGATACGGCTAGTATTAAGAGTTCAAATTTCAGCCTTGTTGACCCTTCTGTCAAGTATGCTCTTTTGCCGGTTTATCTTTTAAACCTCAGTTATAAGGAACAAAACTACCGCTTTGCCGTAAACGGTCAAACGGGTAAAGTAGTAGGCGAGTTGCCGATAAGCAAGTTTAAATCATTTATTCAGTTCGGCAGTTTCTTTGCGGGTGCCGCGGCGATTGCCGGGATCATCGCATATTTTGTTATGGGGTGGTAAGTATGAAAAAGATTATAACCGTTTTTCTTTGTGTTCTGTTTTCTTTAATGCTTTTTATTCCCGTAAATGCCGAAACCGACGAAGGGCTTCCCCGTGTTGTAGATAATGCCGGTATTTTCACCGAAACTCAGTTTGAAGATTTGACCGACCGTGCGAACACGGTTGCCGAAAAGTATGATATTGAATATCTGCTGATAACCTGTGATGACCTTGAGGGTATGTCGGCGCAAACCTATGCCACCGAATTTCCGTTCAATAACGGTTACTGCGAATACGGTGAGTTCGAAGGCGTAATTCTGTTTTTAAGTGTTGACCCTTATGACAAACACTATTACACCATAGCCTTTAATTCGTATCAAAACGATTTTTCTGACAAGGTTCGGGAAAAAATCAACGATATAATATACGATGATATGAAATCGGGCGACTACTACGAGGGCTTTAAGCAACATATAAAATTGGTCGGGCAGTTTTATAAAAACGGTAAAAAATTGCCGCTTAAATACCGTATCGAATGGGATAATGTTTGGATAGCTCTTATTGTTGGCGCCGTTGTAGGTGCGGTTGTCGGCGGAATGCGTCTTTCAAGTTGCAAAAAGAAAATGCGGGTTGTAGCCCCGGTTGACGCGCATCAGTATCTTGACGGCGGAAGTTTTAATCTCCGCGATAAGCGAACCTACTATCTTTATTCAACCGTTACCAAAACACCGCGTAAAGAATCGAGCGGCTCTTCGGGCGGTTCTTCGAGCGGTTCGTCTTCCTCGGGAAGTTATTCTTCGAGCGGAAGAAGTCTTTAATTTGTTGAGAATAATTATTAATAATATTCGGAGGGATTTTTATGGGACTTATTAAAGCAGGCGTTGGAGCATTAGGCGGAACCTTAGCGGACCAATGGAAAGAATTTTTCTATTGTGATTCTTTGCCTGCCGATGTTCTCGTAACAAAGGGACAAAAGCGCACCTCATCGCGCTCATCCAACACAAAAGGCAATGATAACATAATATCCAACGGTTCGGGTATTGCCGTTGCCGACGGGCAGTGTATGATAATCGTTGAGCAGGGCAAGGTGGTCGACCTTTGCGCCGAGCCCGGTAATTACACTTACGATAAATCAACCGAGCCGAGCATTTTTACCGGAAAATTAGGAACAAGCATTAAGGAAACATTTAAGACTATCGGAAGGCGTTTTACCTTTGGCGGAGATACCGGAAAGGACCAAAGGGTTTATTATTTCAACACAAAAGAAATACTTGATAATAAATTCGGCACCCCTAATCCCATTCCGTTCCGTGTTGTTGATAAAAACATCAACCTCGATATAGATGTTGCCGTTCGCGCTTCGGGCGTTTATTCATATAAAATTGCCGACCCGATGCTTTTCTATGCGAACGTTTGCGGTAATGTTGAAAGCGAATATACAAGGGATAATATTGATACCCAACTTAAAACCGAATTCATAAGCGCACTTCAGCCGGCGTTTGGTAAGCTTTCGGATTTAGGGCTTCGTCCGAATCAGATTGTAACCCACAATACCGAACTTGAAAACGCTATGAACGAGGCGCTTTCAAGTAAATGGCAGGAACTTCGCGGTCTTAAAGTAGTTACCGTAGCGCTTGGAAGCGTTACCCTGCCCGATGAGGACGCCGAGCTTATTAAGAAGGCGCAACAGGCTGCGATTCTTCGCGACCCGACAATGGCTGCCGCAACCCTTACCGGTGCTCAGGCAGACGCTATGCGCGCCGCAGCCGCCAATGAAAACGGCGCTATGGCAGGATTTATGGGGATGGGAATGGCTATGAACGCCGCAGGCGGAATGGGAACGCAGAACCTGTACGCCATGGGTCAGCAACAACAGCAACAAAACCAGCCTGCCCCCGCGCCCCAACAGGGCGGATGGACCTGCGAATGCGGCACCGTTAATACCGGAAAATTCTGTAGTGAATGCGGAAAGCCTAATAACACATCTTGGGCTTGCGAATGCGGTACAACCAACAACGGAAAATTCTGTCAAAACTGCGGAAAACCGAGACCGTAAAATACAGAATAACTTAATTGTATAAAAAACTCTCTGCCGATAAGGTAGAGAGTTTTAACTTTAATCGTATTCCAACAGTTTGGAGGGCGGCTTTTTTAACACTTCCGCCGTTTTAAACAGCGTTTTAATCGATTACTGCGCCGTTTGTTACTGCAAAAGCGCAAAACCGAAAAACCTTAAAAGCGGAAAGTAATTGTCCTTAAATACGCCCTGAACAGGGTGATTGTAATTAAATGCTGATAAAATATGGCGGTATTGTGTTTCGGATGTTATAATAAGAAGGGTGGAGTATATGAATAATCAAATGATTTCAGATTTTGCAAAACTTATAAGCAACAGTCGAAACATCGTATTTTTCGGCGGTGCCGGCGTTTCAACCGAAAGCGGACTGAAAGATTACAGAAGCGAGGACGGGCTTTATAACACTGTTAAAAAGTATAATGTATCGCCCGAAACGATATTGAGCCGAAGCTTTTTTGAGGCGCATCCGGACATATTCTATGATTTTTATTATAACTATTTTCTATCCTGCGAAAGCGAGCCTAACAGAGCGCATATTTGTTTGGCGCAACTTGAAAAAACGGGAAAACTCAAAGCGGTTATAACCCAGAATATTGACGGGCTTCATCAAAAAGCAGGGAGCAAAAATGTAATCGAGCTTCACGGCACCACAAAAAAGCATTATTGTCCGAAATGTAAGACCGCCTTTCCGACAGAGGATGTTATAGCCTTGAAAGGGGAGGTGCCTCGCTGCCGAAAATGCGGAAGTGTTATAAAACCCGATGTTGTGCTGTATGAAGAACAGTTGAAAGAAACAGTTATTGAGGCGGCAATATCTGCAATTTCCGCGGCAGACCTGCTTATTATTGGTGGAACATCGCTCGCCGTTTACCCCGCGGCGGGATTTATAAGATACTTTGGCGGTGAGAATATTGTTCTGATAAATAGGGAACAAACCGCCTACGATTCAAAAGCGACCCTCGTTTTCAGAGAAAAAATAGGTGAGGTATTGTCAGAAACCGTAAAGATAATGTAAAGGCTGAAAAGAAAAACGAGCAGACTCACAAAGCCTGCTCGCCTATATAAAAAAGATATTTAATTGTTATTCTTTGCGGTGTTAATAGAGGAAATAAGAATTCTTTTAAGTTCAAGGCAGTCTGTAAGTAAAGATT
>DEWC01000022.1:855-16628 GCA_002363095.1 Ruminococcaceae bacterium UBA3220 | reverse complement strand
GAGCTTATCAGAAAGAAACTCGGTAAAGATGCTTATGCCATGACCATAACCCTTCTTCTCAACTCTGAAGGCAAAAAAATGGGTAAAACCGTCGGCGGTGCCGTATGGCTTGACCCGCAAAAGACTTCGCCGTATGAGTTTTATCAGTATTGGAGAAATGTCGGCGACGCAGATGTTCTTAAATGTATAAGAATGCTTACCTTCCTGCCTCTTTCCGAAATCGACGAAATGGATAAATGGGAAGGAAGTCAGCTTAACACTGCCAAAGAAATTCTGGCGTTTGAACTTACCAAGCTTGTTCACGGCGAGGAAGAGGCAACAAAGGCACAGGAAACATCCAGAGCCGTTTTCTCGGGCGCCGGAAGCCATGCCGATATGCCCACCGTTACGCTTTCAGCCGACGATTTAACCGATAATTCTATCGGAATTCTCTCCCTTATGGTTAAGGGCGGACTTTGCGCTTCAAACGGCGAAGCGAGGCGCCTTGTTCAGCAGGGCGGAGTAGCGGTTGACGATAATAAGGTAACCGACCCGTCAACGGCAATCACGAAGGATATGCTTGAAAGCGGAATTATCGTTAAAAAGGGAAAAAAGAGCATAACGAGGTTTGTCCTTTAAAATGAAAAGAGAACTTTCCGAACATACCCTTATCGAGCGGAGTATAATAAAGAAGTACCGGAAGACAATCTGGAACAACTTTATTAAAGCGGTAAAGGATTATGAACTAATAGGCGAAAACGACAGTATTGCCGTTTGTATCTCGGGTGGAAAGGATTCAATGCTGCTCGCGAAGTGCTTGCAGCAGTTAGCAAAACACAGCGAGGTACCGTTTACCCTTAAATACATTGTTATGGACCCCGGTTATGTAAAGAAAAACCGCTGCCTTATCGAAGAAAACGCCAAAAGAATGAATATAGATATCGAAGTGTTTGAGAGTAATATTTTCGATATTGCCTATAATTCGGGAGGTTCGCCGTGTTATCTTTGCGCGCGTATGAGGCGTGGAGCGCTTTATGATAAAGCGAGGTCGTTAGGTTGCAACAAAATAGCGCTCGGGCATCATTTTGACGATGTTATTGAAACCGCTCTTATGAGTATGATGTATTCAAGCGAGATAAAAACAATGCTTCCGAAACTCCATAGCACCAATTTTGAGGGGATGGAACTTATAAGACCGCTTTATTGCGTCAAGGAAAAGGACATAATCTCGTGGGCAAGGTATAATAACCTCAATTTTTTAAGATGCGCCTGCCGTTTTACCGCCGACAGCGCATTTGATGAATCTCTTTCAAAGCGGAAGGAAACAAAAGAACTTATCAAATATATCAAAAAGTTTAACCCGGAGGCGGACGATAATATTTTCAGAAGTTTGCATAATGTGAATTTATCGACCGTTGTCGGGTGGCGTGAAGCCGACGGAAAAGAAACGGTTTCGTTTCTTGAAAAATACTGATACGGCTTCGGGGGAGGAACTTATGAGTATTAAGAAGAATATTGCAAATTTCGTAACGAGCGTGCGATTATTGGGGGCGATAGCGTTATTTTTTGTTGAACCGCTGTCGGTTGGATTTTTCGTTGTTTTCGGAATTTGCGGACTAAGCGACGCGCTTGACGGATTTCTCGCAAGAACGCTAAAAATAACAAGCGCTTTCGGTTCAAAACTTGACAGTGTCGCCGATCTTACTTTCTATTCGTCGATGATGTTAAATCTTTTCGAAAAAATAGCTGAGAAACTCTTTAAGGGGCTATGGATTTTTCTCTTTATCATTCTTGCAATAAGAATAGCCGTATACCTTATTTCGGCTATCAGATTTAACAGGTTTTCATCGCTTCACACAATTCTTAACAAGGCTACCGGGGCAGGAATGTTCATATTACCGTTTATTCTGCTCGGCTCGTCTACCCTTCTTAATATTTACGGAACTGTTCTCTGTTTAATCGGGCTTGCCGCCGCCTTACAGGAACTTGTCTATTATATTACCTTAAAAGAAATCCCTCAAAATGGCAAAAAAATAAAGGACTCTTAAACAATACATTTAAGAGTCCTTTAAACGCCGTAAAGGATATTGAGGTTTCTGATGTTAGGGTCTTTTATGCTCGAATTAACGGCATACGCCATACCCTCAAATTCCGAAATCCCATCACCTATAATTTGAAGTTTAATAAGTTCATTTACGATAATCGAGGCTATGTCCTCGATTATTTGCGTTTTTAGTTTATAATCTGAATTATCGGATGTAATAAGATATTCAAAACTGTCAGAAAGCGAGGATAATTTTTCAAGGTTTTTGAGAGCCTTAAACGACCATTTATAATATGGCATATACGAAGCGTTTATCAGAAACACCGTATTAAGCCCCGATTTTACAAAATCAAACAAGGCAAGTTGCGCCGCCGCCGATTCGCCGTGGGACAAACAACGGGAATAATTATACTGTCCTGATTGTCCCATCAAAAGGAGATTTCCGGCAAGTTTTTTAAGCCGAATATCGTTTGGAAAGGTGGAAAACGCGTTCCTTATTTTTGAGAATTCGCCGTAGTTGTCAAAAAAGACTTTTCCGTTTACTGCCTCAAAAAGCGAGTATTCGGGAACAAAAAACCAATCGTCGGCGGTGAAGTTTTCAAAATTTTTGCCGAGCTTTGCTAAATAGAAATCCGAAATTCGTATAACACCGTGCCTGCTTCCGCCCACCGGGCTTAAGGGGCTCCTTTTAAGTCCCATAAATTCTTTCGGCAATTTCGCGTATGCTCGCTCAAGGTTAAACGCCGTCTTGCGGTCAATAACATCCTCACCCGGTATAAATATGCAAAATCCCGGCTCGAAATCATGGTCTTTTGAGATTTCGTCATCAAATCCGTAGCATTCCGAACCGCTTCCGACAAGCCCTACGCATAAAAAAGGAAGCAAATCGGGGAAATCGGATTTCAGCATCGGATATCCGAATTCATTAAAATATTTTTCGGCAATTTCAAGACCTTTCATATATTTCCTTCGCTCTCTTTTGAAGTTCGCTTGCAAAAAAGAATCTGCCGTAAAATGAGAAGGACGGAGCGCATTTTTCACAGACGAAAGCATAATACCCGTTTTTTGGGACATTATCGGTATCTAACAGTTTTTCGGCTTCGGTAAGATTGAATTCTATCTCCTTTTCAGCCTTTTCCGCGCCGTCTTTTTTGTTGTATAAATCAGCAATATTAAGATGTGTAATTGCCATTTCAAGTTCGCCGTACGGGACATTCTTCATAACACCGAGCGCTTTTTCATAAAGCGAAAGGGCGCTTTCGTATTGATTTAAATCAACAAGCGTTAACGCAAAATTATTATAAAGTCCGCCGAGCCGCTCATCGTCGGGTTTTAACTCGTTTTCATAAATGGCGGTCGCTTTCTTAAATAGTTCAAGCGATTTTTGCGTCTCACCGAACGCCTTAAAAACGGTAGCCATATTAAGATATGCCGTCGCCGCCGAAACACTTTCCTCGTTTTGCAGCGCCTTTATGTTTTTAAGAGTATCGTCCACCGCCGAAAACGCCTTTTCTTTTTGACCCGTTTTACGGTATAATCCCATAAGTTCATTAAGAACCGAAAATTTTCCGCGTTCGTCGAAACCGAGTTCGGCTTCGTTTTTCCAATAAAGCAAATGCCTTTCGGCGCCGATATAATCGTTTTTTGAAAAGTATTCGTCGAGCTTTTCAAAAACCCTCGAGACGGGGATAGAGGTAATATTGGTGCCCCGTTTCAGGTTTTCGATGCAAAGCGGACAATTAGGCTCCGCATAATCCTCTTTTTTGATAATATCGCTCATATCAGAAAAGATTGTCTTCGTTGAGCGGAGAAATCCCGAATTTTTCGAGCTCAGCCACCGCTAAATCGTTATTGCCCGTTTTTGTAACCAAAACCGCGCCGCCTTTATGTTCGTTTACAAAGGCATACATATATCTTACCGATATATCGGCGTCGGTTAAGATTTTGAGGATTTTGGTAAGACTGCCGGGATTGTTGTCCATCGGAATGGCGATAACATTGGTGATTTTAACCATTACACCGCTTTTCTGCAGAATGGATTTCGCTTTGTCCGGGTCGTCAACAATAACCCTCATAATACCGTATTCAGAGGTATCGGCAATAGATAGGGCGGATAAATTGATGCCGTTTTCGGAGAGCGCCTCGGCAATCGCATAGGCGCGCCCCGGCTTGTTTTCAACAAAAATAGATAACTGTTTGATATTCATAGATTTACCACCTTTATCAGAGTTTGCGGTTGTCGATGACCCTCTTTGCCTTGCCCTCGCTTCTGGTTATCGACTTGGGATTTACAAGGTGAACCTTTGCGCCTATGCCGAGGGTCGAGCGAAGCATATCTGTTATTTTTTTCTCGATTTTCTCAACCGCCTCAATTTCGTCTTCAAACATAGTTTCGCTCATCTCAACGTTAACATCAAGGGTATCGTTGTTGTTTACGCGGTCAACGATAATTTGATAGTTAGGTGTAATATCACCGTCGGAGACCTTAATGAGGACCTCTTCAATTTGAGAGGGGAAGACATTAACGCCCCTGATTATAAGCATATCATCGCTTCTGCCGGAAGGCTTTCTCATACGGACATGGGTCCTTCCGCATTTGCAGGGCTCGTAATTCAGCGAGCAAATATCCCTTGTGCGGTAACGAATAAGAGGAAATCCCTCTTTTGTAAGGGTTGTGAAAACAAGTTCACCGCTCTCGCCTTCGGGAAGTACCTCGCAGGTGTCGGGGTCGATGATTTCGGGAATAAACATATCCTCCCATACATGCATACCCGCTTGCTCTTTGCATTCGCAGGCAACGCCGGGTCCCATAATCTCCGAGAGGCCGTAGATATCATAAGCCTTTATATTAAGTTTATCTTCAATGGCTTTTCGCATATCCTCGGTCCACGGCTCGGCACCGAAAATACCGGCTTTGAGTTTGAGTTTATCTTTAACCCCCATCGCCTCAATCTCTTCGCCTAAATAAAGGGCATAAGAGGGCGTACAACACAAGACGGTTGTTCCGAAATCTATCATGGTTTGAATTTGCCGCTTGGTGTTTCCCGTGGATATGGGGATAACGGTGGCGCCTATTTTAGAAGCGCCGTCGTGCGCGCCGAGACCACCCGTAAACAGACCGTAGCCGTAGGATACCTGGATAAACGAATTCTTGTCGGCACCGATTTCGGTAAGCATTCTCGCAATACACTCCGACCACATTTCAAGGTCGTTTTTGGTATAGCCTACAACGATTTGTTTGCCGGTTGTTCCTGATGAAGCGTGAACGCGGACAATGTTAGACATCGGCTCGGCAAAAAGACCGTAAGGATAGAAATCCCTTAAATCGCTTTTGTAGGAAAAAGGAAGTTTCGGTAAATCGTCAACACCCCTGATATCGGAAGGTTTGAGTCCCTTTTCGTCCATTCGTTGGCGGAAAAGGTCTACCTTTTCATACATTCTCTTTACCTGAGCCACAAGTCTTTCGCTTTGAAGTTTTCTTATCTCTTCTCTTGATAATCTTTCAATTTTTTCATTCCACATGATTCTTTACCTACACATTATATCCTATTTCAAATGCTTTTAAGTTTACATCGAGGAATTTTTCGGGAACGGTTTCTTTTATTGTTTCAACCCATTTTTCATAGGGAATTTCACTGTTTTTTGCAAGAACGCCTATCAAAACAACATTGACGGTTTTAATATTTCCCGCCTTTTCGGCAAGTGACAGGGCGTCAAGCTTAATAAGATTTGTCTTTTTTTCAAGTTTACCGGCGAGATTTTCGGGATACTCCGCCGCTCCCGTAATAACAGGCATCGGGTTTATCTGCCCGGTATTTGCTATCATCGTACCGTTCGATTTAAGATAGGGGAGGGCCCTTGCGGCCTCTAATATTTCAAACGCAAGAATTAAATCGGCTTCGCCCTTGTCAATGGTGGGGGAATAAACCTTGTCGCCGTACTTTACATAGGTAACAACACTGCCTCCGCGCTGGCTCATTCCGTGAACCTCGGATACCTTAACATCGTATCCTTCGCGGATAACCGTATTGCCGAGAATTCGGCTGGCAAGAAGGGTTCCCTGACCTCCGACGCCGACAATCATAATACTTTTAACCATATAATCAGTCCTCCTTACTTATAGCGCCGAACGGACAAACATTTACGCATAGTCCGCAACCGTTACACTGGGTTTTATCAATTACAACCTTATCGTCCTTGACCGAAATGGCAGGGCAACCGAGTTTCATACACATCTTACAGTTTTTGCAGTTTTCACCTATAACGCAATGTCCCGAATACTTAACCCTTTTAAGCAATGCGCAGGGTCTTTGCGCGATGATAACCGACGGTTCTTCGCGGTTTGTTTCCTCTTTTACAACCCTTTCAAACTCCTTGATATCGAACGGGTCTGCGACAACAACATGTTCTACGCCGAGCGATTTGCAAAGGGCAATGAGATTTACCTGCTTTGTCTCTTCTCCGCGGATGGTGTAGCCGGTGGTCGGATTTTCCTGATGCCCGGTCATACCGGTAATCGAGTTGTCAAGAATAATAACCGTATTGGCGCCCTTGTTGTAAACAATATCGGTGAGACCGGTTATTCCCGAATGCATAAAGGTTGAATCGCCGATAACCGAAACCAACTTTTTGTTGAATTCCATACCTCTTGCCTTTGCCATACCGTGGGCGGCGCTTACCGAGGCTCCCATACAAATAGTGGTATCAAGACTTGAAAGGGGAGGTACGGCGCCTAAGGTGTAGCACCCGATGTCGCCCGAAACGGTAAGTCCGAGTTTTTTAAGAACATAGAATGTCCCTCTGTGCGGACAACCGGCGCACATAACCGGCGGACGGGCGGGGAGCGATTCTTCCAAACAATTGTCATCGGGTATCTCTGCGCCCAAAACCGCCTTTTTTATAAGCGCGGGCGTATATTCGCCTAAAAGGGTGAAGCGCTCTTTTCCGATAACATCAATTCCGAGCGCTCTGCACTGCGTTTCAATAACAGGGTCGAGTTCCTCAATTACGAAAACCTTTTTATGTTTTTTTGCAAACTCGATAACCGCCTTGTCGGGGAAGGGATAAATCATTCCGATTTTGAAATAACTTACACTTTCACCCAAAGCTTCGTGGGCATAAAGGTATGTCGTTCCGCCGCAGATAACACCGATGTCCTCGGAATTAATCTCCGCCTTGTTGATTTCGGCGTTCTCGGAATACTCTTTTAAAGCCTCTAACCTTTTTTCAACATCAACATGGCGTTTTATGGCGTTACCCGGCATCATAACATATTTTGCCGGATTTTTCTCATACGGCTTTAATTCGTCATGCTCGCGCTCATTCAATTCAACCAGACTTTGGGAATGGGATATTCGTGTTGAAAGTCTTAAAAATACAGGTGTATCAAATTTTTCACTCAAATCGAAGGCAAGTTTCGTAAACTCCTTGCATTCGCTCGAATCGGAGGGCTCGAGCATCGGAATTTTAGAGGCGCGCGCGTAGTGTCTTGAATCCTGTTCGTTTTGCGATGAATGCATACCGGGGTCGTCGGCAACGCAAAATACAAGCCCCGCGTTAACGCCGGTATAAGCGGCAGTGAAAACAGGGTCCGCCATAACATTAAGCCCCACATGTTTCATACAGGACATACTTCTTGCTCCTGCAATTGAAGCGCCGATTGCAACCTCCGCGGCAACCTTTTCGTTAGGCGACCATTCGGCGTAAATTTCCGGATACTCAACAATTGATTCGGTGATTTCGGTGCTCGGTGTGCCCGGGTAGGAAGCAACAACACGAACACCCGCTTCGTAAGCTCCGCGCGCAACGGCGGCATTTCCAAGTAACAGTTTTTTCATAGTATTCTCCATTCTCATAATCGGATTATTTTTCGATTTGTTTTGCAACAAGGCTTTTTCCGCAATACTTTTCGCGAAGTTTCGGCTTTTCGATTTTGCCGGTCGGATTTCTCGGGATATCATCGAAAATGAAAACGCGAGGTCTCTTGTATTTCGGAAGGTCCATACAAAAATCTTTAATTTCTTCTTCGCTTAAAGTAAAGCCTTCTTTAACTTCGATAATCGCGGCGGCGGCTTCGCCGAGTCTCGGGTCGGGAACGCCGATTACAGCAACATCCTTAACGGCGTCGTTCTTGCGTATAAAGTTTTCTATTTCAACGGGGTAGAGGTTTTCTCCGCCCGAAATTACAACATCTTTTTTGCGGTCTACAAGGAAGATAAAGCCGTCCTCGTCTTCCATAGCCATATCGCCGGTATACAGCCAGCCGTCCCCCAAAACCTCGTCGGTTGATTTTTTGTCGTTATAATAACGAAGCATAACACCCGGCCCCGAAACGGCAAGCTCGCCGACATCACCGCGTTTAACTTCTTTACGGTTCTCGTCAACGATTTTTGTTTTCCAACCGTAGCCGGCTTTTCCTATCGCGCCTACCTTGTGAATGTTCTCAACCCCCAAGTGTACGCAACCGGGACCTATGGATTCGCTCAAACCGTAGTTAGTGTCATACTCGTGATTAGGGAAGACGGACTTCCAACGCTTTATAAGTGAAGGCGGAACGGGCTGAGCGCCTATGTGCATAAGCCTCCACTGGGACAGGTGATAATCTTCGAGTTTTATATCTCCGCGGTCGATGGCGTCAAGGATATCCTGCGCCCAGGGCACAAGCAACCAAACGATGGTGCATCGTTCCTCGGAAACGGTTCTGATTATCCATTCGGGCTTAACGCCTTTGAGCAAAACCGACTTCGCGCCGACAAGGAAACTTCCGAACCAGTGCATCTTTGCGCCGGTGTGATAAAGAGGCGGAATACAAAGAAAAACATCATCCTTTGTCTGGCCGTGGTGATTTTGTTCAACCTTGCAGGAATGCATAAGGCTTCTGTGGGCATGGACTATTGCTTTCGGGAAACCGGTCGTTCCGGAAGAGAAGTATATTGCTGCCTCGTCATCATCGGTAAGTTTAATTTCCGGTGATTTTGAGGAACAGTAGGTAACTAACTTGTCGTAACTTTCGGCAAACGTCGGACAGTCCTCGCCGACATAAAGCGAGAGTTTTATGAAAGGTATTCTTTCGGCAATATCTTCCATTCGTCCTACAAATTCCGGTCCGAAGAGAATTGCCGAACAATCCGCTTTGTTAAGACAATACTTTATTTCCTCAGCGGTGTAGCGGTAATTAAGCGGAACGGCGAGCGCCCCCGTTTTAAGAATACCGAAATAAATCGGCAGCCATTCAAGACAGTTCATAAGAAGTATCGCTACTTTGTCGCCCTTTTTAATACCGCGAGAGAGCAGAAAATTTGCTATTCTGTTGGAACGCTTGTTAAATTCGCTCCATGTTATTTCACTGCGGAAGGAATCAACCGTGCTTGTTTCAATGAGCGAATACTCCCGCCAGGTAACCTTCTTTTTTTCATCTGAACGCGGATTGATTTCAACCAAAGCAACATCTTCGGGGTAGAGGGAAGCGTTTTTTTCCAGAATTTCGGTAATCGGCATAATAATTCTCCTTAAGAATATGAAATAAAACAAAACCGTCCCCCAAAACAGAGGACAGCTTTAACTGCGGTACCACCTCAAAATTGTCAGAGCCTCACGGCGCTGACCTCGGTGAGTTTTAAAAACCCTGTGCGATTACGGGCACACCGTTGCCGCCTACAAGCGAAAAGCCTTCGGGGACACAGCTTACGAAATGTATTCAAAATATTACCGACTGTTGCCTCGCAGCAAACGGCAACTCTCTGAAAGCGGGAATATTCCTACTTGTTTTCGGTCATAGCCTTTAATAAATACAATATATAATAATATTATATCATACATAAGGATTTTGTCAACTTATTTGTTTCAGGCGTTTAAATAATGCAAGAAAAAACATTGCCGGGCATAGGTGTGTCTCCGTTGGCACTGCTTTCGGCCTTCTTGCACCCGGTGAGCGCAAGGACAATCATTATAACAATTGCCGAAATAGCGATAAGCTTTTTCATACCTCATTCTCCTTTGTTCGATTTTTTCTTTCAAGTTGCTGTGCTTCCGCCATTTTTTTCATTTTTTCAATGCAGTTTTCGCAAACAACCTGACCTTCATATTCTATACTGAACGCGAAATTGTTGCAAAAAATACAGGTTGGTTGGAATTTTTTGAGAATTATCTGATCGTCTTGAAGAAAGATTTCAAATTTATCGGACGAATTCTCTGCACCCAACATTTCTCTGAATTCCTTAGGGATAACTATCCTTCCGGCGCTGTCGAGTTGCCTCATAATGCCTCGGTTTTTCATAAGACCCTCCTATTTTAAAGTCCAGTCGATAGGCTGTATTCCCGCCGCTTTAAGCCATTCGTTTGTTTTTGAAAAATGCCTGCACTCAAAGAATCCGCGATAAGCTGAAAGCGGACTCGGGTGAGGAGCAAAAAGTTTCTTGTGACGGGGATTTGTAATGATTTCGGCTTTTTGCCTTGCGTGAGACCCCCAAAGCAGAAAAACAACGGGGGTCGGTTTTTTGTTTAACTCGGATATAACACGGTCGGTAAAGGTCTCCCAGCCTTTTCCCTTGTGAGAATTAGCCTGACCTCGCCTGACGGTCAAAACGGTGTTTAAAAGCAACACGCCCTGTTTTGCCCAGTCGGTAAGTTCACCGTGCGACGGCGGAACAAAACCCGTATCAAGTTCGAGCGCTTTATAGATGTTTATAAGCGAAGGCGGGGGAGGGTTGCCGCGCTTTACCGAAAAGCAAAGTCCGTGCGCCTGATTAGGCTCGTGATAAGGGTCCTGCCCGATTATAACCGCCTTTGTGTCCTCAAATGAAGTAAGTTTGAGAGCGTTAAAAATATCATACATATCGGGGTAAACCGTATATTTTGAATACTCTTCTTTAAGAAATGCACGAAGTTGCTTGTAATACGGCTTTTCCCATTCGTCTTTTAAAATCTCGTCCCAATCGTTTCCTATATTAACCATATAAATCACAAATAATCATAAACTTCTACGATACCGCTGCTGTGGTAAAGCGAAGGCGTTACCAAAATCGAATATCCGCGACCCGGGTCGCTCGTCCATTCAACCGAACGCTTCCGAGGAACGGCGCAGGCGGCAAGCAGCATCATAATTGCACCGCCGTGCATAATAACGGCGGCTTCGCCGATGTCGTTTTGCATCATATCACGGACGATACCGTTAAGCCCGAGCGCCAGTCTTTTAACAAAATCCGTGCTTTTCTCTCCCGAAGGTGGTGCGTCTATTTTGCCCGAGGTCCATTTCACATAGTTTTGGTCAAGTTCAAGTTCGCTTGCTGTTTTGCCCTCGAATTCGCCGAAATCATATTCTGTAAATTCCTCTATGATTTTTGGTTCAAATCCGGGAAAAAGAATGGCAGCGCTTTGTTTTGCCCTTAATAACGGGCTTGAATATACGGCACCGACCATGGGATATTCGCCGGTTTCTTTTAAGGCTTTAAGTTCCTTAACGCCTTCGGGATTTAAGGGAAGGTCGGTTCTGCAACCGATATATCTTCCTTGTAGGTTTGCATCGGTAAGTCCGTGCCGTATTAAATGAATTTTAAATGTTTTCATTAAAGCAACTCCAGAATTTCGGTTATTACCGAATTGGATAAAAGCATTCCTTTATCGGTAAGCGAAACGGAGGTACCGTTAATGTTTATAAGTTTTTCGCTTTGAAGCCTTGAAAGAAATGCAATATTGTCCTCCTTATTATCGCACAAAATACCCGATAAATCAATACCCTTTTTAAGCCTCAGCCCGAGCATAATCTTTTCGCTTTCATCACCGCCTATGCCGTCAAAAAGGGTAGTCGGATTGCTGATGTATGCCTTAATATCATTAGGATAAAAGAATCTTTTTCCCTCAAAAAACGAATGCGCCGAGGGTCCGAAACCTAAGTATTCTTCACAGTTCCAGTATTTAAGATTGTGTCTGCTTTCAAAACCCGGTTTGCAGAAATTGGATATTTCATAATGCGAGTATCCTTCGTTTTCGAGTTCTTCGCATAAATAAAGGTATTGCTCGGCTTGGGAGTCGTCGTCGGGCAACAACTGAGGCGTCTTGCCGAATTTAGTAAAATCCTCTATTTTAAGAATATATGCCGAAATGTGGGGGATATCAAGGCTTAATATGAAGTCAATGTCTTTTGATAATGTGTTTAAATTACTATTCGGAAGACATATCATCAAATCTGCCGAAATATTATTAAACCCCGCTTTTTTTATGCGCTCTACGGCGTTTTCCGCCTCGGCTTTTGTGTGATTTCTGCCTAAAACCTTTAACGCTTCGTCATTTCCGCTTTGTATCCCTACCGATATGCGGTTTACACCGCTTTCAAAGGCAATTTTAAGAAATTCGTCCGAAACATCGGGGTTTACCTCTGCGGTTATTTCGGCATTTTTGCTTATATTGAAGTTATCTGTTACGGCTCTTAATAAAACGCCGACTTTTCCGCCTAATAGTGACGGTGTGCCTCCGCCTATGTAAACGGTATCAAAAAGGCGGTCAGTCCGACCGCCCTTTTCTTTAATATCTCCCGTAAGGGCAGACAAATAACCGTCTATCAGGTTTTCATACAACGTAAGCGAATAGAAGTTGCAGTAGGCGCATTTTCTTTTACAAAACGGTATATGAATGTAAATTCCCGATTTAGTCAAGGATTTCACCTGTGCATTTTCCGGGGACAACGCAGGCGGCGTTCGCCTCGTCGGTGTCAATATGCATAGCAAGGAAATAATTGTCGCTGACTCTGACCACAACATCGTCAAATATAAGCGCTCTGCCCTCGCTCGGTATCTTAACCGATACGATCTGCTTATCTTTAAGACCGTATTTTTCGCCGTCGGCAACCGTCATATGGATATGACGCTTCGCTGCGATAACGCCCTCTTTAAGCTCAACTTCACCGCAAGGACCTACAAGTTTGCAAACGCCCGAGCCTGCAACATCACCCGACTCACGAATAGGAGCCGTAACGCCTATTGTGCGAGCGTCGGTGAGGGATAACTCAACCTGGTCGGCAGGACGGCAGGGACCTAAAATGGATGCTTTAAGCGATGCCTTGGGCCCTACGATGGTAACCTTTTCCTCACAGGCAAACTGACCCGGCTGGGAGAGGTCCTTTTTGTTGGTGAGTTCATGACCCTTGCCGAAAAGAGTTTCGAGGGTTTCCTTTGTAACATGAACATGACGGGCTGAAATTTCAACCATAACTTCTTTTGCCATTTTAAAATCTCCTTTAATAACAAACTATATAGATTTTACCACATTTTTTGAAATTTACAAGGGGTATTTGATGATATGCGCTTTTTTAATGAATAATGAAGGAATGAATAATGAATAATTTCGGCGTATCAGATGTCAGATTGCAGATAACAGATGTCAGATTTTAAAGGAAAGGGTAATGTTGTTTCATCGTCTGATGTCTGCCATCTGATAACTGATACCTACGCCGAAATCATTATTGATATATCGTATCATTTATATATCGTCGGCTTTGCCGACACCTTGGTCTAGTGTCCGGCGTCCAGTGTCTATCGTCTATAATCGCCGGCATTGGGCGGTGCGAATTAGGGATTATTATGGTTTTGGGCGGCAAAAAGCGCCTTGTACTTGTGAAAAATCTCAATATACGACAGTATACCTTCGATTTTTCACTTCGCGTCGGCAGATTTTTGCCACGTACAAAACTGCTTAGCATCTAAAAACGATGGATTTTGAGTAAAGAACAATGAATAAAATGGCCGACATACTGTCGTATGTCGGTCATTTTTGAAGAAGTTATTTGCCAAAAGGCGCGTTTTTAGACATAAACTCCCTAATTTGCCCCGCCCTTTTGCCGGCGATTTTTTATGTTGCCCAATATTTCCTGTCGAGCGTTCTGAACCTTATCGCCGAAAGAACATGCCGTTTTTCTATCATTTCACTTCCGTCAAGGTCGGCAATCGTTCTTGAAACTTTTAGAATTCTGTCATACGCCCTCGCGCTCATACCAAGTTCGTCAAAACAGCGGTTAAGATAGGTTGAGGCGTCATCTGTTAAAACACAAAATTCACGAAGCATTTTAGGTGTCAGCCGTGCATTGCAGGTTATCCCGGTGCCCTTATACCGCTCAATTTGTATTTTTCTTGCTTTATTGACCCTCGCTCGTATTTCGGCGGAGGTTTCCTCCTTGGAATTGTCGCTTATCGCCGTATAGTCAACCGGCGGAACCTCGATATGAAGGTCTATTCGGTCAAGCATAGGTCCCGATATGCGGTTAAGGTATTTAAGCACCATATTTTGCGTGCAGGTGCACTGCTTTGTCGGATGCCCGTAATTTCCGCAGGGGCAGGGGTTCATGGCTGAAACAAGCATGACAGAGCTCGGATATGTAGCGCTGCCCGAGGCGCGTGAAACGGTTATAACACCATCCTCAATAGGTTGACGGAGCGCCTCCATGGCGTCCCTTTTAAACTCGGGCAACTCGTCAAGAAATAAGACACCGTTATGTGCGAGCGAAATCTCGCCCGGCTTCGGTATCGTTCCGCCGCCGGTAAGCCCAACCGCCGATATTGTGTGGTGAGGGGAGCGGAACGGTCGCACCGTAACAAGCGGGTCGTCCTTTTTAAGTATTCCCGCGATAGAATGTATTTTCGTAGTTTCGATAGACTCCTCGAATGTCATTTCAGGAAGAATGGTAGGAATTCTCTTTGCGAGCATTGATTTTCCGGCACCCGGAGGACCTATCATCAGGATATTATGCCCGCCTGCGGCGGCAACTTCAAGCGCCTTTTTAGCGGCAATTTGACCCTTAACATCGCTGAAATCAGGCATATTCACGCTAAATTCCGTCTCCGAATTGACAAAGGTCGCCTTTTCAATCTCTTCGCCCTCAACAAGATGGGCGATAAGTTCTTTAACATCTCCGACGCCGTAAACCGAAATACCGTCTATAACGGCAGCCTCGATAGAATTCTCTTTTGGAACAAAAGCATTTTCTATATTGTTCTGCTTTGCCGCTATGGTCATGGCGAGCACGCCGTTAATCGGACGAACTTTTCCGTCTAACGAAAGTTCTCCCAAAAAAACCGCGTCGATATGGGGGAGGGTTATTTGTTTTGAGGCAGAAAGAATGGCAAGTAAAATCGGCAAATCATACACAGCGCCCTCTTTTTTCTTGTCGGCAGGGGCTAAGTTTACGGTTATTCTCCCCGTAGGGAACTTATATCCGCAGTTTTTTATGGCAGCCCTGACGCGATCGCGTGATTCCTTGACCGCCGTGTCGGGAAGCCCTACAATATCAAAAGCCGGAAGACCGCCGCTGACATCGGCTTCAATTTCAATCATATATGTATCAATTCCGAAAAGACCAACACTCTTTATTTTTGAAAACAAATCATTACCACCTTGCCAATTTGTTGTTAATATAATATACTAATTATACATCTAAGCATTGACGTTTTCAACATTTTTAGTATCAGCCGCAGAAAAAGTGGATTTTTAAGAAAAAATGTGGGTTTGTGAGGTTTTTTGTTGATTTTTATGGTTTTTCCTGTTATAATATAATAAGAAAAAAATCACAAAGGTGTGTGAAAGCGGTGTCAGAGTATATAAAGAAGTATTTGACAATTCTTTTGGGTGTATCGATGGTTGCCTTTGCGGTGGCGGTGTTCTATACCCCCAATAAAATCGTCGGCGGGGGAGTACTCGGCATTTCAACCATTCTTTATCACACTTTGCATATCGACCAGGGAATATCATTTTTTGTTATAAACGG
>DEWC01000022.1:0-705 GCA_002363095.1 Ruminococcaceae bacterium UBA3220 | reverse complement strand
CCGCCCGTAACCAAAAATGTTTTTTTGGCGACCGTCTTCGGCGCCGTTCTTTACGGGTTTGGTATAAGCCTTACCTTTATAAATCACGCCTCGACCGGAGGCACCGATATTATCGCGAGACTTGTTCAGCATTCCCGCCCTCATTTTAAGATAGGCAATCTTCTTCTCTGCATTGATTTTTGTATCATTTTCTCATCCCTCGTTGTTTTCAGGAAAGTAGAATTGTCTTTATACGGAATAATGGCTTTGTTCATTTCTTCAATTGTTATTGACTACTTCATAAAAAAATTGAATACATCAAAACTTGTTTTTGTAATAACGAATAAAGGCGAGGAAATATCTGCGTATTTAGTCCATAATTCACCTCGCGGTGTTACCATAGTCGACTCGAAAGGCGCTTACACAATGCACCAAAACAGCGTTATAATATGCGCTTTAAAGGATAAAGAGAGCACCGACTTTTTAAGAAGAATTCTGCGCATTGATAAGGACGCTTTCATAATCTTTTCCGACTCTTCGAAAATCGTAGGAAACGGTTTTAAGGTCTATGATTAAAAACTAACGAGAACACAAACCCCACGCCGTCAGGCGGGGGGTTCAGTCTGTCGATAAACCTGTTGTTATAGTGTGGCGCCGTTCTCGGCGCCATTTTGTTTTTCCGGCGACAGGTGCGGCGGAAAAACTCCTTATAGGCGAAAACCGCCT
>DEWC01000053.1 GCA_002363095.1 Ruminococcaceae bacterium UBA3220 | reverse complement strand
GCCGAAAATATGCTTGATACTTCAAACTCGGTGTTTGACGCCGCCGAATTAAAAAAGGCTTCATAACGGTTTTTTATTACGAAAGAGGATTAAATATGATTTCTTCAAAGGTCTATCTGCTTAATATCGACGATGTAAAGAAATACAAACGCGGCTTTTTCGAAGAATACTTCCCCGAAAGGCTGAAGCGCGCCGAGAAGTTTGTTTTTGAAAAAGATAAACTCCGCTGTCTCGGCGTTGCCGTTGCGCTCGGTAAAGTTTTAAATATACACGAATCTGATTTAAGTTACGGAGAATACGGAAAGCCCTACTCGGATAAAGCGGGCGTGAGTTTCAGTATATCCCACAGCGGGGATTATGTAGCCCTGGCGGTCAGCGATACCGATATCGGTGTTGATATACAGAAGAATAACCGAGAACCGAAAGATAACGCTTACCGTATTCTCACCGAAGACGAGATTGGATATCTGAATGGGCGTCCGCAAAAGGAATTCTTTAAGATATGGTCTTTAAAAGAAAGCCTTTCAAAGGCGGTGGGGAAGGGTATACATATAGGTTTTTCGGAAATCGACACAACACCTTTTTTGCATAAATTACCGTTGCTTTATTCTTCACAACAGTATTTTGCCAATGTTGTCGAAATAGACAATTATTACATAACTATTTGTACAAAAAACACGCAATCTTTGTCCTTTATAGAAAAAATGTAAAAAATATTTCAAAAAAATTATTACTATTCACCAATGCTTTTGCCGAAAACCTAAACTTTAATACCTAAAAACAGATTTACTTATTTGCGGTTTTATAATATAATAATTTCAACAAATATTTTTAGGGGCAATAGCAAATAGTTATATAATTTGATATGATGCTGCAGAAATCGCAAATCGTAAAACGGTTTGTTTGTTTTTTGGGCTTCATATCTTATTGTGTTAAACGCGTCGCTTGCCTCACGGTTTGCGGCGTTTGTTGTTTCCTGATTTGTTGATTATTTTTTTAGGTGGGATTAAAGTGACATTTAACAAGTATAAGTTGAAAAAAACCGGTGCTCAAGTTGTCGCGAACATTTCAAGATGGCTGGTTTTAATCGGCTTTGCCTACATAGTCTTGTATCCTTTTATATTTATGGCTGTGAACTCGGTAAAATCTGCAAAGGATTGGATTGACCCTACGGTCGAGTGGATACCGAAAAAGTTTTCCGCGGTCAATTTTATCGGCGCAACGCAGGTGCTCGACTATAAGAATGTGTTAATAAGCACTTTTGTTAATATGATTGTTGCCGCTTTGATATCATTCCTAAGCTGTGCGCTTGTCGGATACGGTTTGGCAAGGTTTAACTTTATGGGTAAAAAGTTATTGCTCGGCGTTATGATACTTATGATTCTTATCCCCGACCCGATGATAATGATTGCGACATATGACAGTTTCCGTCATTTCGATGTCTTGGGGATACTTAAGTTGCTTGAAAATATTTCCGGATACTATATTCGCCCTAACCTTATTGATACGCCGCTTGTATTCTGGCTCCCTGCATTATTGGGCACGGGTCTTAAAAACGGATTGTTCATATACATATATACTCAGTTCTTTAAAGGCTTGCCTAAGGAACTTGAAGAGGCGGCATGGGTTGACGGTGCAGGACCGTTGAAAACATTCTTCAGAATAGTTTTACCGTCATCGGGTTCGGCAACCGTAACCGTTTTGGTATTTTCGGTAGTATGGTACTACAACGATTATTATCAATCTCAAATTTACTTATCCAAGAATTTCCCCCTCAGCGTCAGACTTGCCAACTTCTCGTCGTACCTGTCGGGATTGAGCTCAAAATACACACTGAATGAAGGCGCTTTGCTTTTAACGAGTTGTTTTATCGCTATTGTCCCCTTGCTGATTTACTTCCTGTTATTGCAGCGCAAATTCGTTCAAAGTATCGCGACGAGCGGTATAGTTGGTTAATTCCGGGATACAGTTACTGCAAATATGCGTCCATATATTACGCTTGAGATTTGAGGTATAAATGATGAAAAGCTCTTTTTCGAAACTCGTTTCGGTATTGCTCGCGGCGGTTTTTATATTTATGATAGCCGTTATACCCGCGTCTGCCGATGAACCGGTCGACACGACCGATCTTGCCGATCCTTCCGGCTTTACCCCGGATGACACATCGGAAAATTCGTACATAAAGTATCAGGAGGCCAACAAGGGTAAACCGTCATCAACCGGGAATGAAATCACAGCTGATATTTCATCTCCCGTAAAGGTAACATCCGGCGGAGCCTCGTTTACCGTAAATGTTTCTGAGGATGGATTTTACAACATCGGTTTCAGTTATAAATACCTAAAAAAAGAGAGAGCCGTTTTAAACGACGATAATCTAACATTTTCTTTGAAAATTGACGGTGCTTTCCCGTTTAATGAGGCTAAGAAATTCTCCCTGGCGTGTATTTATGTCAATCAGCTTGAAGACGGTAACAAGGCGTACCGTCAGGACGGGCTCGGAAATCAGTTCGCCCCTAAACAGATACCAACCGACGATTTCTATTTTGATACCTTAAAGGATATTACAAAATGGAGCGCCGATGATTATTATATTTATCTCACGGCGGGTGCCCATACCGTTACTGTTAGTTCCATTGTCGGTGAATTTGAAATCGAAAAGGCTGTTTTTGCCAATAAGAAAACTTTGCCGAAATATGAAAAGCCGAGCGGAAAGTCGGGCTATTATAACGGCGACGGCATAGTAATCGAGGCTGAAACCGCTACCAAAAAGACCACAAGCTGGCTTGCCGGTAAAACCGACAATTCAACCCTTGATGTTACACCGAATGACGCTTACAAGACCATGGTTAACTATATAGGCGGCGGCAACTGGAAAACTCCCGGCCAGACACTTGTATGGGATATTGAGGTTCCCAAAGACGGATACTATCAGCTGGGTTTTTCTTACCGTCAGGGTTCGGTTATCGGTTCAAAGGTTTACAGAAGTTTGAAGATAGACGGCGAGATTCCGTTCGCCGAGGCCGCAGATATCGGATTTAAATATTCATATGACTGGCGTCAAGAATTCTTTGCCGATAAAAACGAAAATCCGTATCTTTTCAAACTTGAAAAGGGCAAGCATGAAATCTCTTTGACCGTTGTACCGGGCGATGTTGAAAAAGCAAGAGATTATCTTAAAGAAGCAAATACCAAAATCGGTGAGCTTTATGTAGATATTACGATGATTACCGGAGAAACGGTCGATATATATCGCGATTATGATTTGTTCTCGCAAATCAGCGATATGAAAGACCGCCTGGAGGATATAACCTCTTTGTTGTCAAAAACCAGCAAATTGCTTCAGGAGACAACCGGTGAAAAAAGCGGTTCTTATGTTTCGATAATCAACAATATGCGTCAGATTTGCCAGTTGATGCACGATAACCGCTACACGGCGCACAGATATAAGAGCGAATATTATTCGAAGTATACTTCATTGGCTTCGGTCCTTTCCGAAATGAGCAGTATGCCTCTCGATTTGGATAAAATCTCATTAACCGCACCCGGCGAAGAGCATCCCTTTAGCAATGCGGGATTTTTCAAGAGGTTCGGTTTTTCCGTTCAAAAATTCTTAGTATCTTTTACTCAGGATTATAACAATATTTCAAACACATCCGGCAACAAGGAATCCATAACCTTGTGGGTTAACTGGGGTCGTGACCAGGCGCAGGTTTTAAATGCTTTGATTCAAAGCAATTTCTCCGACAAGGAAAACATAAATGTTAATGTTCAGCTTGTTAATGCTTCGGTTGTTCAGGCAGTCCTGTCCGGAAAGGGACCCGATTGCCTCGTTCAGACATCACGCTCCGAGCCTGTAAATCTGGCAATGCGAGGGATGTTGTATTCGCTGAGTGATATGCCGGGATATAAAGATGTTATTGCTAATTTCCACGAAGGCGCGGACCAGCCGTACTGGTATAAAGGCGATCTTTATGCTTTGCCCGATACTCAGCAGTTCTATATGATGTTCTATAGAACCGATATTCTCAGTAAAATGGGAATAAAGATTCCTGAGTCCACCGAAGGATTTACATGGGATAACTTTACATGGGATGATTTCCAGGAAGATGTTAAACTTCTTGCAAGAAATAACCTTACCGCATGGTTGCCAAACAACACCGCGACAAGCGTTGCGCAGGCAAACATCGGTATCGGAAGTATTAACCTTTTCCCGAGCCTTCTTTTACAGCGCGGACTTAAAATCTATAAAGAGGACGGAAGAGCTACAAACCTCAAAGACTCGGATGTAGTCGTATGCTTTAACGAGTGGACCGATATGTACTCAAATCTGAAACTGCCTCGTACACTGGATTTCTACAACCGTTTCAGAACCGGTACATGTCCGATAGGTATTTCCACCTATACTCTTTACACAACGCTTAAAGCCGCTGCTCCGGAAATTGACGGACTTTGGAATGTTGCTCCGGTTCCCGGAACACTCCGCGAAGACGGAACGATAGACCATACGACATCCGGCGGCGGAAGCGCATGTTGCATACTTAAACTGCCCGACACTAACAGGGACGCCGCGTGGAAGTTCCTTAAGTGGTGGGTAAGCTCCGAAACACAGCTTGCTTATTCTCGCGAGGTCGAGTCGATTTTAGGACCTACCGGTCGTGTAAGCGTCTCTAACCGCAATGCTTTTGAAGCGATGGAATGGGACGAAAAAATGAGGGATGTTGTTGTAGGCTCCTTCAACAATACTAAAGAAATTTCCGAATTCCCGGGAAGCTACTATGTATCGCGTTCTGTATATCAGGCATTCTGGAACGTTGTTGAAAACAACCAGAACCCGAAGGATACATTGCTTAAATATGCAGAAGAAGCGGATCAGGAAATTGCACGCAAGTGGAAACAATATGAAAACAGAGATAAAAGGTGAGGGGAAAAATGGTGTCTTCTAAAAGTAAGTTGAAAAAGAGCAGAAGAACAACAAGTGAAGATATTTCGTTTTATATAATAACGATTCCTTTCATGCTTTTCTTCTTCCTTTTTAACATTTTGCCGGTTTTGGCATCTATGACTTTGTCATTCTTTGATTACGATATGGTTTCGAGCCCGATTTTCATAGGTCTTGAAAACTATTCCCGTATGTTTACCGGCGACGATGTATTTATGAAAGTGCTCGGTAATACCCTGAGATTTTCTATCATCGCCGGTCCTATAAGCTTCATGCTTTCGTTTATGTTGGCATGGATGATTAACGAGTTTCCGAAGGCGGTTCGCGTGGTGCTGACATTCATATTCTATGCCCCCGCCCTCGTAGGTAACGCATACTTTATCTGGCAGGTATTCTTCTCGGGCGACTCCTACGGTTACCTTAATAACCTTCTTATAAGTTTCGGCTTTATTACCGAGCCTATAAACTGGTTCCAGAACACAGAATACAATATGACGATTATCATTATCGTTCAGTTGTGGATGAGTATGGGTGTATCATTCCTTGCAAATATCGCAGGTTTGCAAAATGTCAGTGCGGAGCTTTATGAGGCAGCCGCGATTGACGGTGTTCGTACCCGTTGGCATGAGCTCTGGTATGTAACACTGCCGTCAATGAAGAGTATTCTTTTGTTCAGTTCGGTAATGCAGATTCAATCGGTATTCTCTGTAAGCGCCGTTATCGTTACGCTGGCGGGTTATCCGAGCGTTAACAATTCGGTTGATACGATTGTATCTTACATTTCCGATGTCGGTACGGCACGTTATGAAATGGGATATGCTTCGGCGCTTTCGATATTCCTGTTCTTTATGGTGCTTGCCTTCCGGTTCGGTATAGGCGCTTTGCTTAACCTTGTCGGAAAGAGCGATAGTTAAGGAGGGGATTAAAATGAAGCTATTTAAAAACAAACCGTTTCAGAAAAAATCGACCCCTCAATACCGCCGTTACACAAGGTCAACCGCCGGCAATGTCGTATATTTCGGCATCCTCTTTTTAGCGGGCGCGTTTACGGTTCTTCCGCTTATCTACTGTATCGTAACATCCTTCAAACCGCTTGACGAGTTGCTTATTTTCCCACCTCAGTTCTTTGTAAAAAGACCTACCTTCTCTAACTATTTGGCGTTGCCTTCGCTGTTGAGCAAAATTCAGGTTCCGATTTCAAGATATTTTTTCAACAGTATATTTGTTGCCGTTGCGGGAACTCTTTTGCATATCTTTGCGGCGTCGCTCGCGGCGTTTACCTTTTCAAAATCTAAGGTAAAAGGCAAAGAAGCGCTTTTCTGGATAGTTCAGATAATGCTTTTGTATAACTCAATAACCCTTGCCATTCCGAGGTATTACATTTATACAAAGCTTCATTTGATTGATACATATTGGGTTTATATCCTCCCCGCCATACCGAGCGCTACGGGATGCTTCCTTATGAAGCAGTATATGGACGCTTCGGTACCGGACGCTTTGATGGAAGCCGCGCGTATTGACGGCGCCGGCGTAATAAAAATGTATATAAGCGTTATAATGCCTATACTAAAACCCGCATGGATGACAATGCTTTTGCTTTCATTCCAGGAAATGTGGACAATCATCCCGCAGGGTACCATTTTCAGCGAGCAGCTTAAAACTCTGCCGCAGGTTATGAGTTCTATTTCCGCCGGAGGTATTGCGCGATCCGGTAGTGCGATGGCTGTTACGGTTATACTAATGATACCACCGATACTTGTATTCTTGATTTCCCAAAGTAATGTTATGGAAACCATGAGCACATCGGGTATCAAAGAATAATGCAAAGGACGGAGATTAATTTGAAAAGATTGTTATCAATCATTTGTATAGTTTTAGTTTTGACAATCGGTCTTTCTGTTTCCGTCTTGGCGGCGCCTACCGATTCATTCACTCATATCGATCAGGCTGACGGAAAAATCGTACCCGTTTTATCCGCTGAAATGTATACTTCATCAATAGTGATGGATGCGGCTTTTCTCGGCGTTGAAGATAACTCCTATAAAATGGCAGATGTCTGTTCCGGGGATGACGGGAAGGTATATGTTTTATACGGCGGGTCGTTTTCAACAATTGTTGTTTTGAATGAAGACTATACTTTTTATAAGAACATTGAAATCATAAACAGCAGCGGCGAAAAGGAATATTTTTCCGATGCGAGAGGAATTTATGTTGATTCCGATTCCAATATCTATGTTTGTGATACCGAAAACTTCAGGATGTTGATGGCTGATAAAGACGGTAAATTGATAAAAGTATTCGAAAAGCCGGATTCAAGCCTTATTCCGGAGGATTTCCTTTTCCAGCCTACAAAAACAATTAAAGACGCGCGCGGATTTTTGTATATTTTAAGTCTCGGTACATATTACGGCGCCCTTTCTTATAACCCGGACGGGGAATTCATAGGTTTTTTCGGCGCGAATAATGTTAAAGCTTCCGCTCTTGACACCATAGCTTTCGTTTGGGATAAAATCACCAAAAATGATGCTAAGAGAGCAAAGAGCATAAGAGAAGTACCCGATGCGTTTGTTGATTTGGCGCTTGATTCCAAGGGATATATGGTCACCTGTACCGGTAAAACCGAGGCGGATACAAACGGTACCGGGCAGATAAGAAAACTTTCCCCCGGCGGTCAGGACATTCTCTATAAACGCGACACCCGCGGTGTTTCCACAACCTCAAGTTCGGTAAACTTTGTTGAAGAAAAGGTAATAAAAAAATTCGGGCAAAGCAAGCCTCAGAATATCATTTCGATAGATGTTACCAAGGACGATTTCATTTACGCTCTTGACAGTATGCACGGTCTTATTTACATATATGATAATGAGTGCAATATGTTAGGCGGCTTCGGCGGCGGTTATGACCGTTCAAAGCGTCTCGGTATTTTTGATGCCGCAAGATCTCTGTCAATTCACGGCGACGATGTTTTGGTGCTTGATTTTGACAACAACTGCATTACTGTATTCACCTGCACCGAATACGGGAAACTGCTTATGAAGGCGCAGAAGTATCACCTCAAGGGTGAATATGATAAGGCGCGTCCCGTTTGGGAGAAAGTCTTAAAAATGGACTCCTCCTGTCAGCTTGCTTATCGCGGATTAGCCATTGCCTGCTATACAAACGGCGAATATGAAAAAGCCCTCGAATATGCAAAAATCGGATTGGATTATACGACCTACGATTTGGCATGGAAGGTTGTTTTCGGAAAATCCCTTTCTAAAAATTTCGTATGGATATTCACCGTTTCTCTGGCAGTTATAGTAGGATTGATTGTTTTCTCTGTTGTTAAGAAAAAGAAGGGCATAGTCCTTATCAAAAACCGAAAGCTTAAACTTGCTTTTGAAACCGTTTCTCATCCGTTCAGTTCTTTCGAAGAGATACGGTATAAGGATATGGGTTCGCTGAAAATTGCCTTTGTATTACTAATTCTCTACTATTTGGCAAATCTCCTTAATCAGACCGTTTCGGGTTTCCTTTTCCTGCGCAGCGACCCGAGAACATATAACACCTTCTATACCATTTTGAGTACCGCGGGACTTATTGTCCTTTGGTCGGTTGCAAACTGGTTGACAGCATGTCTTTCAGGCGGTAAGGGAAGATTAAAAGATGTATTTATAGCATCATGCTACTGTACTCTGCCTTTGACCGTATATACATTTATAAGGGTTATCCTTTCGCAATTTCTTTCTCTTTCCGGACTCGCAATTATGGACGGAATAGGAACTGCGGTTACTATCTTTACATTGTTCATTCTCTGCGTTGCAATAATGCAGGTTCACGAATTTGACTTTTTCAAATTCCTTTCTACGACGATTGTTTCAATACTGTTAATGATTCTTATTATCTCAGTTGTTCTTTTAGTCGGCGTATTGCTTCAACAAATAGGCGAGTTTTTCCTTAAACTATATAATGAAGCAATTTTCAGATAAAATTTCTTATGGAGGGAAACTTCGGATGTTTGCAAAAAGAACAGTATCCGCTATATTAGCTGTTGTGCTCTTAATTGCCTGTTTTTCGGGTTGTAAATCCGATAACGGCGCAGGATACGATTATAACGGCAATGTGAAACTCAAACAACTCGAATCACAGGTTATAGCGGAAAACGATAATTTGAAACTAACTTGGAATAAAGAAGAAACGGGTCTTACCCTTTTGGTAAAATCAACCGGTAAGGAATGGAAGAATTTTATTGATGACGGTAATGCTTCAACCATTACATCGACCCTTGATTTAACCTATCAATCTCAGGAAACTTTCCAATGGGATAGCGCTTTCAGCGATCAAATCAAAAAGGTTTCGGCTGAAAAAATCAAAAACGGAATAAGAATAACATATTACTTCGATAAGATTAAAATTTCGGTTCCGGTAACCTATGTATTGAGAAGCGATTCGCTTCTTATGACGGTTAACGGCAGTCAAATCGGAGAGCAGGGCGAAGATAACAGATTGCTTTCGGTCGCTCCCTCTAAAGCCTTTATGATGGTGGATAAAGAACAGGATGATTCCTACATCTTTATTTCCGACGGTATCGGCGCCCTTATCGATACAAAAGAGTCTTTTGCCGTTGCAAGGCGTGATTTCAGTGTCGGTTCCGCTAATGCGGCATCGCTTTCCACCTCTTCGGATGCAAACCCTTATGATAGTTGCGGTATGCGTGCATACGGAATTAAGGACAAAGAAAACGCAATGTTCTGTATCGCCGAGAAAAACGCAGGCGCTGTCGGTATGAAGGTAAATGCCGGAGATGTCAGCAGCGACTATTCAAAGGTTTATGCTGATATCAGTATGGTCGACTCCGATTACACCCGTGGCAGATCAACAAACGCCGGTGATGTACGAATAGTTTCCGACAGAATGCAGTCTGAGGTTTCGATTGGATTATATCCGCTTTCCGGCGATGACGCAAACTATGTCGGTATGGCGAAATGCTACCGTAAGTATTTGGAGAAAAACGGCTTCATTTCCAATCAGAAGCGCGATTTTACTTCTCCCTATGCCGTTACCGCTTTAGGCGGAGTTATGGTTACCGAATCGGTTCTCGGTGTTCCTACAAAGAATTTAAAGGTTGCCACCACATTTGATGAGGCAAAGGAGTTGTTCGGTTCATTTTCAAAAGATATCGGAACGGCTCCCGTAACCCGTATCAAAGGCTTCGGGGAAACGGGGCTCAATATCGGAAAGATTGCGGGCGGTTACAAGTTTGCTTCCGAATTTGGTAATGACGACGCCTTTTCAAATCTTCAAAAGTATTGTGATGATTCCGGTAAACCGCTTTATACTGATTTTGACATAGTTAAGTACGCAAAATCCGGAAACGGTTTCTCCTATAATAACGACGCCGCTAAAACCGCAACGCTCCACGCTGCTGAATTCAGTACGGTTAATGTTCCGCTTCGTGATTATAACGCGAATAACAAATACAGATTATTAAGCCGCACAAAGCTCGGTAATGCAATAGATAAACTTGTTGATTTCAAAAACAAGAAAAAACTTTCCGGTATCAGTCTTACAACCTTCGGCAGCATATTCTATTCCGATTTAACCGATACTGATTATGCCGTTACCTGCCGTATGGCTAAAGAGACGAAAGGATATATTGACACCTTAAAGAAAACCGGCGTTAAGCTTTCGGGCAGTTCTCCCGCTTTCTTCTCCGCAGGGCTTATGGACACCATTTTCGATGCCCCGCTTGAGCGCAGCGGAAATTACAATTATATGGTTGAAATTCCGTTTTATCAAATGGTTTACGGCGGTGTCGTTCCGATGTATTCGGGAGCGCTGAACACGGCTTCGAATCCGAAAGAACGCCTTATGCTCGCCGCCGCCGGCGGAACCGGTATAAGTGTTTCGGTTATAAAGAACTTCCAAACATCTTATATGGAAGATAATGTTGAAAAACTTTATAATTGCAATTATGAATATGCCTTGGATTTGCTTAAAACCTCTCTTGACAGTTACCAAAGCATCTATAATAAGATTGCAGGCAAAAAAATTGTTAAGTATGAGTTTTTAAATGACAATATGACGCTTACGCTAACCGAATTTGAAAACGGTGCAAAGGTTTATGCAAATCATTCCTCAACTTCGGTTGAGTCCCCGGTCGGTAAACTCGAAGGATACGGATTTAAGATGGAAAGTGGTGATTAAGATGAAGAAATTAAAGCGTAAAGGCGGTATAGAGGCTTTAAGAAGAAGATACGGATTTGCCTTTGTATCGCACTGGATTCTCGGACTTGTTCTTTTCTTCTTCATTCCTCTTTTCTATTCGATAGCATATTCGTTCAGCGAAATGGTCGTTACAGAAGACAGCGGTCGTGCGGATGTAATTCTTAAATTTGTCGGATTAAGGAATTATAACGACATTTTAGGAAAGAATCCGGAATATATCGACAATCTTACGGCTGCGGTAGGTTCAATGTTCTACTCATTGCCGATGATAATTGCGTTAAGCCTTATCCTTGCGGTTTTGCTTAATCAGAAATATCGCGGAAGGGGAATAATGCGTGTTATTTTCTTCCTTCCCGTTATTATCGAGTCGTCGGTAATAATGCGCTTGTTGTCTTCCGGTTCAATAAACTCTCCGATTTTTAATATGAGTACCGAGGGCACGGGAGTGTTCGATTATGCGACAATTCTTGCCAATTTAAACCTGCCTCCCGAGCTTTCGCAATACTTTATATTTTTCCTGAGTAACGCGGTTTCGCTTACATGGAGTTGCGGCATTCAGATAGTTTTGTTTCTCGCCGGTCTTCAGGGTATCCCCGATTCTCTTTATGAGGTTTCGAAGATTGAGGGTGCCAATAAGTGGGAAGAATTTTGGCTTATCACTATTCCGATGCTTCGCCATGTGCTTTCGCTGGTAATTGTTTATACAATGATTTCGATGTTTACATCAGCCAACAATAAGATAATGTCTGACTCTATCAAACTGATGCAGAATACCGACTACGGTCAGGCGTCGGCGATGTTATGGTTCTACTTCATTATCGTACTCGCGGTTATCGGCATAGTATTGTTCTTCTACAACAAACTTTGTATTAAAAAATGGGAATAATCCTTTCCGGGAATAAAAAGTGTAAAAAAATGAGCCTGTCCACCGTCGGACGGGCTCATTTGTTCTCAGATTATTAAGTTTTTTCAACTGATTTCGTTCTGCTTTAAGAAATCGCGAATTGTGCAACCCGTTTCACGCTTGAAAAACTGCGAAAAGTACGATAGGGTAGAGAACCCGAGCGTTGCCGCAACCTCTTTGGCGTTAATCCCTTCGCACAGGAGTTCACTTGCTTTTTCGGTTTTTAGTTCACTGTAGAATTTTTTCACACTCTTCCCGGTGTGGTGTTTAAAGGCGTTTTTGAGGGTTGTCTCGCAAATTCCGCAGTTGTGCGCAATTTCGGGGACACTTAGAATTACCCCCATATTCTCATTCATAAAGTTTATGGCGTCCCGATAAATTGTTGCGGAAGAGTTTTTTGAAACAAGAGCGGTGTCGTCGCTTTCGCGAATGCAACGCAAGAACAAAGCTTCAAACACATTGTTTGCAATATCGGTAACAACACCGCCCTGCTCCGTGATTTCTTCGATTAAGACCTTTGAAAGCATGGCGCTATGGTAGCTTAGCCTGAAACAGCCGAAAAAATTGTTTTCAAAATCGGTACTGTTAATATTAAAGTGGATGGCGGTGAAGTCGGCTCCCTCTTCGGAAACAACCCTGGTGCAATGATATGTGTTGGGAGGGCATACGACCATATCTCCGGGGCAGAGCCGAAAAACCTTGTCTTTGGCGGAAAACTCGACAATGCCTTTTGTGATTATGTTTGCCTCAAAACTGTTTTTAATCTTACCTTCAAATATATAAGTATTGCTGAAGTTCCAGTTAGAATACCATAGTACTTTTAAAAAACTCATCGTTTCACCTATTTGCCGAAAGTATAAACCCTGTTGTTGAAATTTAACATTTTAACGGGATTTTGATTATATTATATACAAAGAGGCAATGCGTGTCAATAAAAATCGTACGGCAGTGTCCGCTAAGCAAAATCCGCGCGTAAAAAATCTGTATAATTCATATATTTTATAAAGTATCGAAGACAATTGTTTTCATTCGTTACGGAGTATGTTTCGGTTTATTATCTGCTGTAGTGATTCATCCCGCTTTTTGCCTAAAATATAAAGTTAAATGCCGAAAATCGTATTTACACTCGACCGTAATTATATTATAATAAATTCAACAAAAAGTGTCTGTTAAATGACGAATTCTTGTATATTTTTATCATCTTTCGACAAGATATCGTTTTTTACCGCTGTTTGTACATTTTCCTGCTTTTTTGCGGGTTGTATCATTTTATCCTAAGGAGTAATCATTATGAAGAAGAACATCTTGAGAATTCTTTGCTTGCTTGTGGCAATTGCTATGTGTTTATCATTTGCCGGATGCGAAAAGAAGAAAAAATCCACCAAAGCCAACGGCGGAAGCGCCGATATCGGCGACGATGTTGTAGAGGCGCTTGATGCTTCCGATATTTCGAACGAAGGTGTTGGCGGCAGCGGCAGCGATGCGGCAACAGCGAAGGAAAAGGTTTCCGCTAATGCCGACGATATGAACTGGTCTCAGTTGCTGTCCAATATGCCTAAGGACCTCAAAGGTTCAACCGTAACCGTATATTCGTGGAACCCGATTAAGGACGTTTCGGGTGCCGAGAATGTTGTAGCCAATTTCCAGAAGCAGGCAGGCATTAAGGTTAAATGGATTCAGGGCAGTTACGAAAACTATGATACCGAAATTCTTGCAAAAATCAAAGCGGGCGATTCTCCGGATATGATTCGTTACAATTACCCCGCACCTGCGAGAATGTCGCTGTGTCAGGATATAAAGACCGCTACCGGTTCCGATTGTAAGGGCGCCGTCTGGGATTCAACCCTTACAAATGTTTATACCGTTAAAGGTAAAATTTACGGCGTTAACCTTCAGAATACATTCAACCAGCAGCCTGCTGCGGTTGCGTATAAGCCGAGCGATATCAAGAGATACAAACTCGAAGATCCGTATGTTCTCTGGAAATCCGGAAAATGGAATTTCAACAAGTTCATTGATATGTGCAAACAGTATAAAGACAGATCCGGCTATGCAGGTTGGATGACCTCCCGTGGACTTGACTATCTCTGGTTCACCGGTGTTCAGATGATTAAGTTTGACGGAAACAAGTATACAAACAATATTAAGAGCCAGGAAGTTATCACCGCAATTCAGAAGATTTGTAACTTCCAGTCCGACGGTATTATGCCTGAGGGTCAGTCCGAAGCCGCCGCGTGGGAAGGCGGCAGCTACCTCTTCTACACATCGCCGATGCTTGAAGCGCGCAGAACCGACTTCCATTTCCCGACCCTTAAAAAGAACAATGATTTGATTATGGTACCGTTCCCGACAGGAGCCGGCTCAACATACTACACTAACTATCAGGAATATGAAGCCTACGGTGTTCCGAAGGGTGCCAAGAACGGAATCGGCGCGTACTACTTTATGCGTTATTATCTTGACAGAGCTAACTATGACGCTTCGACCTTCTTTGTAAATAATCAGACACTTGAGTGCTATGACTATTTAAGAAAGGTTTCGCACGTTAACTATCAGACCGACCGTGCGCTCACCAAGGCGATCGGCAACGAGCTTGCCGGTATTAACGGTTGGATCAGAACCGGCGGTAAGGCAGAACAGGTTAAGACCCAGATTGATAAGGTGGCATCGGTTTATGACCGTGCGGTTGATCAGGGTAACAAGACAATCGCCAACTTCTGATAAGCACAGATACGCATTTAACTTTAATACTATTGGACACGGTAACAGTAGGATTTTAGTCTTACTGTTATTGTGCCATTTAGATAATCGTTTTTACGATATGAGACTTGTAAAAAGGAGAATATGTTAATGAAAAGGGCACTCGCTTTATTAATTGCCGTTCTTATGGTAGTTTTATGCTGTGCATGTGGCGAAAGCGAAGATTCATCATCTTCCTCTTCTTCTAAAAAGAAGACGGCAAAAAAAGGCAGTAACGAAAACAACACCCCCGGCACTTCGGAAACCGGAGATGTTGATATTGCCGACGCCGGCAGGGTTCCTACCGTAACGGTCGATTCCGGCGGTTTTCAGGATAGTATTGCCATTGATGCATTTTCTTATCCGCAGGTTGAGCCGGAGTATGGTACTCAGCCCTCAACCTTAGATACCGCATGGGATGCTTCCGCTTCAAAGAAAACAGGTGGTACCGATGCAAAGGCCGCCGCTCGCAGAGAGGCAATTACCAATACCGCTAATACCCTTGACCTTTACAAGATAAAGGGAAGAGTTTATTATGTTTCCCCTAACGGTAACGACAGCAACAGCGGTCTTTCTCCTTCACAGGCGGTAAGGACTCTTGACAGTGAACTGTTTACCATGCATAAAGCTAAGCCGGGCGACGCGATTCTTTTTGAGAGAAACGGCGTTTGGCGCACTACTAACGCATTCTCCTGTGATGAAGGAATAACCTACGGCAGTTACGGCACGGGACTGAAGCCCGCTATTTACGGGTCGGCAAGGAACTATGCCAACTCCGAGTACTGGACTCCGTCTAACCGTCAGAATGTTTGGAAAATAACGGTTGTTGACGAGGATGTCGGAATTGTCGTATGTAACCACGGTGAAATTGTCGGAACCAAGAGATTAAACGGTGTTGTAACCCTTGAGCAAAACGGCGATTTCTACTTCAACACAAAGCAGGATACTATGTATTTTTACTGCGATAAGGGTAATCCCGGCAAAGCGTTTAAAGATATTGAAATAGGTGTTCATAAGGCTATTATCAATGTTACCAATGTCAGCAATGTTACCATAGATAATCTGAGATTAAAATATACCGGTTATATGGGTATCAATATGCGCGACGCAGACAATTCCGTTGTTACAAACTGTGAAATCGGTTTTGTGGGCGGATGCATTCAAAGCGGAACCCTTCGTTACGGCAACGGCATTCAGATGTGGAATGAAGTTGACGGTCACAGGATTGAAAACTGCTGGATATACCAGGTTTACGACGCTGCCGTTACATGGCAGGGCGATAACACCTATGTTCAGGGCTTCTCAACATCCAAGCATGATATGAACTGGTGGCGTGAAAATGCCAGAAACAGCAATGTTCAGTATAAAAACATCTCTTATTTGAACAACCTGATTGAACTTTCTACCTATTCCATCGAGTTCTGGCACGGTGCCGATACTCATTTCACTGGCAAAAAAGATGCAAACGGGCAGTGGTCAAACGGCTCATGGGTCGATGATTCCCCAACCAAGTGGAGCGTAAGAATAGAAAACTTTATAGTTCAAAACAATATTTGCCGTTTGGCAGGTTACGGATGGGGAAGACAAAGACCCGACCATATGGGTAACCATATCTGCGTATGGCGTCGTCCTCTTACTAATGTTCAAAACTGTAAAATCATAAATAACACATTTGATATGTCGGATAGTTACATCGTTTATTGGCAGTTCTCCGGCGGCGAAAGCGCAAAGGCAAAGGGCGCCGATAAATGGCTTATTACCAATAACACCTATTATCAAGGCAAAAACAAGTTTAACCAAGGTATGAACTATCCGGGTATGCAAAATGCATCAAACAGAGATGAGTTACTCAGTCAAATTCAAGCCTTCGACGATAACCCGACTCTTTACTGGATATCCTGATTTGATTGCAGTTTCTCTATGAATGGAGGTAATTTGATTGAAGACTAAACGATTTTTATCATTATTGTTGTCAGTAGTCTTACTGTTCTCATCTCTTTTTGTGGTTTTCCGCTCTACTTCTTCGGCAGTTGCCGCAGATGAGCCGGAAGGACAGGTTGAACTTATTGATGCAGTATTTGTAGGCAAATCGGGTTATGATAACCCGAGAATTGCCAACATTTTCTTCCCGATTGTCGCAAAAAAAGCATCCACCGACGCGGAAGAAACATTTTTAGAGCATAATAACAAAGTTAATGAAACATACGGTACTTCGAGCAGTGCAAAAGCTCATTATGTCTACTTTAAACTGACATTTAAAGCAAAAATGCTCGATGGCGGTTTCTATAAAGATAAAAACCGTGAAATTAAAGAAAGCGGTTTGGGTCCGGTTGTAGGCTGGATTGCTTATGACGGTGACAAGAAATGTGCAGCTCCGAGCACCGATACATACAACTACAGACCTAAGAGTCCTACATCCGGGTTCCCGAAAGGTTCGGTATATACTTATGATGCCGAAACGGGTCTTTGTACCGTTATTTTCCGTCCGACAATTGATACTCAAACCAGCAACATATACGGTGCAATAACCATCGGTAACGCCGAGCACGGTGCCGTAACATCTGAAAGCAAACTCCTTGGTGAAAACGATTTTGACGCGTCATTTATCATTACCGAGCCCGAGTTGTATGCTTACGATAATGATACTAAGGAAACCTATGGCGATAATCTTTTCCGCGACGCTGATAATAAGGAAGTTGCTTTCACTTCCGAGAATATCAATACCGATTCAACCTATCGTGTTGACGGTCCTGATTATTCGTCTAACGATAGTATCTTAAAGGTTCCTTCCTGCGGATGGTATGTCGATTCCGGTGATTCCCTTATTGAGAAAATTAAGGTGCCGGCTGACTATTTGTCCTCAAAGTATGATGAAACAAACTTTGTTAAGCACGATGAAACCGACTATACAAGGGAATACTATACCAACGATAACTACCCGGGACTTAAGTTTAAGAAACTTGATAACGGCAACGAAAAAGCCTTCGCCGTTATCGAAGACATAAACAAGAAGATGATTATTCTTTCGGCTAACCGCGAGGGTTCGCCGGAGGGTTCGATTGCTCCCGAATATGTAAATGCAAACAGGGTAGCAAACTTGATTTGCCCGATAAACATCAACCAGTATTACCGTTCTATTGTTTTCAAGAAAGGCACACTGGCGCCTTCTTCGCCGCAGTATCCGCCGGCAGGAAAGGCATACTTTAAGGTTACAATGAAAGCAATACGGCTTGAGGGCGACGGAGCCCCCATGCTCGGAAGATTATACGGTGAATCAAACCGTGCTAAGGCAAGCGATAACACTTCGTATTCCCATAATGTTACCGGCGGAACAACAGGCGACGAGTCGGGATTACCTGTTAATACCTATAATCCCGCAACCGGCGAATTCGTAGGTTACGCTCGTACATATCTTAACCCCGGTGACGAAAAGACAACCAAGGGTCATACGGAATGGCTCACAATCGGTAACGCGGAGCGAATGGGAACGGTTGATAAGTTCTGGTCAACCTGCTTTAACTCCTCTTTTGCCATTACCGAGCTCAAGGTTGACTTGTACGGCGCTTCATCCAACACTATCGGCGATTTGATTGCCGAGGATATAGGTCCTAAACTTTTTGAAGAGTCGATTGATACCGATACGCCACGCGCATACAGAGTCGAGGGTGTATCGCAGGATATCTATGATATTACCGGCGCTTCTCAAAAGAAATGGACTGTTGACGGCGCAGTTGACCTTATTCATACCTATAACTTGACTACCTGCGTAAACGAAGGTCATGTAGATGGCTTTGTTGAAAACCCCATAACTTCAACAACACTCGATAACTGGTATTGTCCTTCGTGCGATGCCTACTATGCCGATAATATCGGTCATGAAAAGATAGGCACAACCGCCGAAGTAGAAGCAGGCAACCTTTTAGCGCTTAATTCTAAAATGGTTCATATTAAGGGCACGGGCAACACTCCTGCCTATCTTGCGATTCCTCTTAAAGTAACAGGCTTCCGCGGACACGCTTATTTTAAGTTCTCCTGCCTGTTAAAGAATTTAGGAAGCAACGACCCTGTTTTCAGGCTTTATGAGGCTCGCCGTGAAGGTCAAAAAGGCGGAGCGACGCCTGACTCGACGCTTAAACCCGTTTATCAGGGAATTGACCCTTATACCATGAGGCTCAATGTTATATTCGATGTTTGGCGTCCTGCAAAATCGAGTTATGCGCCCTTCTTCTATGCCGAGCCGAATACCGGCGGTAACTTCCTGTTACTTATCGGTAACTCTGAGTTGGTCGGAGCAGGATTTAAGGCTGTTGATGCCGATTTCACATTCGCCGATCCACAGTTAGTACGCGTTAACGGACCTACGATCGATTCGAGCGAAATGGAAGGCGTACCCAATGTTACAATGGCGCCTATTTCGGATAAAACCGTTACCATTGACAGTCCGTATCATGTCGGAGAGTACGAGAAAAACTGGTATTACGCAGATGAAGATTCTCCGCTCGCCGCTAAACTTAACAGATGGTACGATATCGGCGGAGATATTCAGCTTGAGGATATTCCGAATAAGTATTTCGGAATTCCGCAGGGTATCACTTTTGATAATACCAATGCTGCTGTTTCATCCTTCCAGACCATTCAAAGCGGAAAAACATACTCTTTCTATTACGATGGCAGAATTGCGTCTGATGCAGTTCCGAAGCCGTTTGTTGAGTTTATCTCCTCTAACGGCACCGCAAAGAAAGAATACTTAGAATATGAACGCGATGTTGACGGGAAATACTCCTTTAAGTCGACATTCACCTCACCTTCGGGACTCAGAGCCGAAAGAAACGTCCGCATCGGTATTGATATCGGCGACACCGAGATAACCGGTAAGGTTGCCAACTTCTCATTGACCGAAGTATCTTCAGGCAGTGATGGCAATAACTTACTTGTTAACGGCTTCCTTGCCGATACCGACGATCTCATTCCTTATAATGAGAACGCGGAGGTAGGCGTATGGATGTATGAGGGAACATTAGGCAATGTTGTCCTTGAATCCATACCCGGTTCCACCTTCGTAATTCCTACTGCGTATATGGCAACCTTTGCCGGTACCAATTCCGGATCCACTGAGGCGAAAGACACTAACGACGGCAGACCGAATCAGGGATATATAGCCCAGAATGTAACCGTCCAAAAAGGTCAGTCTTACCGCGTTTCCTATAATGTTAAGTATGCGAACAAGGGTTATGAAGAGTATGGCTCCAAGGCGGGCGCCGAGTTTACCTATGTAAGCACATCCGGTGAAAAAACCCTTGAAGTTCCGCTTATCGAATCAAATGAAGAGTATAAGGAAATTTACGAATTCACCGTTCCCGATGATATTGTTGAAACCGAGAACAACTTTAAGTTCACCTTCAATTTCTGGGGTGCGTTTGTAAGCGGTAATGTTGCAAACTTCCGGATGTATAAGATTGTTGACGGCGAAGATTACGGCAATAATATGTTCGTTGAGGGTACCTTCCCGTACGGCAGTTACACAAACGGGTGGACATTACCTTCAAGCGGAAACTACTATTTATTCCAGCTTGCTGAAGTTCCCGAAAACTATTTCAGCAAGGTAACTCCGTTTGAGCCTAAGATGCTCCACTTCCAAAAAACTGCCGATTGGTCATGGATAACATCCTCACCGATGCTTAAACCCGATACCAATTATGAGTGGTGCTTCAACCGCGTATTAAATAAATACGATACGGATAAGAAGCCGACTACTCCCGCTAATACCTTTATTCCTTCAAATACGAGTATGACCGATGATATGTATACAAGCATTAGGTCTACCGAAACATTTGAAACGAGGAAGTTCAAAACCGATTCCAACATTCGCCTTTACGGTAACAACAATATGATCCTCCGTTATTATATGAGGCAGAATTCAGACGGTTACTACGCTAATCTCGGTCTTTATGAATTGGATGACAACGGAAAACGCATAAGCGGTAACCTCTATCTTAACGGTGATTTTGCAGCCGGCTATAACGGTTTTGAAATGTCCGCTACCGATATGAAAGAAAACGCTTTTGAAGATATTCCCGAAGGATTCTTCGATATCCCGCAGTCGTTTGAAATCCAGAATATGAAGGGTAATATTTCCACCTTCGCAACCGTTAGCGGAAATAAGACCTATACCTTCTATTATAACGGCAGATTTTATTCCGATGCCGTCGCGAAGCCGTTTGTTGAGTTTATTTCATCGAATGGTAGCGTTACAAGAAAGTATCTTGAAGCCACCAAGAACTCCGATATGAAATATAACTTCACGGCTAACTTCACAACTCCGTCAGGACTCAGGTCCTCAAAGAATATCCGCGTCGGCGTTGATGTCGATTCAAAAGATATTGACGGAAGCGTAGCAGACTTCTCGTTAACCTTAAGCGGTTCTACGGGTAGAAACCTTCTTAAAAACGGCAATTTCAACGACGTAACCGAACTTGTTCCTTACGACGATGCAGTTGATGAGGGCATTTGGATGTATGAAGACGATTTGGGCGATTCCTACATCGGAAACTATATTGCGGTTACTTATAAGCAAAGCAACCCCAATTTGTTAACATTTATCGGTGTTAACCTTAATACTTCAGCTGCCCAATCAGCTAATAACGGTGCGCCTGTTGAAGGTGCGATTTATCAGGATTTCACTGTTAAGAAGGGCAGCAAATACAGAGTATCCTTTAATGTTAAATTCGTTAATAAAGGATACGCCGAATACGGTTCAAAGGCCGGCGCAGAGTTTACCTATGTAACAGGTTCCGGCACACAGACCCTTTCTGTTCCCGTTGTCGAATCTGAGGAAGAATACAGAGAAACCTATGAGTTTACTGCTCCTGATGATATTAAGGAAACTTCCAAAAACCTTAGGTTTACATTCAATGTCTGGGGCGCATTTGTAAGCGGACATATTGCCGACTTTACTATGTACGAAATTGACGGTTCGGGTAAGCCCGTCGGCAGAAATATGTTTGTTGAGGGTGATTTCCCGAACGGTGAATACTCAGCCGGATGGACAAAGGCGGGCGGTTTCAATGTCTTTACTTTCAATGAGATTCCGGATAACTTCTTTAATAAAGTAACCCCGAACGAGCCGCGTATGCTTCACTTCCAGAAGACTGCCGACTGGTCGTGGATTACATTCAATCCGATGCTTAAACCGAACACCAATTACGAGTGGTCCTGCAACCGTATTTATGAGAGTTACGACAGCGATAAGGTTCCGTCTACGACTGCATCGATGTTCAAACCCTCAAATACGGGTATGAATACCGGAGACTATACAGATATTGCTTCCGGTATAACCTTTGAGTCCAAGAAATTCAAAACCACCTCGAATGTTCGTCTCTACGGCGCCAACAATATGATTTTGCGTTACTATATGAGGCAGAATTCGGTTGGTTACTATGCTAACCTCGGGCTCTATGAGTTGGATGATGACGGTAACCGTATAAGCGGTAACCTCTTTGTTAACGGCGATTTTGCACTTGATTATACCTGCTTCGAAAAATCGAGCACTAATATGTCTTCTAATACTTTTGATGAAATCCCCGAAGGTTTCTTTGATGAGCCTACCGAGATTCAGATAAAGAATGCCGAAGGCACGGTTTCTACCTTTGCTACAGTTTCCGGCAAAAAGACATATGTGTTCTATTATGACGGTAAGTTTGAGTCCGAAAATGTTCCGAAACCGTTTGTTGAGTTCATTTCTTCTGACGGTAACGCCAAGAGAAGGTACCTCCAATATGACAGAAATGTTAATGGTGGTTATAACTTCCAGGCGGCATTTACTACTCCGTCAGGGCTCAGAAGTGCAAAGAATATCCGAATCGGTATCGATATCGACTCAAAGGATATTGAAGGTAGCGTCGCCAACTTCTCTTTGACAGAAGTTTCCGGAGATGATGACGGAGACAACATCCTTGTAAACGGGAAAATGATTGAAGTTAAGGATCTTACTCCTTATTCCGACAGCGTTGATGAGGGAATTTGGATGTACGAAGGCGATATGGGTGATACCGTAGTCGGCGCTTCTATCTTCGATTCCTATGAGCAGGATGTTCCGATTATGATTATGTTCCGCGGTAAGAACAAGAATGACGCTGAAGCTACCGCTGCTAACGACGGCAGACCTTGTGAGGCTAAACTCTATCAGAAGTTCACCCTTACACCGGGAACAAAATACCGTATCTCTTATAATGTTAAATATGTTTCCAAGGGATATGCTGAATACGGTTCTAAGGCAGGAGCCGAGCTTCTCTATTCAAGACCTTCTGACAGTTCTCCGACGGCGGTCGTACCTTCAACCATGACTGAATCGAAAACCGAGTATAGGGAAACCTACGAATTTACAATGCCTGATGACGCTAAGGAAGGCGCCAACAACTTCCAGTTTAATTTCAATTACTGGGGCGCGTTTGTAAGCGGATACTGCGCTAATTTCACAATGTACGAAGTTGACGCACAGGGCAATAATGTCGGTGAGAATAAGTTTGTTCAGGGCGATTTTGCCGGAAAGACTTATTATCCGGGCTGGGATAACTCATCCTACTCTAACTGGGCAACATTCCAGTATGCCAATATCCCGGATAACTTCTTTATGAAGGACGGCAGTTACAAACCTAAGATGCTCTATTTCCACAGTCAGGCTGACTGGGCATGGTTTACCTATTCTCCGATGGTTAAGCCCGACACAACATACGAACTTTCGTCCAATGTTTTGATTACCGATGAGGATAAGGGTAAAGTATCAACACGAGTTAACTCCATGTTCTATCCGAATGCCGAAGGTGTTATGACCAATACCACAATGGAAGCTGATTTCTACGAGTCTATCACCTTTGAGAACAATGTCGAAACTAAGATTTTCCATACAAAGCCGGATGTTCGCCTCTACGGTAACAACAATATGATTTTGCGTTGGTATATGCGTGAGGCATCCGCCGGTTACTACGGCAATATCGAGTTGTATGAGCTTGACGAAAACGGTAACCGAGTAGGCAATAACCTCTTCCTTAACTGGGACTTCCCGGCTGAGTTTAAGGCATTTGAGACATTCGGTGTAGTCGACCAGTGGAGATTTGTTGAAATTCCCGACGGGTTCTTCAAAACTACTAATACAACACCGTCTACAATGATTACCTCAAACGGTACCGCCTCTAATGCAAACTATGTTGTAAACGCAACAGTTAACCGCTTTAAGAAGCAGTTCCTCGAATTCAGATATGTAGGAATGAACTCGGCAGGTGTTACGCCGATAGTTGAGTATCCCGCATACGATGAAAACGGTAAAATAATCTATAAGCAGACAAAGATTTCCAACATTTACGACAGTAACCGCTACTACTATGAAGGCACCTTTACATTACCGGCTGACGCGATTTCGAATAACGGTAAGACCAATATCCGAATTCTCTTTAATAACGGTAGTAAGGGTAAAGCCTACTTTACCGACATCAAGCTTGTTGAGGAAGGTAAGTATGATAATCAGATAACTTCGGTTGCTGCTGATAAATCGGGTAACTTCCAGACCGTTAAATATGATCCCGGTGTATTCGTTTTCTACTTCGATGATACCAAGTTTGACGATGGCGACTGGTCCGGTGAGCGTTCAGCTAACGCCTATAACATTCCGACAGGTAATTTGACCGGTACGGTTATGGACGATTCGTTTGCTCCTGTTTCAGGCGCACGCATTCGCCTTGAACCCGGCAATATTACCACAACGACCGATGAATCCGGAACATACCTTTTCGAAGGATTACAGCCCGGTACCTATAAGTTGTATCTTGAAACTGCCGGTGTATCTCTCTATTGTATGGATGTACCGATTGAAAAGGGTATGACCTATAACGCGCCGCAAATTACCCTTAACCTTAACGGTGATGCTGTTGTTGATACTGATGACATTATTGCAACAGGCGGTAACGGCGGAGCAATTTCAGGTATCTATTACGGGCTCGACGGTAAGCCGAAAGCAAATGTTAAGATTTACATCACTAAATCGGTTTATGCCGTAACCGATAAGGACGGGCGTTTCGAGTTCTCGAATATTAAGCCGAACACCTATGCGCTTTATGTTCGCGTCGGCAACCAGTTCTATAAACTGCGTGATGTAACAGTTCAGGCGCAAAAGCGCATTTCGATTAAGGTTCAAGAACCGGATCTTAACGGAGAAGATGAAGAATTATCCTTCATCGAAGCGATAGAAGAGTTCTTTATCGACTATCCTCTCTATGCGGCTTTAATTTGCGCAGGCATCGCGTTGTTCATTGGTGGAATTGTATTCCTTATCATATTCTTGGCAACAAGAAAGAAGAGAAAAGAGAAAAAAGCAGCAAAAGTAGGTTAATCCTTGATTTGCACACTTAATTGACCAAAAGCATCCCGGAGACCTAAAATCTTCGGGATGTTTTTTTAGCAGGTATTATATTATGAAATATTCGAAAAACAGTTCAGGTTATGATTATCGGCAAAAAGTTATCGGAAACAGCGATTGTTCAGCCGATGCTCTTCGCACAAAAATTCTTAACTCAAAAAACACCGAGGAAATCTACGAAATAAAGGGAAATAAGTACTATATCACAAAAGAAATGTCTGTAACCGACATCCCTGAAGATTTAAAACCCGGCGACGCTCTGCTGTTTGAGCGTGGAGGCGTTTTCAGGGTTTTATGGCATCAGGGTATCAATCTTCCTAACGGCGTTATTATCGGCTCCTACGGTGTCGGTGATAAGCCCAGGTTTTACGGCTCGCAGAGAAACTTTGCCGACAATTCTCTTTGGGAAAAGGTTGAGGGCAAAGATAATATAATAAGAACATTCTTGCACGGCGGTAACGCGGGAAATATAGTTTTTGATGATGTTGCCTGTTTGGGTGTTAAAAAATGGTCTCTTGATGATGTGAAAGAAAACTACGATTTCTTTTATGATTCCGACGAATATCTCTATCTTTATTATGAAGGCAATATCGGTGAGGATTTCAAGTCAATTGAAATATCTCAGCGCGAAATTCTTATAACCTACGGGTCGGACTGTATCGTTGATAACCTCTGTGTAAAATATACCGGTGCGCACGCGGTTGCGGCAAAACACGGTACCGATAACACAAGGGTAACCAACTGCGAGATAGGTTTTATCGGCGGTTCAATGCAGTTTGGCAAAACAAGATTCGGCAACGGGATTGAACTTCCCATAGGTGCGACAAGGGCAACCGTTAAAAACAATTATGTTTATCAGTGCTATGATGCCGGGATTACCTTCCAAAGCTGGTCGAGTTGCGGAAAGGAATCCCACTACCACGATATTGATTTTTCCGAAAACCTGATTGAAAACTGTTGCTACGGTATTGAGTATTTCACGACAAATACCG
>DEWC01000046.1 GCA_002363095.1 Ruminococcaceae bacterium UBA3220 | reverse complement strand
CTCGGATTTGTCCTTAGGAGCGGATACCGTTCCGCCAAAATACTTATTTGTCATCGCTATCGAACGGTTCACAAGGTTTCCGTAGGTATTTGCAAGGTCGGTGTTGTATTTGCTCATAAAACTCTCATAGTTGATAGTACCGTCCTGCGTAAAGGGCATTTCACTTAACAGATAATACCGAACTGCATCGGACGAAAACTTGTTTGCAAGATAATCGGCGTAGATGACATTACCTTTGGATTTCGACATTTTATCTTCGCCAACCAGTACCCAGGGATGTCCCAATACCTGCTTAGGAAGGGGAAGACCGAGCGCCATAAGAATTATAGGCCAGTATATGGTATGAAATCTGACAATATCTTTACCGATTACATGCAAATCGGCAGGCCAATACTTTTTAAATTTTTCGCTGTTGTTCTCGCAATCAAATCCGATTCCCGTGATATAGTTAGAAAGAGCGTCTATCCAGACATAAACTACATGATCGGGGTCAAAATCAACCGGAATTCCCCATTTAAAAGATGATCTTGAAACACAGAGATCCGACAGTCCCGGTTTTATAAAGTTGTTTATCATTTCATTTTTTCTCGAAACAGGCAGTATAAAATCCGGGTTCTCCTCGATGTATTTTTCAAGTTGTTTCTGATACTTACTCAGCCTTAGAAAATAGGCCTCTTCTTTTGCTTCAACAACATCTCTTCCGCAATCCGGACACTTTCCGTCTACAAGCTGAGATTCCGTAAAAAACGATTCGCAGGGGACACAATACTTGCCGTTGTATGTACCCTTATAGATATCACCTTGTTCATAGAGTTTCTTGAAAATTCTTTGTATGGTCTTTTCGTGATAATCATCAGTGGTACGGATGAATTTATCATAAGAGGTATTGAGGCTGTTCCAAACCTCTTTAATTTGACCTGAAATGTTATCAACATATTCCTTTGGTGTTATGCCGGCGTTTTTTGCACATTCCTCGATTTTTTGACCGTGTTCATCAGAACCGGTCATAAAGAAAACATCGTAACCGCACTTTCTTTTGTAGCGCGCTATCATATCGGCTAAAACTATATCGTAAGCATTGCCGATATGCGGTTTTCTTGAAGTGTAAGCAATTGCCGTTGTAATATAAAACTTTTTGTTATTCATAATTGACCTCCATGTCAGGGCTTTTTAAATAAAAATATAACTAATGAAAAGGCGGTTGCAATCAATTCCGAAAGGAATAAAATCCCGGTAGAATAAAAATCGGTGTCAGATGCAAGTTTTAAATATAAAAAACCAGTAGCTATCAGAATTGATGCAATTATGTAAATAACGGAGAAAACAGTGTTGGATTTTTTTATTGCCGAGGCACAGTTCATTATTTTGACAAATGCAAGGTTAGTCCGCTTGAAAGTAGCAGGGGATGCCATCGGTTCGCGTGAAATAACTGCATTATCATACATATACCTTCCGGCGTTTGTTACAATTTTTATACTGTCTTCATAAATGTCAAAATAATCTGAAATCATCGCCTCATTGATATTTGGGTCACTGTTCAGGAATAACAGCGTGACGCCGAGACCGCTGAGTTTACGCAGTTCTTTGGCGATTTGATAGTCCGGATTATACTTGACAATTAGTAAAGCACAGGCTTTTTGTACAGTTGCAACATAAATCGGGAAACAACCGCTGCGCAAAATCCGCTTGTCAATCTCAATGCTCGGCACTTCAATTCCGTGCGATTCCATTAAAGTGCGGTTGCCGATGAAGAGCAATTCGTTATCGACCCAGCCCGAAATCCCGAGTTTGTCCTCATACTTTACGGTGTCGGAGTCGGGCAGGGAATAGGTAACATCTGTTTTTGCGATTTTTTTAAAGACCGGAGTTAGGGGACTTCCGACTGCTTCGGTGAGCGATGTCGCGCGAATTATGGTGTCGTCAATGCTGTTTTCCGAAAGAATTTTCATATCTTTCAAAATGATGGTACCGTTCGGGAAAATTTCGTTTGTAGAAATAATAACCGAATTTGCATTGTCAAGTTGTCTTGCGCCCGCCGTTCCTAAAATTGAAGCCCCGATTTTATTGAGTTTTCTGGAAGCCGCATAAAACGGAAGCGAGTCAATAAAAAATAAAGACGGAAAAGCAAAGATGCAAAGCAGGGTAACAACACAGAACATCGCCCCTAAAACAGAATGATATTTAACAAAGCCGAAAAAGCCTATTGCAATTGTCAAAACAAAGCTTATTATCTGAAACGGCGCAAATTTCCCGGCTAAAACCGAAGTGTGTTCACAGTACCGGTTAAACGAATTGACAAACTTAGTCTTTTGCGGCGCCGCAATTAAAATATCACCTTCAACCGAATCCTTAGCAATTGAGTACGCAATTGATTGATCGTCTATAAAGTGGACGCCGTAAATATCATATTTTGAACGCATTGCTTTAAGATTGCCGAGACGGGCTGATTTTTTGAAAAATACGGTAAGGTTACGAATTGTAAGAATAACCGACGACAGGAAAATCAATCTGTAAATATCGCCTGCAAATTCGCCGTCGCTTTTAACTGTTGCCAGAATAGTCATAACCGCCGTCGCAATCGATAAAACCGTAACCGTAATGTCGGGGTTTACTTTCTTGTGCATAACCATACCGATTGAGGTGAACATATCATAACAGCAAACACAATTTAATATAAAGATAATCAGCAGGAAAATCAAAGAGCCTGCCGTCATACTATTGCCGGATTTAATATAAACAGATGTTGAAATTGCAGTAATTGACGATAATATCACGGATGCAACAGTGCATAAAAAGGAAGCCCTTTTCGTTATTGCGGCTTTCTTTATTTCAGATTGCAATATCTTAGAATCTGTAATCTCGTTCTCTACGGAAAATTGCTCGAAATCCTCCTCGGAATCCTCATGCTTAACAGTTGATTTTGCCGCATCATGCGAGTCAATGTTAAGCTTTTCGCCCAAATCAATATTTTGAGTCGTTGCCGAGACAGATATTTTATTGCCGTGAGACTCGGGGTCTTTAACAGGGATATACTTTAATGTCGCCCCGTCATTGGAATGGTCATGAATATGCGTATTAAGTTTCTGCGCATTATCGATATCAGACAAATCGGGAATGTCGGAAGGGGAGTCCTCTATAACTGCATCAGGGTTGTTTTTTAAAATATAGTCCTCGAATTTTTGGTCGTCGCTTTCTTCGTTCGGTTCCTGCTCGATGAGTTTTTTGAACACAGAAGTTTTTACTTTTTCATCCGGGCTTTTCTCAACGAGCGGTTCTTCATTATCAACGTGTATATCTGCAGAAGTCCGAGTTTTATTTTCGGTTTGATCGTCGATTTCAATGTCGTATTTCTTAGAAAGATTATCAAGAGATTTCAGTTGGTCTGCTTTTAAAATTTCGGCAACCGAAATAAGTTCATAAATTGAATCATTATCACCTGAATAATCATTTCCGTCTTCGTCAACCGTATACGCCTTGCACTTTTCAAGCAAAGACTCATTATCGTTGTTATCTATGACGCCGTTCTCCGGGGAATTATTCCCCGACGCTATATCTTGCTCTTTAGAAAAGGCGGCATTATCTGATGCTAAGGGTTTTTTAACAACCTTTTTCTTTATTACATCAAGTGTTTCGGAATCATTTTTAATATTTCCGAAACTACTGCTCAATATGCCTGTTTCAAAACCGATATCATCATCAAAGTCCACCGATTTGATTTGCGGGTCAGTATCGTCAGTTCCATCAGACGAACCCAATATATCAGTGTCATGTTTGAGTATTAAGTCTGTATCGCTATCGGGTTGAGTATTCTTTTTAAATATCCCCATATTAAATCTCCCTTATAATATTTGACTATCTGAATTTCATTATTTCATACATAAGAATTCCTGCTGCAACCGAAGCGTTAAGCGAATTGATTTTTCCTCTCATCGGCAGGCTTATAATAGTATCGCATTTTTTTGCCGTTAAAGCTCCGATGCCCTTTCCCTCGTTGCCTATTACCAGTGCGACGGGACCTGATAAATCCAATGCACGGTAGTTGGTCCCGTTCATATCGGCGCCGTAAATCCAAACGCCGTTATCTTTAAGGTAGTCAATCGTGTTTGCAATATTTGTAACCTTTGCAACCCTAACATATTCGAGCGCTCCTGCGGAAGTTTTTGCAACCGTTGCGTTAAGTGACGCGGAGCGCCTTTTCGGAATTATAACGCCGTGGACACCGCAGGTTTCGGCGGTTCTTATAATCGCTC
>DEWC01000092.1:5514-21010 GCA_002363095.1 Ruminococcaceae bacterium UBA3220 | reverse complement strand
GAAGTGAAAAATCGAAGGTATACTGTCGTATATTGAGATTTTTCACAAGTTACAAGGCGCTTTTTGCCGCCCAAAACCATAATAATCCCTAATTCGCACCGCCCAAACGGCGCAATCGTTAATAATACGGTTTTTCAACAGACTGACGGGCGGTTATTCACCGCCCGAAAAAATTCCGTATTTAATTATTTCTTTTTCATAACGAAGGGCAAGATTCCCTCAGGAATTTCGCTGTCGCTTTCCCATTTGGTAACCTTTATCTTTTTCTTGCCCTGAACGGTACACTTCATATACTCTTCGGCATCTTCAAGCTCATCCTCGTCATCGGCAAAATAAATCTTTTCGCCGTCAACACGGTAAAAACCTTCGCTGCTCTTATCTTCAAGTTCGCCGATCATTTCGTCAATGGCTTGCTCAACAACTTCCTCAAGTCCGGCGATCGTATCGTCATCGGGGGCTTCTCCGCTTGCCTCTTTATAGTATTTCTTCAAGCCTTCGATAAAGGGCTTTTTCATCTGGGAAGCGGTTTTTTCACCGTCGAAGTTTAATTCATACTCTCCGTCGCTCATTTTGAGTTCCATAGCCATTTTTACCTTGCTGAAATCGCAGTATTCAAGCATCTCGGCCAGTTCTTCATCATTCTCGGCCTCTTCCTTGAAGAATTCATCAAGAGAAACATCGAATTCCCATTCACCTTCAACTATATCTTCAAGTTCATAATTACTATCGCTTTCGGACGATTCCTCTTTATTCTTTTTAGAACTTTTTCTGCCGGTGCCGTCATCTTCGGTACAGCCGGCAAAAAACACCGTTCCGAGCGCAATAATAAGTGCCAAAATCAGTGCGAGTTTTTTTGTCATTGTTGTTTTTCCGCCTTTCATTTTTTTGCCGTTTTCGACAATATGGTTACTATATCATAAAGCCCGGTTTTTGTCAATTGTTTTTAAGCTTTTCGGGCTTTTGCTTGATTTTTAAAAGTCTTTATAGTAATATGAATTTGTTTGATAACCCTTGCTCCGGACAAGGACCGGAAAAGGTATAATTCGATTTAAGGGAGGCTCCGTTTATGGGAAAACTCAAAAGGCTTTTTTCCGTTTTACTCATTTTTACTGTTGTTTTAAACCTTGTTGCCTGCAAAAGCAACAAAAGCGGAAATTCGTCACAGTCAAATAAAAAGACCGCCGTTGTCGAAAAGAAAGAATGCCCTCTGCTTTGGCGCGCGACCGACCGTGAGGGCAGAGAAATATACTTTTTCGGCACCATTCATTTAGGTGATAAAAGCAACAAGGAAGTTTTAAATCGCCTGCAACCCTACCTCAAAAAATGCGACGCTTTAGCGGTTGAATTTGACACCGAAGCCTATCAAAAAGACATTTCGAAGCAACAGTCCGATCTAAAAATGTTCATTTATGAGGACGGCACTACCGTTGAGGACCATATTTCGAAAGAGTTGTATACAAAAATGAAGGAATTCCTCAAAAAAGAGCATAAATACAGCAAATACTATGAGTATTTAAGTCCCGCATTTTGGGAAATGATTATCAGCCAGATACTTGCCGAAAAATCGGGATTATCGCTGAAAAAGGCAATGGACACCCTGCTTATTAAGGACGCGTACTCCGCTAAGCGCAAGGTGCTCGAGGTTGAAAGTTCCGACTTGCAATACCGCCTTATCACCGGGATTCCCGACGAGTACTATACGGTTGCCATACAATCCGAACTCGATAACAGTGATGAATTCCCCGACAGAATTAAGACGCTCCATAGCAAGTGGCTCAAAGGCGACCAAGAGGACATAATAGAGTTTTTGGAACAGGACGAATATGAAAATCTGACCGAAGAAGAGGAAAAACTCGTTGAAAAATACGATAAAGTTATGGTATCTGAGCGAAATCGCGGTATGGCAAAAAAGGCAATGGAATATATTGAAAGCGGAAAAACCGTGTTTTTTGCCGTCGGTACAATGCATTTTTTGGGCGATGACGGTATAGTTGCATTGCTTAAAAAGGAAGGCTTTGAGTTCGAGAGGGTGTATTATTAAAATAGCTTTTACGCCAGCAACATAAATAAAGTGGATTTAGTACCAAAAAATCGTCTTTTGTCTACCTTGCAAAAGACGATTTTTGCAGATATTTGCCGCAAGGGGCTAAGTGACTACCGCGCACTTGAAAACCGTGCGGAAGAAATAAGTAAATAGAGAATTATAAAGAATAACAAAAAGAAATCGGGCTTCCGTGAAAATGCGGAAGCCCGGGAGTTTTTTACTTGTTTTGGTTTGATTTAGCGGTTTTGCAGGAAGCGATTAACAGCGTACGGATTGTTGCGCATTGATTACTTAAAGTTTTAAAAGTTGTTTCGTCAATATAATTTGTTTTGAATAATAATTCAAGCCAATATCCCGTTTCGCTTGCTTCCTTTAGCGCGATTTCTAATTTAGAAATAAAATCTTTTTTACCTTGCGCATAATTTGCTTCGTAGATGTTCGCGCCGATAGAGGTACCTGAACGCCCTATTTGATTAGAGATAACAGATTCGTGCTTTGATTTCAAATCTTTAACAAGGTTTATGATTTGAACGGAAAAGTCTATAGAAAGATTACGCAGTTTTGATTCGGACACAATATCACCCCATTAGTTACTTATAAGATGATAGCATATTATTATTTGTTTGTAAAGTGATGATTGCCCCCAAGGGCTAAGTGATGATATGCTTACGGCATAGTGATGTATTGCGGCTTTGCCGCAAAGTGATGAGATGTGTTCCGCTTCCATCACGTGCCGAAGGCGCACATCACTTCCGTAGGATACATCACGCACGAAGTGTACATCACGTTCCGCGGCAGCGGAACACATCGTGCAAAAAAGAGTGATTGTCTGATAGACAAATCACTCTTTTTTGATGGTGGGGACGGTTGGGATCGAACCAATGACCTCATGCATGTCAAGCATGCGCTCTGACCGGCTGAGCTACGCCCCCGTGTATCACCTATTTTAACACACTTATGATTTTTTTCAAGTCCCATTTTAAATTTTCTCCCGAAATTTTCAGATACTTGAAACAGAACAAAATTTATTGTATAATGAGCATATACTATAAACGGTGACATTCGCCGAAAAACGAAAAAGAGTTGATGACTGTGTATTATCCGGGATTTTTTTGGGACCCCACATATATTTTGGTAATTATAGGCGCTCTCATATGCGCCGCCGCTTCGCTGAATGTTTCAGCCACCTTCAAAAGGTACAGTAAAACCTTTAACCGTCGCGGAATAACCGCCGAACAGTGCGCAAGGGAAATATTGCAAAGCGCCGGTATAAACGATGTAAGAATTGAGCGTGTAACAGGAAATCTTACCGACCATTATTCGCCCGGCGATAAGGTTTTAAGGCTTTCTGACAGTGTTTACGGTTCCGCCTCCATTGCCGCCGTCGGCGTTGCGGCGCATGAGTGCGGGCATGCCATTCAACATCAGGTCGGTTACTCCCCGCTTAAACTTCGGACCCTTTCTGTTCCGATGGCAAACATCGGCTCGTGGCTTTCCTGGCCGATTATTATCTTCGGGCTTATTCTCGGCAATATGGGACTTGCGAAAATAGGCGTTATACTTTTCTCTTTTGTCGTTCTTTTCCAGCTTATTACCCTGCCGGTCGAGTTCAACGCTTCAAGAAGGGCGCTTAAAATACTCTCAAATTCGGCAATCTTAGGCAACGATGAGGTCTCGGTTGCGCGAAAGGTTTTAACCGCCGCCGCAATGACCTATGTCGCCGCCCTTTTTTCCTCTGTTCTTCAACTGTTACGGCTTCTTATCCTTACCCGCGGCAGAAGGGATTAACGCGATTATTATTTATTTTTCCTCCTCTCGGTCGTTTCGACCCGTGGAGGAATTTCATTTTGTTTAATAAATGCAATGAATGCGATTCAAAAAGTCTTGTAAACATAGATAATCTATGATAAAATATATAAGTATTGTTGTACCTTTACAGTTTGGAGGAAAAAATGAGTAAAGAGAGAATTTTATCCCCTGTAAAAAGAATCAGAGCCGGTATTTCTTTACCGCACTTCAAAGGAACCGCCGAGACGGAAACGGTTAATATAACCCCTGAAAAGGTGTTTATCCCGGTCGTTATGCATATCGGCGCTCCCTGTAAGCCAACCGTTAAAGCAGGAGACAAAGTTTATGTCGGAACAAAGATTGCCGACAGCGAAGCTCCCGTTTCTGCACCGATACATTCCAGTGTTTCGGGAACGGTTGCGGCGGTTACGGTTAAAGAATTATACGGCAAACCAACCGAGGTTATCGAAATCGACTCGGACGGAAATATGGAAGCGGACCCCTCTTTAAAACCCTTCCCCGTTCGCTCGAAAAAGGCTCTTGTCGAGGCAGCCCGACTTTGCGGTCTTGTAGGACTCGGCGGCGCCGGTTTCCCGACCCACATAAAACTTAACCCGCCCAAAAACGCAAAAATCGACACACTTGTCGTAAACGCGGCGGAATGCGAGCCGTATATCACCTCTGATTACCGGGAGTGTATGGAGAATTATGACGATGTTATTGAGGCGATATACCTTATCAAAAAGGTGTTCAAACTCGAACGGGTCGTAATTTGCGTTGAGGCAAACAAGCCGAAAGCAATTAAAAAACTGTATGAAATGGCGACCGACAAGCGTGACAAGGACGATACCGTCAAGCTTATGAAATTGCCTACAAAATATCCTCAGGGCGCAGAAAAGGTCATCATCTATTCGGCGACGGGTCGGCAGTTACCGCCCGGAAAACTTCCGAGCGATGTCGGTTGTATTGTTATGAATGTTACAAGTCTCGGCACGCTTTACAGGTTTATCAAAACGGGAATGCCTCTTGTTTCCAAGCGTATCACCTTTGAGGGAACCGCCGTGAAAAAACCTCAGAATGTTATGGCGCCGATCGGAACAAGAGTATCCGATATTATTGATTTTTGCGGCGGAGTAGACGACTCATTCAGCAAGATAATAATGGGCGGTCCAATGATGGGCGTTTCGGTTATCGACGGTGAGGGAGTTATCGAAAAACGAACAAACGCTGTACTGGTACTAAATCCTTCGAGTACCGCACCGTCTACACCGTGTATCCGTTGCGGAAGATGTGCCGATAAATGTCCAATGGGGCTTACGCCGGCAAATGTTGAGGCGGCAAGCCGTATAGGCGACACCGGGCGATACGAAAAGCTCAATATCAACCTTTGTATGGAATGCGGAAGTTGTTCATATGTATGCCCTGCCAAACGGCCGCTCACACAGGTTATGAGACTTGCAAAGGCAGAACTAAGGAGGAAAAAGCAATGAATAATATGTTAAATGTTTCTTCCTCTCCGCATATACGCCACGAAGATACGACAAGCGGGATAATGATGGATGTTGTTATCGCCCTTCTTCCGGCAACGATTGTCGGTTGTATGCTGTTCGGGCTTAATGCGGCGTTTATCGTTTGTACCTGCGTAATTTCGTCTGTACTGTTTGAATTTTTATGGAACCTGATTTTGAAAAAACCGCAGTCTGTAGGCGATTTTTCGGCGATTGTTACGGGACTTTTGCTCGGTATGAATCTGCCGCCTAAAACACCGCTGTGGATAGCGGTTATCGGCTCTTTTGCGGCGATAATCGTTGTAAAGCAGATGTTCGGAGGGTTAGGACACAACTTCGTAAACCCCGCCATGGCGGCTCGAATTATTCTTCTTGTATCCTTCCCGAGTTATCTTACGACCTACCTTGAGCCCTTTACGCACAAAATAGTAGGCGAACAAGGCACGATAACGAGCGCCACGCCTCTCGCGATACCTTTTGAAACTCTGAAAAACGGCGCGGATTACAGCCTTAAAGAAATGTTTTTCGGAAACAAAAGCGGTTCGATAGGCGAGGTTTCGGCAATGCTTCTTATCTTAGGCGGGCTTTATCTTATCATCCGCAAGGTTATAAAGCCGATAATCCCGGTTTCATTTATCGGAACGGTAGCGGTTATGACCTATCTGTTTTACGGGTTTGACCTTAGAATAACAGCATTTTATCTTTTATCGGGCGGACTGTTTTTGGGCGCGATATTTATGGCAACCGACTATGTTACAAGCCCGACAACCGATTTGGGGAAACTTGTTTTCGGTATCGGGTGCGGACTTATAACATTTGCCATAAGAAAATGGGGAAGCCTGCCGGAAGGCGTTTCCTATTCCATTATCATTATGAACATTCTTGTACCTCATATAAATAAACTGACGGCAAGAAGGCCGTTTGGAGTTAAGGGGGTAAAGGAAAATGGATAACAAAAACAGTTTCTTTGCCCGCTCAAAAGACATTCTCATTCCGACGGTTGTTATAATGGCGATTTGCGTTGTTGTTACCGCCGCGCTTGCCGGAACAAATTTGCTTACCGAAAGCAGAATTGATGCGATTGAAGACAAACAGCAACAGGAGTCTATGAGCGAGGTACTGAAAGCCGATAAATACGAGGATATTGATATTGTCAGCGGAAGAGAGTATAAAGCGCTTGACAAAAGCGGCAAGGTTATAGGCTACATATTTGTTACTTCCGAAAAAGGCTACGGCGGAGATGTCAAGGTTATGACCGGCATCAAAACGGACGGAACCGTAACCGCCGTCAAGGTACTTGACGCCACTAGCGAAACCCCGGGTCTCGGTCAAAATACCGGCAAAGAGGACTGGTATAAACAGTTTTCGCGCCTTTCGGCTGAAAAGGAAATTAAGGTCGATAAAAATTCCGCGTCGAAGCCCGATAACACCGTAAGGGCGGTAACCGGCGCGACCATTTCTTCAAAGGCGGTTACAAAAGCGGTAAACAGCGCGAGAGAGCGCTTTAATGAAATAATAAAAAACGAGGAGGCGGGCAAGGATGAATAAAAATCTCAAAACACTCACAAACGGAATTATAAACGAAAACCCGACCCTTCGCCTCGTGCTCGGCACATGTCCTACGCTGGCGGTAACCACCGCGGCAATTAACGGCGTCGGAATGGGCATTGCTGCAACAATTGTTCTTATCTGCTCAAACGCCGTTATATCACTTCTTCGAAATGTTATTCCAAATAAGGTAAGAATACCCGCCTTTATAACAATTATCGCCGGTTTTGTATCGGTTGTTCAAATGCTTGTAAAGGCGTTTACTCCGAGCATTGACAAGGCGCTCGGCATATTCCTTCCGCTTATAGTTGTTAACTGTATAATTCTTGCGCGCGCCGAGATGTTCGCCTCCAAAAACGCGGTCGTACCGAGTATTCTTGACGGTCTCGGAATGGGAATCGGATTTACCTGCACCCTCACCCTTATGGGTATGATTAGGGAGTTTTTAGGCAACGGTACTATCTTCGATATAGCGGTTACAAAAGGCCATATCGCCCCTATGATAATCTTTCTTCTCCCTCCGGGCGGATTTTTTGTTTTCGGTATGCTTATAGCCGCCTCCAATGCCCTCGCAAAGAAAAAAGGCAAGACTGTTGTCGAGACAATCGGTTGCGAGAACTGTCCTTCAAGGGGAATTTGCGGCAAGGTTTCCTGCGAGCAAACGGCGGAAAGCGAGGTAGAAACGAATGAATAAAGTTACCATGATAACCTCCATTCTGTTAGCGGGAATTTTGACCAATAATATGGTGCTTTCAAAATTCCTTGGTATCTGCCCGTTTTTAGGCGTATCAAAAAAAGTTAAAACCGCCGTTTCGATGAGTATCGCCGTAACAATAGTTATGGTTATTGCCACCGCGGTTACATGGCCTTTGAACGAATATGTGCTCCGCGAAAAGTATAACTACCTCCAAACGGTCGTATTTATTTTAGTTATCGCGGCTATAGTTCAGCTTATCGAGATTTTTCTTAAAAAGTATATTCCCCCTGTTTATAAGGCGCTGGGCATATACCTGCCTCTCATTACGACAAACTGTGCCGTTCTCGGCATTACGCTTTTAAATGTTCAAGACGGGTTAAACTACGGTCTTTCCCTCATAAACGCACTGGCAGCTGGTCTCGGATTTATGCTTGCGATGGTTCTTTTCGCAGGTGTAAGAGAGAGACTTGAAACGGCGAATGTTCCCGAGTTTTTAAAAGGACTTCCGATAACTCTTATCGCCGCCGCGCTTGTTTCGCTTTCCTTCTTGGGATTTGCGGGAATAGGAGGTTAAGGGTATGCTTGATATTATTGTTCCCGTTATAGTTGTAACGGTTATCGGTCTTATCGCCGGACTGGGACTTGCCCTCGCCTCGAAGTTTATGGCGGTCCCCACCGACCAAAAGCAGGAACAGATACGCGACTGCCTCCCCGGTGCCAACTGCGGTGCCTGTGGATTTTCAGGTTGCGACGGCTATGCCGAAGCGATTGCAAAAGGCGAAACCGAGCCTGACAAATGCGCTCCCGGCGGTGCTGAAACGGCGTCAAAACTTGCTGAAATATTAGGCGTTGAAATTGATACCTCTCCAAAAATCGCCTTTATAGGGTGCGCCGGCAACCGTGAGGTTACCGCCGTTAAATACGGATATGAAGGTATGATGTCCTGCGCCGCCGCAAATCTCGTCTACGGAGGTCCCGTAGCATGCGAATACGGTTGTATCGGTTACGGCGACTGCTCGAAGGTCTGTCCCTTCGGCGCCATAACAATGGTGGAGGGAAAACCGGTAGTATGCGAGAACGAATGCGTAGGATGCGGAAAATGCGTTTCCGCCTGCCCTAAAGGGGTTATTTCCCTTATCCCGAAAGGTGCGAAAGAAAGGGTTGCCTGCAACAATAAGAAAAAAGGCGCCCCGGTTGTTAAAAACTGCAAGGTCTCCTGCATCGCCTGCGGAATGTGCGAAAAAGCATGCGAATTCGGAGCGATAAAGGTGGTCGACAATCTCGCAGCCATAGATTACGACCTATGTACCGCCTGCGGTAAATGTAAAGAAGCCTGCAAACGCGGTGCGATAATTTAAACGGTTAAAACAACAAAAAACTCCTGCCTGACTGTCCTGTCAAGCGGGAGTTTTCTTATATGTTGCTGATTATTTCTTTACGACAAAGGAAAAATCGATATATCCGTCGAAGTTTCCGAAGGCAACACCGCTTACTTTATCGCAGTAGCAAAAATTGGTGTTTTCGCAGCAGACGGGGATTACCGTCTTTTGCGCCAAAATACGCTGTTGTGCCGCAACGGTATCGGATGTATCATAAACGCCGAAGTTAACAAGATACTCTGTTATATCGTTACCGGTCGCCTTTACCGGGAATATGGCGAACTGAAGCGAAAAGGTTTTAAGTTCTTCTTTTAGTTGCTCAGGGTGTTTTGCGGGCGAAATATTGATAAACGCCGAAAGATTTTGCTGAAAATGTCCCACTATGGATTTGGTAACCGGAAGCATATAATCATCCGGGTAATAATACATGGTAGCGCTCGGAAAGATTTTATCGTCGGTCTTTTTAACGGCGGATGAGAAAATCGCTTTTGCGTTTTCCAAATTATATTGACTAATCCCCGCACCGTCGGCATTTGTAACCCCTAAAACACCCGGATATACGGATTTTGAAACCGAAAATCCGGTGTTTAACGCCTGCTTGTAAACGCCCTCATCAAGCGAAAGACAAAAAGCGTTTCTTATGTCGGCGGAATATGTGTTGCCGATTGTCATAAACCAGCAAATGTTTTGGGTCGATTTAATTTTTACGCCGGTCGATTTTACCGAATCAATATCCCGGTTATCAACAAACGCGCAGTCAACCGAATTCTTTGAAAAGAGTTTTCTTACCTCGGTTTTTTGGTTGGCGGTTATAACGATACCGCCGTTTTTCGGCTTAAAATCGCCCGAATAATTATCGTTTTTGGTAATTCGTATGCCGAATTCATCGGAGTGCCAGCTTTTAAGGTAATACGAGCCGTTTGCTATAACACAATCCCCGTCCCGTCCGTACTTGCCGTTGCAAGCGTTGAAAAAACTTTGTTGGCAAGGCATACAAACAGGTGCAGTAAGCGTCTCTTCAAAATATTTATCATCGCTTGCAAGTTCGATTGTAAGTGAAGTGTCCGACTTTGCCGTAACGCCGAGAGTTGACGGGTCTGCCGAGCCGTTTAAAATCGATTGGGCATTTTTGATACTACGAAGGCGCCTTGCAAACGGAGCTTGAACCGATGGTGTAACAGCGCGCCTTAGCGCAAACACAAAATCGTCCGCGGTAACCTTTTTGCCGTTTGACCATTTCGCATCCGAACGGAGGGTAAAAGTGTATGTAAGCCCGTTCTTTTTATAGGATTTGCAAACGCCGTTTACGATTTTTCCATCTTCATTTTTTCTCAAAAGTCCCTCATATAGATTTCGGCAAATGAGCAGTTCTTCATCGGTTTTCGCAAGTTGCGGGTCAAGAGTTTCGGGTGCCGACAACAAATTAAGATATATCATATTGCCCGAGTTGCCCCCGCAACCCGAAAAGACAGACAAAACCATAACAAGGCAGAGAAAAAGGCAAACTATCTTTAATTTATTCAAGTTTTATTCCCCTTGCATAAAAACATACATTGTGCGATAACACATATAAATATCAAGTTTAGCGGTCGTTTCAAAAGGTGAATGCATCGAAAGCACCGGGACGCCTAAATCGACAACATCAACGCCCTTGTTCGCGATATAAACGGCAACCGTTCCGCCGCCGCCGGCATCGACCTTTCCGAGTTCACCCGATTGCCATACGATATTGTTTTTATCAAGCATCTCTCTTATTTCGGCAACATATTCCGCTGAGGCGTCGGAGGTACCCGCCTTACCGCGCGCACCGGTGTATTTTGTAACGACCACGCCGTAGTTAAGACGGCTGGCGTTTCTCTTCTCAAAGACATCCTGGAAAGTCGGGTCAAGACCGGCGTTTACATCAGCGGAAAGACAACGCGAATTTCTAAGCGCCACCGTAACATCGCCGCCCTCCGTTTTAACAAGGTCGCCCAAAATATGAACAAGAAAATCCGATTCAAGACCCGTATTACCGCAAGAACCGATTTCCTCCTTGTCGGCAAGAATTGCAACGGCGGTTTTTTCGGGATTATCGACATTGAGTATCGCCGAAAGCGCAGGATAGGCGCAAACGCGGTCGTCCTGACCGTAACCGCCTATCATCGAGCGGTCAAATCCGATATCGCAGGACTTAAACGCGGGAACGAGTTCAAGTTCCGCCGACAAAAAGTCCTCTTCGGTAACGCCGTATTTTTCGTTGAGAATTTTAATGATATTCAGTTTCACAAGCTCGCTTTCGTCATCGCTTTTAAAGGGACGGCTTCCGATAAGAACATTAAGCTCCTCACCGCGAATTCCGTCCGAAAGTGTGCGTTTTGACTGTTCCGCCGCCAGATGAGGCAAAAGGTCGTTTACCACAAATTTCGGGTCGCTTTCGTCCTCGCCGATATTTACATCTACCTTTGTTCCGTCTTTAAGCGCGAAAACGCCGTGAAGCGAAAGCGGAGTAGTCGGCCACTGATATTTTCTTATACCCCCGTAATAATGCGTCTTAAAAAGCCCGAGTTCAATTTCCTCATAAAGCGGATTGGGTTTAAGGTCAAGACGGGGAGAATCGATATGCGCGGCGGTTATGTTAAAGCCATCCTCACAAGGTTTTTTGCCGATAACCGCAAGGGCAACCGTTTTTCCGCGGTTGTTAAAATAAACCTTATCACCGGCGGTGTATTTTTCACCCTTTTTAAAAGGCACAAAACCTTTCTTTTCGGCGAGCGAGACTGCGGTTATAACCGCTTCCCTTTCGGTTTTGGCAGAGTTCAAAAAGGTTTTATATCCCGCACAAAACTTTTCGGTTTCGGCAATTTCTTCCTCAGACACCCTTAAAAGTCCGTTCTTTTTATTAAGGAACAGGTTTTTCTTTAATTCCTTTGCTGTCATGATTATTCCTCCGTATAACTTTTAAAAATATTTGAAATTTCGTTTATGTATTTTTGTATTTCTTTGTCATTATAAACCACAAAATCGGCTCGCTTTTTATAATAATCATCATCCTTGCCGGCGTTCACACGAAGAAGCGCATCCTCATAAGACAGCCCGTCGCGATTTATTATTCTCTTAATACGGTCTTGCCTGTTTGCCAAAACCGCCACGGTAACATCGCAAACACTGTCAAGCCCGCTTTCAAAAAGCGTGGGGGCGTCAAGCAAAACGGTTTTTCCGTTAAGTTCTGCTTTAACGAGTTTGGCGATATGCGGGAGCAAAGTGGTGTTCAGAAGTTCGGTGTTTTCCTTTGAAGAAAACGCCCTTTTTGCAAGTTCACGGCGGTTAAGAGTGCCGTCCTTTTTTAAAATCCCTTTTGAAAAGACTTCCGCAAGACTTTTAAGCCCTTCGGAACCTTTTCTGACGGCTTTTCGTGCAAGCTTATCGCAATCGACAACCTTGATATCATAATTTTTTGCAATAAGCGCCGCGCTGCTCTTACCCGAACCCGTCGGGCCTGTAAGACCGATAATTTTGCTCATAAACTTATCACCTTAAATGCCGCCGCACGAATAAGGCGGTTATAAACGGCAAGTCCTACGCCAGTTTTCTCGGGCGCGTGGATATATACCGCAGTTGCTTTAAGTTGGTCAACCTGCCTTAGCGCCGAAAAGACATTTTTAGCAAGTGCCGATTGATCGTTTGCCGAGCCGTAAACCAAAGTTTTGACCTTTAAAAACGGCTTATCTTCGGCAAAACAAACGGCAACGGCGTTCTCTCTGCCGTTTACAAATTCGGCATATTTTTCAGAATTTCCCTCAACAAGAAATGTATCTGTTTTGGGCGCGTAATGTTTATATTTCATCCCCGGGGACGCCACTTTTTTGCCGTTTTCAGGCTCCGACAAAATAGCCTTATCAACCTCTATATCGGGCAGAACGGCTTTTAACTGTTCGAGGGTTACGGCTCCCGGACGAAGCAAACGCGGTTTATCTGTGCAAAGCGAAACAACGGTTGACTCAACACCGATTTTACAGTCGTTTCCCAAAACGACGGCGTCGATTTTACCGTCCAAATCGTTTAAAACATGGGTATAGGTCGTGGGGCTCGGGCAACCCGAAATATTCGCCGAGGGCGCCGCAAGCGGAAGCCCCGCACAGTCGATTATATCCCTTATCGATTTTTCAAGCGGCATTCTTACGGCAACCGTTTCGAGTCCCGGACTCACACTGTCGGCAACCGCTCCCGATTTTTTAAGCACCATCGTAAACGGACCCGGCCAAAACTTTTTTGCGCATACGAAGGCAATATCGGGAATATCATCGGCAACCCCTTTTAGCATATCCATATCGCTTATATGGACTATAAGGGGATTATCCTGCGGTCTGCCTTTCGCTTCGAACACCTTTAAAATGGCGGCGTCCGAAAAAGCTGAGGCGGCAAGCCCGTAAACCGTTTCGGTAGGGACGGCGACAATACCGTCGGATTTTAAGATGTCCGCCGCGCGTTTGATGCTGTTTTGATAATCGCCCGATAAAATATCCAATCTTTCGGTAGTCAATTCATTCAAGTCCTAACTGTTTTGTTCTTTAAGCGCCTCGGTGCGGTAATGGGTGGTAAGCGAGTCGATTATCTCGTCCAAATCGCCGTTTAATATACTTTCAAGCTTATAAAGGGTAAGACCGATACGGTGGTCGGTAACCCTGCCCTGGGGGTAGTTATAGGTTCGTATCCGCTCGCTTCGGTCGCCCGAACCCACCTGTGAGCGACGGTCAGAGGCTATCTCGTCATCATGTTCCTTTTTCGCAGCGTCGTAAAGGCGCGCCTTCAACACCCTTAAAGCCTTATCCTTGTTTTTAAACTGGCTTCGTTCGTCCTGACATTCAACCACCGTTCCGGTAGGGATATGGGTAACCCTTATTGCCGAGGAGGTTTTGTTGATATGCTGTCCTCCGGCTCCCGAGGAACGAAATGTATCGATTTTAAGGTCGGCGGGATTTATTTCCACCTCAACATCGTCCGCCTCCGGCATAACCGCAACCGTAACGGCGGAGGTATGGATGCGCCCTTGCGTTTCGGTATCGGGAACACGCTGAACGCGGTGAACACCGCTTTCGTATTTAAACCTTGAATAGGCTCCGCTTCCCTCTATCATAAAACATATTTCCTTGTATCCGCCGAGTTCTGTTTCGTTTTCGTTTGTTATATCGATTTTGAAATTATGCGCCGCCGCGTACATTGAATACATCCTGAAAAGCGTGCCTGCGAAAAGCGCCGATTCCTCTCCGCCCGTTCCGGCGCGAATTTCGACGATAACATTTTTTGAATCATTGGGGTCTTTGGGCAAAAGCAAAATTTTAAGTTCTTCGTTTATTGTTTCTTTTCGTTCTTTCGCGTCTTTAAGCTCCTGCTCCGCAAGTTCTTTAAAGTCCTTATCAAGAGTACCGTCTTCCAAAATTCGGAGCGCTTCCGTCTCGTCCGAAACCGCTTTTTTATATTCCCTGAACTTCTCAACAATGGGAGACAATTCACTGTGTTCCTTCATAAGGCGGGTAAAATACTCAGTGTTGCTTACTACCTCGGGCCTTGTAAGTTCAAGACCTATCTGCTCAAACCGGTTTTCAACCGCCGACAGTTTTTCAATCATACTGTTTCGCCGTTCCTTACTATCTTCTTTATTCCTTTTTCGACCTTTTTGCGCGGAAGCATTATTATCCTTCCGCATTTATCGCAGGAGATACGGAAATCCATTCCTATTCTCAAAACGGTAAAAATATTATTGCCGCACGGATGGGTTTTTTTCATAGTAAGTTTATCGCCTTCACGGATATCCGTAACAATCACCTCGAAAATATAATTTATCACTTTATAGTATAATATAATCTCTAAACAAAATCAATATTTTCTTGAACAAAGTCGGTTTTAATGATATTATATTGATAAGGATTTTTTATCGGGGAGATGAGATTATGGCGTCGGTGAAAATACTTCATACCGGCGATTTGCATATCGGCGCGAGCGAATCGTTTTTGGAGGAAAGGGCATCCGCCAGGCAGGCGGAAACGCTTTTGACCTTTGAAAGAATCGTTGATATCGCAAAAGAAAACGGCGTGGAACTTGTCCTGATAAGCGGAGATTTGTTCGATTCAAACCGAATTCAGCGGTACCTCTTTGACGGGGTTTTGGAAAAGATTTCTTCGGCAGGCGGAATTTCGTTTGTTTACTGTGCGGGAAATCACGACCCTTTGAATTTCGAATCGCCGTTTTTAAAGGCTAAACTTCCCGGCAATTTTTATATTTTACCAACCGAGGACGCCTGCGTTAAAATAAACGACAATGTAAAGGTTTACGGAAAATCGTTCTCGGAAACACTTCTGAAAGGCGAGAACGAGTTTAGCGTCCCTGCCGACCCCGATACCGTTAACATAATGTGTATCCACGGCGAATACGGATTCGGCGGCGAGCAAAATCCCATTTCAAACGATTTTGTTTTAAAAAGCGGAATGGATTATATCGCCCTCGGACATGTTCATCAAAGAACCGAGCCTAAAAAAATAGGAAATACCTATAT
>DEWC01000092.1:0-5381 GCA_002363095.1 Ruminococcaceae bacterium UBA3220 | reverse complement strand
CGTTGCGACCTTAGGTTTGTTCCGACCTGCAAACGACAGCATATAGCCATAAAAGTTGACATTTCCGGAATTGAAAACACATCCGAAATAATCGATAAAGCAATTGACGAAATAAAATCGGCATACGGGGAAAGTTTCGGCGAAAACTTATATAAAATCATACTTACGGGCGAGATCCCGCAGGACGCGGAACTTAATATATCGGAAATAACCGAAAGATTGAAAAGCCGTACCTATTTCACCAAGGTGAGTGACAAAACCGTACTCAAGTTTGACCTTTCGACGCTAAAAAACGAAACCTCACTTAAAGGTGTTTTTATAACAAAAATGCTTGAAAGAATTGAAAACGAGCCGGAAAACGCCGAAAAACTTGAACTCGCGCTCAAAATCGGGCTTAAAGCCTTTCAAGGGGAGGTAGAACCTTTTGAAAATCAATAAAATATACATAAGCGCCTTCGGCGGCATTAAAGATTTAAACCTCGATTTGGGTGACGGACTCAATGTTATTTTCGGCGAAAACGAACAAGGAAAAACGACTGTTATGTCCTTTATAAGGGCGATGTTTTACGGAACCGGTAAAAAAACCCAAAACTTAGGCGCCAGTCTTCGTGTTAAATACACCCCTCTTGACGGCACGCCGATGGGCGGACGGATTTATTTTGAACAAAACGGAAACGAATACTGCCTTGAAAGGATATTCAACAAATCGGATTCAACCGATAAAATAACCCTTACCGACATCAGCACGGGTGAAAAAACACCGGTTACAAACGAGATAGGAAACCGTGTTTTCGGCATTGGCGCCGAAGCCTTTAAAAAGAGTCTTTTTATATCCTGCGAACGCAATTTCGAACCGGATGATATTGCAAACGGCGATTTAAGCGCCCGACTTTCGGCAGTGGCGCTCACGGGGAACGAAGATACATCCTTTCAAAAAATCGAGAAGCGAATAACCTCCGCCAAGGAAAAGGTGCTTTCAAAGACCGAAAGGGCGGGAATTCTTGCAAGGCTGCGAAACGAGAGAGCCGAGCTTCAAAAAAACTATGAAAAAGCAAAGGATGATGCCATTCGCAAATCGGAACTCACCCGGGCGATTGAAGAATACGAAAAAACAATAACCGCCCACTCTTTAAGGGGGCGGGCGATAAAAAAACTGCTTTCTAAAAAAGAAGATGTGAAAAACGCCGAAAAGCTGAAAAATTATCTTAGATATAAGGAAAAGCTTGACTCGTTAAGCGCAGATTTGACCACCCCCGGCGGACATCCCGTTGACACGGCGTTTATATCCGGAATAAAGTTTTGCAAGGCTAAACTTGCGCCGCAGTCAAAACTTGTCTTAAGCCTTAAAAAGGAACTTGAAACAATGGAAAAAGCCGAGGAAATTTCGGGCGCTATGACCACAGAACAGGCGGAGCAAAGGAAGGTCTCGCTGTCAAACGATATTTCGTCAGCCGAAGGGGAAAAGGCAAAAATCGGCGACGATGTAAAAAACGCAGAGCAGTGTCTTAAAGAAAAGGAACTGCTTCTTGCCGAGACGGAAAACCACAAAAAAGCCTTCAATCCGATACTTCTTGTCCTCGGTCTTGTAATAATTACAGGCGGTGCGGTTTTAGGAGCAACACTTGGCGCTCCATATTACGCGGTAGCTGTCTTAGGCGCGATAATCAGCGTTCTTTCGTTTATCTTTAAGCCCGATAATAAGGCAGAGGCGGTAAAGATAAAGGATGAAATCGCCGAAATTAAAACCAAAATTGCAACCCTTAAAACTCGCGAATCGGAGATTTCGGCAATGATTTCCAACCTCACAAACGAAATGAATACCGTTATTACCATCCTGACCGCCGACAAAACGTTAAAGGAAAAACGGCTTACAGATATTGCCGCAAAAAAGGCGCAGATAAACGTGGAAACCGAAAAGGAACAGGAACTTTTGCTGGAATACCAAAAAGCCCTCGACGGTCTTTCGGACACCGATGAGGACCTTGAAAAAATCGAGAAAAAAGCCGAAGAGCAAAAAGAAATAAGGCTTAATCTCGGATACCTTTCAAAAGATTTGGGCGGAATATCCTACGAGGAAGCAAAAGAAAGATTAGCCTCAAACGACGCCGAACAAGAACTATCGAAATACGATTTTGAGGCGGCGGAGGCGGAATTTGACCGTTTAAGCGAGCAGATAATTGAAGAAAACGCAAAAAAGACATCATTTGAAACAGAACTTAAAACCTCTTTTCGCAATTCACTCCAACCCGAAGTTGTCGAGCGTGAAATAAAGACGCTTGACGAAAGAATCGCCGAAATGGAAGATTTTGTTTCGGGATGTGAGATAAGTCTTAATGTTCTTTCCGAAAGTTTTGCAAGCATCAGAAAGGGCTACGGCGCCGAACTGAACAGAAAAACCCTTCAAATCTTTTCAGCCCTTACAAACGGAAAATACAAAACGGTGAATGTCAACAAATCTCTTCAGATAGAGGTTGAAAAGTCCGACAGTTTCGGTATGTTTGAATCGGGATATTTAAGCACCGGCACCGAGGACCAGGCGTTTTTAGCCCTCCGTCTTGCCATAAGCGAAATGATTGGCGATAAGGAAAGTTATCCCGTTTTTCTTGACGATGCACTTTCAAATTATGACGACACCCGTACCGAAACAGCCATTGATTTTTTGAAGGAATATGCGAAAAAAGCGCAGGTAATTCTCTTTACCTGCCACGGCAAGGTTTCCGAACTCGCCGAGAATAACGGTACCGTTGTCAAATCCCTTAAATAGTACAAAGCCAAACAAAAACTGCAACCCCCGTTTTGAGGATTGCAGTTTTTTATTTTAAAGAAAAACAAACTGGTGCGCTTTAAGGAACGGGTATGAATAATAAAAGCCCACCACAAGACCTACCGAAATTAAGAACAGCAATGAAACGGTTACAATGCTTTTTCCGTTAAGCGGTTCGCCGTTAGTTTGTGCGTTTATAACGCCTAACCGTTTAAGCGGTGTTATAGCCGCCATAATGATTATTGCCATCAAAACCCCTTCAAGCGGGAAAAGAACAAGATTTTTTGCAATTCTCAAAGAGTTTACAATCGAAAACGCGTTATTGATGTTAAAATAAATCATATACCATTTTGTTATAACGGAATTAAGGATGATATTGCAGATTATATTAACCGTAAATCTTGCCGACAAAACCCTTAAAACGGTAATTTTTTCCCTGTTCCAGAGAAAGAGCGCATAGATAAAGCAACTTAGCATTTCAGGAATAATATACGGTAAGAAATATGGCCCGGCAGGAAAAATCACCGCCCCGAGAGTATCGCTTATCGCACCCGTAAAAAGAGCGAGAACAGGTCCGTAAATAAAGGCTCCGAGCGCGTGAAAATAGCAGGCGAAGGAAATAATAAGAGTGTTCGGTATAATATTTATGTTGAATGCCTTAACCGCAATGCTGAGCGCAGTCATTACGCCGGCTATTGCCAGCATTCTGATATCGGCGCAATTTCCGACAGCCTTTGTCCAATAATTCTTTTTTAAGTTTGTTCTTTCCAAAAAAATAACCCCCTATCCGACATACCGAATAAAAGGGAATACAAATATCCTTAAAACCTATCCGGCAGCGGGATGCGACATCAAAGAATTCCGTTTAGGCGACAACTCCCCGTTCGCCCCAACTAACAAAGATATCTACTCTGCAAAATATACGAAAAGTATTATACAAAATTATTCTTTCTTTGTCAAGCAAAAACGGCGCATCCAAACCCGGATACGCCGTAATCGGTCAAATCAGAATTACTTAAGCTCAACCTTAGCGCCGGCTTCTTCAAGTTTAGCCTTGAAGCCCTCGGCGTCTTCCTTGGAAACGGCTTCCTTAACTGTTTTGGGAGCGCCGTCAACGAGAGCCTTAGCCTCGGCAAGACCGAGACCGGTGATTTCACGAACTGCCTTGATAACCGGGATTTTGTTAGCGCCGGCTTCAGCAAGAACAACGTCAAATTCGCTCTTCTCTTCTGCTGCCGCACCGCCTGCTGCCGGAGCTGCTACTGCAACTGCCGCGGCTGCGGATACGCCGAATTCTTCTTCAACTGCTTTAACGAGCTCGGAAAGCTCAAGAACGGTAAGAGTCTTTAACTCTTCAATCATAGCTGTAATCTTTTCAGATGCCATTTTAATTTCCTCCAACTAATTGAAATTTTTCAGTTTTGTTTTTTTAAAATTTAAAATTATTCGGCTTCGGCAGCGTCGCCTTTATCAACGATGGCTTGAACTGCACGGGCAAATGCCGCAATAGGTGCCTGGAAAGCGTTGCAAACGGTTGCAAGGAGAACATCCTTTGTAGGAAGTTTTGCCAAAGAATCAATGGTGTCAAGGTCGATAACCTTACCCTCTAAAAAGCCGGTTTTAATCGAGAATGAATCATGACTTTCGGCAAACTTGGCAAGAATTCTCGCCGCCGCGGTGTGGTCTTCCTTTGAAAGGGCGATAGCGGTAGTACCTTCAAGTGTTGCGCGCATATCCTCAAGTCCCGTTCCCTCAAGGGCGCGGAAAAGAATAGTGTTTTTAACAACAAAGTACTCGATATCGTTTTCACGGAGTTCCTTACGAAGCGCGGTATCGTCGGCAACCGTTATACCCTTGTAATCAACAAGGATGCCGGCGATAGAGCCGTTAACCTTTTCGGTAAGCTCTGCAACAAGTTTCTGCTTCTGCTCTAAAACTTTTGCGTTAGGCAATTTTTTCACCTCCGAAAAAATAAAAAAGTCCGCCAAAGAACGGACAGACATGAAATCAAAAAATATAAATTTTTCGTTCACGCTAACCTCGGCAGGCGATAAACTTACGGCGAAACGCCACCTGCTGTCTTTGGATGCGAGAGATATTATATAACATATGACATTATTTGTCAAGTGTTTTTTATCCCTTGCAGATATAAAACGAATTATTTCGGCGCCTGCGGACATTTAAAATTGCCGGAAAACGCCGAAACATTCATATAACATCAGATACCTTTTATCTAATCCGCACAATCTCTGAACTGCGAATCGTAAAGTTTTTTATAAATCTTGCCGTTTTCAATAAGTTGCTCGTGTGTGCCCTTTTCAAGCACCTTGCCCTGCTCGATAACGGCGATTTCGTCGGCGTTCTTTACGGTTGAAAGCCTATGCGCAACGATAATGGTTGTTCTGCCCTTGCAAAGTTCGTCAAGCGCCTCTTGAATAAGAATTTCGGTTGTATTATCAAGCGCGCTGGTCGCCTCGTCAAGAATAAGCACCGCGGGATTTTTAAGGAACACCCTTGCTATCGAAATCCGCTGTTTCTGACCGCCCGAAAGCTTAACCCCGCGCTCGCCTATCTGCGAATCAAAGCCGTTCGGCAAAGTCATAACATAATCGTAAAT
>DEWC01000077.1 GCA_002363095.1 Ruminococcaceae bacterium UBA3220 | reverse complement strand
ATCTTAAAGAAGCGGTTGCGCTTATCAGATAGTAGACAATAGACGCTGGACGCTGGACGAAGGAGTCAACACAGATGGCAGATGACAGAAATCAGACATCAGACGATTTGTCAATAATGATTTCGGTTGTATGGTCGATTTGTGAATCGACCGCGGTTTAAAAATCCGTTGTCGCTTTGCGACAACACCGCAATTATTCATGGCTTATCAACGATAAGGACAAAACGCCTGATAAAAGGCCAAATTCGGTCTTTTTACGGCTTGTTGTCCACCACAGGCGTCAGCCTTGCGGTGTCCTTCGCACCGAAAAATCCACGAATTTTTCTCTTTTTCAGGTGCGAAGCAGTTTTGTAGGAAGCAAAATTTTTGTTTCCTTGAAGCCGAGAAACGCCGATATACCGGCGTATATCAAGGCTTTAAGGCAAAAAGGAACGAAAAATTTGCCCTCCAAAACCATTTTGTCCTTACCGATGATAAGCCATTATTCATTAAAAAACCTCGGCGATTATCACCGAGGTTTTTTGTCATGGTATTAACAATTATTCCGCGAAAATTCCTTTTTCGTTTATGTTGTAAAACATCGCGGCGACTTCGCAGCGCTGTGCGGAGGAGACGGGCGAGATATATCTCTTTCCGCTTATCTGCTTGCCCGAAATAACCCCTCTTGAAATCGCCCAATAGTTAGCTTCCTTTGCAAAGGAGGAAACATTTTTGGAATCGGAATATTCTTCGCTGATGAACTCTTTTTCATCGTTTTCTCTCCTTTTCTTTTCAATGTTATCGATATATAGAACATACAGACATTGTACTCTCTATATCGACACTTGTCAAGAAAAAGAGCATAAATTATCATTGAATTAGAAAACAGGCTATGGTGATTATATGATAACTTATGAACCTTTTTATAAAACATTAAAGAAAAAGAACATAACGACATACAAGTTGATAAATACATTCGGCGTAAGCCGCAGCCTATTGGACAGGCTTAAACACAATAAACCGATAACTACCCAAACGCTCGACGACCTATGCGCATTTCTTGACTGCAATGTTGAAGACATTTTAAAATTTGAAAAATCGATCGATTAGATAAAGGCGATGGCTTTACCGAATATTTGGAAGGGTCTTTTTTTATTCCCCTCTTTTAAATCGCGGGTTGAATTTGAGGCGGATATATTGTAAAATATTGTTTAGAATATAAAATATGGCTTATCGATGATAAGCCATCAGTGAGGGAAAAATATGAGTGAAGAAAAGAAAACTACCGAAGAATACAACCCCGATATAATCACACTTGCCGACGACGACGGCAAGGAATACACCTTTGAGGTGCTCGACGCCATCGAAAGTGATATGGGGCGTTATCTCGCGCTTCTTCCGCAATACAGCGACCCGCAAAAAATGCTCGAAGATTCGGGCGAACTGGTTATTGTAAAGGTCGGCGAGGAAGAGGGAGACGAATATTTCTATGAAATAGAGGACGACGACGAATACGAAACGGTTGCCGACGCCTTTGTTGACCGCCTTGAAGACTTTTTTGAGATAGACGAGAAACAATAAACTTTTTACTCCTGCTCTGTACGCGAATCGGACTATTATAACCCTACAAGTTTATTAAAGGGATTCAGGCTCGGGCAGTGGGCTTGCAGACCTCCCGCGGCGGTGCCGAGTTCGGAAGAAGGGAGCGCGAAGCTGTCCGGATGAAACCCACCTGAACAAAAATCAGGTTATTATTCAGCCGTTACGGCAGAGCGGGAGCGAATTTGCAATTTGTTGATTCTTGAGAGGAAATAATATGGAAAGTGAAAAACAAAGCGGCCCACTCCAAAAATTGTCCCGTAACTACGGCATTGACGCGCTCAGAATAGTATCAATGCTTATGATAGTGGTTTTACATATCCTCGGCAACGGAGGTATTATAGAAAACTCAAAATCGACGAATTTTTGGGTCGCGTGGTTTTTGGAAATCGCCTGCTTTTGCGCCGTAAACTGTTATGCGCTTATTTCCGGATATGTCGGAGTGTTCTCGAAATATAAGATTGGCAATCTCGCCTATATCTGGTGTCAGGTCGCCTTTTATTCGGTTTTGATAACAATGGGATTTAAGGTTTTTTGTCCGCAAAGTGTGGGAAAAACCGAAATCCTTTCGGCTTTTTTGCCCATCGTTTCAAAACAATACTGGTATGTTACCGCTTATGCCATACTCTTCCTTTTTATTCCGTTTCTTAACGCCGGAATAGAAAAACTGTCTCAAAAACAACTCGGTTTCTTTTTGGGCTCGATTTTCGTTTTTTCGTCCCTTCTTCAACCCGTAATTCACCATTTTTGGGGCGATGTTTTCCTTTTAGGCGCAGGATATTCCGCTTTATGGCTGATAATTCTTTATGTGCTTGGCGGGTATATCCACAAATACGGGCTTTTTGATAAAATCAAACGCCACAGAACAAGCGTGTTTTTATATCTTTTTCTTTTATCGACCTTAATAACATGGTGCTCTAAGTTTTTGCTCGAAACATTTTCAAAGCGGTTTTTCGGCAAAACTACGGGCGTGGATATTTTTATAAATTATCAGTCGATCACAATGGTCGCATCGGCGGTGTTTTTGCTTTTGGCTTTTGAAAAAATAAACTTCGCCCCGGCAGTTACCAAAATAATTGCGTTTTTATCTCCCCTTGCTTTTAGCGTTTATCTTATTCATGTTCAGCATTTGGTTTTTGAAAAAATCTTAAAAGACCGTTTCTTATGGGTCGCCGACCGACCGCTTTATCAAATGTTACCTCTTGTTCTTGCAATTGCCCTCGCCATATATATTATTTGCTCGGCAATCGACTTTATAAGGCTTGAATTGTTCAAAGCGGTAAAGCTTAAAACGCTTTTGCAAAATGCCGAAAACAGAATAAAATAAAAATTTGGAAAATAACATAATGAAAAGGACTGTGGCATTCGCCACAGTCCTTTTTTGATTTTGTTGCGATAAGATTTGTGAGTGTTTCGTGATCACCCATGCACGCGAAAATCAAGCCCACTCGACCAAGACTAAACAATTCTGTTTATGTATATTTACTTCTCGTTAGTCTTGATTTTTTTGATACACGATGTATCTGTATTATCCTGTGTTAAACCGCCCTTGTTATCATTTTGTTATCGAAGTTGATAACAAGAATAATTTTACCGTGGATAATCGGGAGTTGAATATAGATATATTATAACTATTTTACTTAGAAATTCACGGGGTTACATCAATTTTTATATCCCCGGTTGAGGTTGTGATCTCGCATTTTCCGCCTGATGTTGTTTTTGGAACGCTGATTCTGCCGGTAGAGGTTTCGGTGATAAATACCTTTTCGGAAAGTAATGTGCCGGTAACATCACCCGTACTTGTCTTGACAGAAATCTGTGCAGCGTCGCTATTTTCAAATCTCACATCACCTGTATCATTTTCAACAGAAAAGCTACCCGTTGCCACAGCATTCTTTAAAGTTATAGTACCGGTATCGCTTTCTGCCACAAAGTCCGCACAAGAAACATTCGTCAATCTTACTGTACCTGTATCAGTTTCGATATCAATGTCATTTTTAGCGGTTACATTATTGACCGTGATTTCACCCGTTGTTGTAGTAAGATTTACCCGACCTGCCGTAATGCTATCTACATTGATATCGCCGGTGCTTAATTCAATCTCAAGGACATTGGAAACAGATGCAAAGCAACCAACATCCGATGTGTCACCGTCTATTTCGATTTCCTCAAAGGTAAAATCCTTGGGGATATTGATATCGCCGGTATCTGTTTCTATAAACAGCGAAGCATATTCATTTCGTGGCAAGTAAACGGTCATCTTTGGAGTCCCAATAGAAATACATATATGATCATACCATTTGCGTGTGTCTGTTGTGTCAATAACAAGGGTGCCGTTTTGCACGGCAGCGGAATGCTTTACTTTTTCTGCTTCAAAGCAAACGATACTGCAAGATTCATCCTCGGTAGGTACAAATTCAATCTCCGTTGTATCTACATTGATTGATATTTTGTCAAATTCGCCGGTAGTCTCGTAGGTATTAGTTACATATGTAACGGTACTGAGTTTGCTAAAGTTCCAATCATAGTTTGCCATCACACCTGCAAAAAGAATCAACCCAAGTGTGACGAGTACTGCTGCAGTAATGAGCCATATTTTTACTGTTTTGCTCATTGTACTGCCTCCTTTCCAACAAACAAGGTTTTAATGCCTAAAGCCATCTTTTTGGTCAGCAACAAGATACCTTTTGTAGCAGCTTTGCAGCCGAAAAACAGAAAAATGGATAAACCTGCGCAGAAAATACCCGCACTAAGCACAGCAAGTCCCGTAAGTCCGTTCCCTTGAAATGCGAAAACTACTGCCGATATGATCCCGCCAAGTGAACACGCTGCAAAGGATGCTCCTATTGACCACAATGTAACGGCAACAGACCATATCACAATGTAAGCGGCAAGAATTATTGAAAATGCGGCAATTAAAAGTGAAAGCCATATCGGTGAGCCCAATACGAGAAGTACAATTTCCCAAGCCCTCAATACTCTGTTCGGCTTAACTTTCTCTTTAACAAGTTTTGTGAGTGGTGTGTCTTCCAAAATTTGTGTAACTACATAATTAACCGACCCAATTTTACTCACAGCCTCGGACTCTGACAAACCTTCTTCTATGTAGTCGTCAATCATCTCGCTATAAAATGTCAGGCGTTCTTCTATATCCTCCTGCGGCAAGCCTGACAATCCTTTACGCAACTGGGTAAGAAACTCTTGTTTATTCATTACCGTTATCCTCCTTGGTTACGAACCGATATATAGACATAATTTCTTTCCATTCATCCTTGAAATCTTCAATACGCTTCAATCCTTCATCGGTGATACGGTAATACTTCCGAAGTCTTCCGCTGTGCTCAGCGGTGCGAACGGTCAACATATTGGCTGTTTCCAAACGTTTCAGAATGGTATATAAGGTTGATTCGGAAAGCTCAATATACGGTTTCATATCTTTTATGATCTTATAGCCGTATGAATCTTCGCTCTTAATGGCTGCCAAAACGCAGACGTCCAAGAGGCCTCGCTTCAACTGAATATCCATAAAATACCTCCTATGATGTAATACATCATATCACGAAGTATTGATTTTGTCAATAGATTTTGAAAAAATGACAAAAAAGAGCAGCAGAGAGGTGTTAATCTCCCTGCCACTGCTTTGTCAGTCGCGTTGTTTCGCTCCCTCCGTTGCCACCGGAGGTCTTGGCAAAATCATATCCCGCTTGAATATTATTCCGATAACCTGCAAACCACTCGTTGTATAGAATAATGGTCACTCTAAGGATTGTTATCAAATCGTTATCAAAAGGGGTGGGCGAAGTCCGAAAACCCTTGATATTACCGGGTTTTTAGGATTTCTGTGATTATTCCCACTCAATAGTCGCAGGCGGTTTGCCGGTTATATCGTAAACAACACGGCCGACGCCTTCAACCTCGTTTACTATTCTTGACGCCGCAAGCCCCAAAAACTTATGGGGTATCGGAGTGTATTCGCAGGTCATAAAATCGGATGTTTTTACCGCCCTCAAAGCGACGGTGTATTCGTATGTCCTGAAATCGCCGACGACGCCGACCGAACGGGTGTCGGTAAGCACGGCGAAATATTGGTCGGATTTAATTCTGTTTTTAATCATTATCTCGCGGAAAATTGCATCGGCATCTTTAAGAATGTCGAGTTTTTCATCGGTTATTTCGCCCATAACGCGAACGCCCAAGCCCGGTCCGGGGAAGGGCTGGCGGTCAACATACTCCTTTGAAAGTCCCAACTGTCTTCCGAGTTTTCTTACCTCATCCTTGAAAAGTCCGCGGAGCGGTTCTACAAGCCCCGTAAACCCGAGGTCTTCGGGAAGTCCGCCGACATTGTGATGGCTTTTTATGGTTGCAGCCTTGCTTCCGCCCGATTCTATAACGTCGGGATATATCGTTCCCTGCGCCAAAAATTTGACATCGCTCAACTTATCACGCTCAATCTTAAACGCCTCAATAAACATGGCGCCGATTATTTTTCGCTTTTGCTCGGGGTCGACAACGCCTTTTAACGCCTTTAAAAATCTATCCTTGGCATTAACCCTTATAAAGTCAATATCCTTATCCTTAAACGCCTCTTCAATTTGGTCGCCTTCGTCCTTTCTCATAAGTCCGTGGTCGACAAAAACACAGTGAAGCCTGCCCGGTATTGCTTTTGAAAGAAGCGCCGCGCAAACAGAGGAATCAACGCCTCCCGAAAGGGCAAGCAGAACATGATTATCGCCCACCTGATTTCTTATTTGCTCTATTAACTGACCTTCAAGATTTTTGAGGTTATAGTCCCCTTTTGCGCCGCAAATTTCATAAAGGAAGTTTTTAATGAATTTGGTGCCGTTCGGGGTCGATTCAACCTCGGGATGAAACTGCATACCGTAAAGTTTCCTCTTTTTATCGGCGATTGAAGCGTTTTTGCAATCTTTTGTTGAGGCAACCGAAACAAACCCTTCCGGGAGTACGGTGATTTGGTCGGTATGGCTCATAAGTCCTATCTGTTCCTTGTCCATGCCCTTATATAAATCGCACTTCGGCGATACGGTCATCTTTGTCTTTCCGTATTCGCTTACTGCGCAAGGCTCTACCTTTCCGCCTACGCTCCAAGCGAGAAGCTGGGTGCCGTAACAAATGCCGAGAACCGGTATTCCTAAACTGAATATTTCCTTATCGCAGTGAGGCGAATCCTCCTTATAAACACTGCTCGGTCCGCCGGTAAGAATAATACCGATAGGGTCTATATCCTTTATTTCGGCGACGGTTATATCACCGGGCTTAACTATCGAATAAACCTTGCATTCGCGCACTCTTCTTGCAATCAGTTCTTTGTACTGTCCTCCGAAATCAAGGATAAGAACGGTCTGGTTTTTCATAAATATCTCCTTTTGTGAAAGATTTTAATTATATTTTGTATCACCAAACATCTGCTCGGCGAACCATACGCTCTCAACCGTAAAGGTTTTTCCTTTAAGATAGTTGAGAATTCCCGCATCGCTTTTAAAATCAAAGGTCACCTTATAAGAATAAAGCGCCTGCTTATCAAAGCCATGTTTTTTGTCATTTCCGTTTTTTCCGTATTTTCCGTCGCCCAAAAGCGGATGCCCTATTGACGACATATGCGCCCTTATCTGATGTGTGCGCCCCGTAAGCAATTCAATTTCGAGAAGCGAAAAACCGTTTTTGGTTGCGAGGGTGGTATACTTTGTTTTTATCGTTCTGTTAAGGTCGGTTTTTCTGCCGCTTAAAAAGACTTTATTCTTTTCCTCGTTTTTTTGAAGATAACTTTGCAAAGTGGCGGATTTTTCTTTCGGAATACCGTGAACGATACAAAGGTAACGCTTATCAATTTCACGGTTTTTAATCTTATCGCAAATAATCCTTAACGCCTGTGAATTCTTGCAGGCGATTACGATTCCGCCGGTGTTGCGGTCAATACGGTTTGCAAGGGCAGGCTTAAACCCGTTCTCCGCTTCAGGGTCATATTCACCCTTTTTATAAAGATAATGCTGTATCCGTCCTATCAGGGTGTCCCTGTATTCACCCTTATCGGGATGCACAAGAAGTCCCTGGTTTTTATCGACCAAAATAATGTTTTCGTCTTCATAAACGATTTTGAGATTATCGGGGCTCGACAAAAAGTCGTAGTTTTTTGGCGCCTTTTCGAAAAATTCGTCGGCGATATATAAATCAATGATATCGCCCTCGCAAATTTTATCTCCTATCCCGGGCTTTTTGCGGTTAAGTTTTATATGCTTTGTTCGTATAAACTTATAAAGAAGGGAAGAAGGCATCAAAGGGCAAAGTTTCGATATAAACTTATCAAATCGCATACCCGCGTCGTTTTTTGTAACTGTAACGCTTTTCATGGTTCTCTCCTTCTTGAAATCGCAATATTTTTCGTGTATAATCAATATCGAGGTGGAAAAAATGCCCGAAAATATTCATAAAGGCCATCGAGCGCGCCTTAAAGATGAATTCTTAAACGGCGTTTTCGGTGATGAAACTCCGGATTATAAATGGCTTGAACTGTTGCTCTTTTATTGCATACCGCAAAAGGACACTAATCCGTTAGCTCATGAACTCATAAACAAATATAAATCGTTAAGCGGTGTGCTTGAAGCGCCGATGAGTGATCTTACTTCGGTCAAAGGGATATCGGAAAATTCCGCAATTCTGCTTAAAATGATTATCCCGATTGCTCGAAAATATGTGCTTGAAAAGAGCAAAAGCCTTTTTGAACATTCTGACCGCGAACAGATTGAACAGAATATTTGCAAACAGTTTTTCGGCCTCGAGAATGAGCGAATAGGTGTTCTTCTTTTAAATCAGACGGGAAAGCCGATTGCCTTTAAATTTTTAAATGAAGGCGATTTTTGCGAAGTCGGCATATCTACAAGGGAAATTGTAAAGTTTGCGCTCGAAAAGAACGCGCAAAGTCTGATTTTATCTCATAACCACCCGAAGAACTATGCTCTTCCGAGCGATGACGATATCAGTGCCACCGAAAGCATTATTTCGACCCTTGCCAAACTTAACATAAGGGTTGTTGACCATTTGATAATCTCGGGTACCGATTATGTTTCTCTCGCGCAGAGCACAAAATATTCCTATTTGTTTGATTTATAACGAAATGTTTCGCCGATAATCTAAAATCTATGGGTGCAACCGCGGTTGCACCCATTTTTATTATTCTTCAGGCATTTCCCAGTTGTGCCAGATGTTTTGAACATCGTCGTTTTCTTCAAGCATATCGATAAGTTTTTCCATTTTTTCAGACGCCTCGGCATCCTCAATAGCGGTGGTCGTTTGCGGAATATACTGAACCTCGGCGGAGGTAAACGAATATCCTTTTTCTTCAAGGGCGTCGCGGACTGCTCCGAGGTCGCCGGGCGCCGTTGATATTTCAAAAACATCGCCGTCAAAATCAAAATCCTCCGCGCCAGCTTCAAGGGCGGCTTCCATCACCTCGTCCTCGCTTTTGCCCTCGGCTTCGATTTCGATAATTCCTTTTCGGTCGAACATAAACATAACCGAACCGGACTGACCGAGGTTGCCGCCGCATTTGTCAAAATAGTGCCTTATATCGCCGGCGGTTCTGTTGCGATTGTCGGTAAGGGTCTCCACTATAACGGCAACGCCGTTCGGTCCGTAACCCTCATAAACAAGTTCTTCGTAATCGGCACCGCCGGATTCGCCTGCCGCCTTTTTGATAATTCTTTCAATATTGTCGTTAGGAACATTCGCCGCCTTTGCTTTGGCAATCGCATCCTTTAACCTGCTGTTTTCCTGGGGATTTGGTCCGCCTTGCTTTACAATAACGGCTATCTCTCTTCCCATTTTGGTGAAAATCTTTGCCTTTGCGGCGTCGGTTTTCTCCTTTTTCCTTTTTATGTTATTCCATTTTGAATGTCCTGACATAATTAAATCATCCTTCCGAATTTAACCTAATCATTTTATCACAAATTATTATTGTATTCAAGTGCTTTTTCACATAATAACTCGACATCTTTCACACTGTTAATGCTGCCGCATTCGCGCCTTAACGAGGCGGCTCCCCTAAGCCCCGACAAATACCACGCGGCGTGCTTGCGCGCTTCGAGCATAGCCACCTTCTCACTACGGTATTTTTGCATAAGTTTTACCTGTAAAAGCAAAACTTCCAGTCTTTGCTCTAATGTTTTCGGAATATAGTCCCTTTTTTCAAAAAACGCGTTAATCTCCTCAAAAATAAACGGGTTTCCGCGCGCCGCCCTGCCGATCATCACAAAATCGCAACCTGTTTTCCGGTACATTTCGAGGGCGGACGCTCCGTCCTTTATATCTCCGTTTGCGACAACCGGGATTTCTACCGCTTCCTTTACCGCCTTTATGGTTTCAAAATCTATCGGCGGCGCATACATTTGAGCCTTTGTTCGACCGTGCACCGTAACAGCGGCGGCGCCCGCGTCCTCCGCCGCCTTTGCAAGTTCAGGGGCGTTTAGAGAATATTCATCAATCCCGGTTCGCATTTTCACAGTTACCGGCACCGTTGAGGCATTTACAACCGCTTTTACGATTTTTTCCGCCAGCGAAATATCCTTCATAAGACTGCTCCCTCCGCCGTTTCCGGCAACCTTGGGAGCGGGACAACCCATATTTATATCAATAAAATC
>DEWC01000020.1 GCA_002363095.1 Ruminococcaceae bacterium UBA3220 | reverse complement strand
GTTTCAACCTTGCCTCTTGCAACTCTTTCCTGCAAACACGATTTCAATTTTTCGTCAAGGAACATATATGCTCTCGGTACTCTGCTCGAAAACTCAAAAAAGCGGTGATTAACCGATTTAATTTCAACCGTTACATCAAAGCCGTCAAAACTCTTTTTGGCTCTTCCGAAGCCCGTCATACTTGTAACCGTAAAATCATCTCCAAAATAATGATGTTCCTGTTATTCTACCAAAAAAACAGGCTATTGTCAATTTTAATCTTCGTTATAAATAAGTTCGTAATCGCCGTTCTTTAAAACCTGCACCAAATCTTTTTCGGTTTTAATTTTATTCTTACAAGCAATACCGAAGCGACCGCTTGACCTATCGTTATGACAGTCGCTTCCGGCAGTCATAAATTTTCCGAACTGTTTTGCCAAGGCTACTGCCTTCGCATTTTCTTCTTTTGTATTGCCCTTATTATATACCTCGTATCCATCAAGACACTGTGGCGGTAACAACTCATTGGGATTAGGTATATAAAATTTTTCCCTAAAAGGATGTGCCTGAACGATAACGCCACCTGCATCTCTTACTACACGGCTTAAGGTATTTATATCTCCGCTTATTAGTTCAGGGTGTTTCGCCATTAAATCAGGTTCTATTCCGTAGATTAAAACCTCTTTTCCGCCACCTACACCCTCTTCTAAACCGTAAAAGACATCAACACCTATCTTCTCTCCGGCTTCTTTTGCTAAAAGATATTCGTTTTGGTATCGCTTACAAAACTCTTCCCAAGGCAGGTTTCTGTCAACAGCACTGTTTCCGTTATAAAAATGGTTAGTCAGCACTACTCCGGCAAAACCGCTTTCTTTAACAGCCTTTACCATTTCCTGCGGTGTTACAACTGCACAAGCACTACAACCGCTTGTATGCTGATGCATTTCGTATAAATACATTTTCTTCACTTCTCTATGCAATATAACCGTTTATATGAAAAAGTATTATCATTACTTAAAGAAAAGCGGTAACTTCTCAAGGAAAATAATATCTTTCCTGTCGGCGGCATCGCCCTCTGCTAAAAACGCACAAGATGCAACCTCTATGCCACCTGCCTGTTTTACAAGTTCACGAATTGCATTCAAAGACTCGCCGGTACTGATTACATCGTCAACAATAAGTACTTTTTTGCCTTTAATTTTATCAACATCAGACTCGCCGAGAATTAAATGTTGTTCATGCTGAGTGGTAATCGAAGTAACCTTAACATCAAGAGGGTTACGCATATAAACCTTTATGCCCTTTCTTGCTACAACATACGGTTTACCCGACTGACGGGACATTTCATAAGCAATCGGAATGCTTTTTGCTTCCGGAGTAAGTATTACATCAAATTCCGGAACTTTTTTAAGGAGTTCTTTTGAGCCCTCAACGGTTAGTTCTACATCGCCGAAAATTATAAAAGCACCTATATCGAGTTTATCGCTGACCGGAAATTTTTCTAAATCTCTTTTAAGACCTGCAATGTTCATTGAATAAAATTCTGACATACCAATAACATCCCTTTACAAATATATATTAATTTAAATCATTGTTTAATCAACCGGGTGGCCACTGAAGATTACGCCTTGCAAGTAGGTGAAAATGAAGATGTCCGACGGTCTGACCGCCGTCCTCACCGCAATTTGTAACAACCCTGAAACCTTTTTCAAGCTTTTCATTCTTCGCCACAGTTGCTATTGCCTCATAAATTTTAGCAACATATAAACTATTCTCACTATCAATAAAGGCGGGAGATTTTATATGTATTTTCGGGACAAAAACCGCATGAAAAGGTGCTTGAGGGGCAATATCCAAAAAAGCATAAACATATTCGTCCTCATAAACCTTTGTGGACGGGACATCCCCGGAAATTATTTTACAAAACAAACAGTCTTCCATTTATTTCACCATACCTTCAAGTATATCTTTTGCCTTACCTAAAGCCTCGTCAACCTTTGAAAGGTCCTTTCCTCCTGCCATAGCAAAATCAGGTTTACCGCCGCCGTTGCCGCCGCAAAGCTGAGCAACCTGCTTTACAATATTTCCTGCCGTTGCACCGCCTGAAACAGCATCTTTTCCACAAGCAACGCAAAATGTAAGTTTATCGCCGTTTATACCTGCTAAAACAACTACCATATCGGTGTTATCCGCCTTAACTTTATCAAGCATTGTCTTCATTTCGTCAGAAGACACGCCCGAAAGTTTTGCAGTTACAAGTTTAATACTGCCTACGGTAACATAGTTTTTTATAATATCGTCGATTTTTCCGCCTGCAAGCTTAGCCTTAAGGCTTTCGAGTTCTTTTTCCGCCGCCTTAAGCTTATCATTTAAAGCCGCCGTCTTTTCGGCTAATTCTTCTACATTACCGCATTTTATAACCGAAGCAGTCTTTGCCGTCAGGTCAATATAATGATTTAAAAGGTTAAGCGTATTAAATCCGGTTAAAGCCTCTATTCTTCTGACACCTGCGGCAATTCCGCTTTCCGAAACTATATGAAACAGTCC
>DEWC01000107.1:660-19506 GCA_002363095.1 Ruminococcaceae bacterium UBA3220 | reverse complement strand
GCTTGTCGACTTTTTCGACAAGCTTAGGAACCGCGTAAAGCGGTTCCTTTTTTGCGTATTCTAACCAAACAACGGCGCTCATATAATTAATTGATATACTTTCCGGGAGGTTGTTTGTTTGAAAATTCTTTTTATTGTGCTGACGGTATTTTTGGCTTTATCGGCAATTTTTTTACTGGTTTTATCTATTTACTCGGGAAGACCGTTTAAAAATTTAGCGCTAAACGCTTTTGTCGGTCTGCTTACCCTTGGTATATTGAATGCGACTTCATACTTAAGCGGTATCAACATAGCAATAAATCCGATTACCGTTGTAGGGGCGGCGGTGTTTTCGGTTCCTGCGGTAATCGGATTTTTATTGCTTAATATTATCCTGCTTTAAAAATATTATCAGACAGTTCGGCAATTTGCTCAATGGACAAAGACTCGCCGCGAATATTACCGTCAAGTCCCATCTCATAAAGTGCATTACGGATTTTTTCCTTGTCAATTGAAAGGGTGTTGGATACGGTATTTATAAGCGTTTTTCTCCGTTGAGCAAAGAGTGCGCGTGAGAGTTTGAAAAAATTATCCTCAGAGTTTATTTTAACGGCAGGCTCTTTGTTGACTATAAGTTTTATAACTGACGAATCGACCTTCGGAGAAGGATAAAAGCAACTCTTAGGAACATCAAAAAGTTTCTCTGCTTTGGAGTAATAGTTAACCGCAACCGTAATTGCACCGGATTTTTTGCCTCCGACTTTGGCGCAAATTCGATCGGCAGCCTCTTTTTGTACCATTACGGTTATTGATTCAACCGGAAGTTTTGACTTTAACAGATGCATTATAACGGGTGATGTTACATAATAGGGGAGGTTTGCGCATATGCAAATATGATCTGAATTTAATAAATGATTGCTTATAATTTCCTTTAAGTCGAGTTTCAAAATATCTCCGAAAACAATCTCTAAGTTATCATATCCTCCGGTAGTATGTTGCAGAACAGGTTTGAGTCTTTCGTCAAGTTCGACGGCTACTACTTTTTTTGCTCTCTTGCATAACTCAACCGTCAGTATTCCGGCGCCCGGACCTATTTCGATAACCGATGTGTCTTTGCTGACAGATGCGTCAGCCATACGCGGACATACGGTACTGTCAATTAAAAAGTTTTGTCCTAAAGATTTTTTAAAAGAAAAACCGTTGTCCGCCAATATTTGCAACATTGTGTTTTTATTCGACAAATCCATCAACAATCCCTCCAGAATTAAGAAATATTATATTACAATTTTTTCCCGTTTTCAAGAATTTAATGTTGTTAAAACTGTAATAATATGATATAATACTCTAAAAAGTTTTGGAGATGAAAACATTGGAAAGTCAATATTTTGATAGTGTTATCAAAGAAATGGAGCCTTTTATAGAGGAAAACGGATTTCTCAGCACCGAAAAAGGTGTTTATTCAAACGATAAGAAATCGTTTAAAGTGGCTTACGACGATAACAGGAAAATGTTCGTTTTAACCGTTGCCGATATTGATGAAGAGAATAATATCGGAGAATACTCCGAAATTGACGCATGGCTTTTTGACGAAACTCAAACTGCAGATGACGCCGTTAGCGTCGGTATGGACTTTGTCGATGTTCTTAAAAAGAATATGGGAATTAAGAACAAGGCTAAAACAAGTTTTGATATTGATTTACCGACATCTGACAGTGAAAAGTACGGCGTTTCCGCCTTTACCAAAAAGGCGCTTGACACATATCCGCAGTTAAAAGACACATATAAAGCATATGTTGCTAAGTACGGAACCTTCCTTTATCTGAATTTCTTCGGTGAATATCTTGTGCCCTTAATTGCAAATACAGTTAACGAGGCGGGGAAAAAATCCGGAAAGAAAATTCTTGATATGGTAGAGCCGGCATTTATAAAAGGTGATAACGACGCTTCAAATGCCGCCATCGCCTGTCTTGCCGCCGTTTGCGTTAAGTATCCTGACTCAATCGATAGGGTTTCTGAGATTTTGTCCGAAAATGCGGCTCTTAAAACTTCAGTTTTATCTTTTGCAAATACCTTAAAGAACAATAAAAAACTGAAAGCAGTTTTGGTAAAATAATAAGGGGGAGTTTTAATAATGAATGTACTGGTGTTGATTTTAATCGTCATTGCATTGTTGGTAATTACGGCTAATGTTCGCGTTGTTCCGCAGGCGGCGCAATATGTTATTGAGTCGCTCGGTAAATACAAAACCACCTGGGACGCAGGTATTCATGTTAAGATTCCGGTTGTTCAAAAGATTGCCAAGAAAATCACATTAAAAGAACAGGTTATGGACTCGCCGCCTCAGCCGGTTATAACAAAAGATAATGTTACAATGCAGATAGACACGGTTGTTTATTTCAGAATATTTGATGCGCGTTTGTACACATACGGCGTTGTAAACCCCATAAACGCGCTCGAAAACCTGACTGCGACAACCCTTCGAAATATCGTGGGTGAATTGGAACTTGACGGAACTTTGACATCGCGCGATACGATAAACAGTAAGATGACCTCTATTCTTGATGAAGCAACCGATAAATGGGGCATTAAGGTTACGAGGGTTGAACTTAAAAATATAATCCCGCCTGCGGAAATTCAAAATGCTATGGAAAAGCAAATGAAAGCAGAGCGTGATCGCCGTGAGACCCTTTTGCAGGCAGAAGGTCATAAAGCTGCCGCAATTACAAGAGCCGAAGGCGATAAACAGGCTATGATTTTGGCTGCCGAAGGTGAAAGAGACGCCCGAATTGCAAGAGCCGAAGGTGAAGCAAAAGCAATTTATCTTTCCAAAAAAGCAGAGGCGGACGGTCTTATTGCCTTACGGGAAGCCGGTGTTGACGCCGCCGTTCTTGAACTGAAAAAATATGAAGCACTTGTTAATATGTCGAACGGCACAGCATCGAAACTGATAATTCCTACCGATGCCGTGAGCGCCGTTACAAACAATGCTATATTTACCGAAACAACAGGGCTTGGCGAAACGGTTAAGCCCGGTAAGAAGAAACAGCCGGAAAAGAAACCGGACCCTTGCTGTGATTAACATTAGGCGAGTTATTCTTTATAAGTGTTTACAGAGGTTATTATGAAGGAAGTAATTTTGGTCAAGGACGGCGAGTTGGCCCTTAAAGGACTTAACCGCTCGGTTTTTGAATCAAAACTTGTTAACAATATTAAACGAAGACTTAAGCCGTTAGGCGAATTCAAAATCTCTCGTGCGCAGTCAACAATGTTTATAGAACCGATAAGCGAGGATTTTGATATGGATGAAGCTCTTGAAAAAATCGGAAGAGTATTCGGCATTTCCGGATTTTCAAGAGCGTGCGTTTGCGATAAAACTGTCGAATCGATTTTCGAAACCGCGCCCGAATATCTTTGCGACGCGCTTAAAAATGTTAAGACTTTTAAGGTTGAGGCAAAGCGCGCCGATAAATCATTTCCGCTAAAATCACCGGAACTTTGCAGAGAATTAGGAGCGGTTTTGCTTCAAAGTTTTCCGCATCTTCGAGTTGATGTTCATAATCCGGAAATCACCGTTACGGTTGAAGTAAGGGATTTCGGTGCCTACATCCGCGGTAATCAATTAAAAGGCGCCGGCGGATTGCCGGTCGGCACTTCGGGTCGTGCCGCGGTTTTGATATCGGGAGGGATTGATAGCCCGGTGGCGGCGTATATGATGGCAAAGCGGGGATTGGCTCTTAATGCCATACATTTTGCGAGTCCGCCGTACACAAGCGCATTAGCAGAAGAAAAGGTAAAAAAGCTTTTGGAAAAGGTTGCAAATTACAGTGGCACAATAAAACTTGCGATTGTACCTTTTACCGAAATCCAAGAGCAAATCCGCGAGAAATGCCCGGAGGATTATTTTACACTCATTATGCGCAGAATGATGATGCGTATCTCGTGCCGGATTGCACAAACCGACGACTGTTTAGGACTTATTACCGGCGAAAGCCTCGGTCAGGTCGCAAGTCAGACTCTTCCGGCAATTTCATCAACGGATTTTGTTTGTACTATTCCTGTTTTACGCCCCCTTGTAGGTATGGATAAAGAGGAAATTGTTACAATATCACGGCAAATTGACGCCTTTGAAACTTCTATTTTGCCGTATGAGGACTGTTGCACGGTTTTCACCCCCAAGCATCCGCACACCCGCCCGAAACCGGGTCAGTGTGAAAAGGCGGAAGAAAAACTTGATATCGATTCTTTGATTGAAAAGGCAATAAGCGGTATAAGTTATTCGTATATAAACTGACTTTAAGGTGGAAAGTTATGATTCAAAGTATAAAGGTAGATATTGTTTATTACACTATAGGCAGCGATTTTGAAATGGAGTTTAATCTTTGCGGTTGCTGTCGTATGAGGCTTCTTACCGATAAAGTTGAGGGACAATCGGAGTTTTCAAAGAGCCTTTCAAAAGCGGTAAAGCGCAGTAGGGTAATAATTTTATGCGGTCCTTTGTTTGGCGAAAAAGGGCTGATATACACCGTTTCCAAGGTTACCGGAATTGAATTGGAAAAACTGGATAAATCTGCATATGATTTATCGAGCGACGCCGATATCGACATTCTTAAAGGTTCCACCGCGCTCATTTCAGATGACGGTGTTTTCGGCGGCTGTATTATCGAAAGCAGTACACAGTCTATCATAATCCTTTCTGAAAGCAAATCGCTGAGAAAAAACATTATGAAGCAACTCATTTATCCGTATATTACAAAACTCAGTATCAGTCCTGTTGAGCCCTTGATAACCGAGCCGGTTGTTACCGAACGAAAAAGTGACGATGCCACCGAGGATGATGCCGCGCCGTTGCAGTCAGAGAAAAACATTGAAAATGCCGTTACTGATGCGGCTACGGTTGACGAGCCTGTGGCTGAGGTCCCCGGGGATTCGCTTTCAGAAGAAAACACAAATGAACCCGACGATGATTTTGTCATTGATATCTCTAATACCGATTTGGCGAAAACTGCAAGTAAAGCACCCGATGACAATTTTGATGATTCCTTGATTTTTGACATTGACAGAGGCAGTAACTTTGATGACGGCCTTACGGTTGAGGAAAGAAATAATAAATACTATCTTTTCGATGAAGATGAGGAACAACAGCCGAATTCAAACGGCTACGGTATTGCAATAAGAATTATTATCGCCTTCATTGTTCTGATTGCCGCTTTGATCATTTATATCGCTGTTGTTAAGCCTATAATGTTGCATAAGGATGTATTGGAAAATTTGAGGAATATGTTTTCTGTCAGTGTATTTAAGTTTTTGTTATAAACCATAATTTCGGGGATATAATTATGTCTTTTTTCACAACAAGAATCGCTAAATATATTTTAACTTTTCTTATCTCAATGGTTCCGGTTGTCGAACTCAGGGGTGCTTTGCCTTACGCATACACTTGCCACCTTAATATGTGGTTTTCCATCGTTTTATCTGTTGTAGGAAATTTATTACCGGTACCGTTTATCATTATTTATATGCGGCGTGTTTTTTGCTACATACGAAAACATCTTCCGAAACTTGACGGCTTGTTGGCAAGGCTTGAAAAGCGTATTGAGAAAAAATCAAAGACCGTAATGAAATACGCTTTTTTCGGACTTTTTTTGTTAGTCGCCATTCCGCTCCCCGGGACGGGAGCATGGACAGGAGCCATGGTGGCAACCGTTTTAGATATGAGACTTAAAAAAGCATTTCCTGCCATAGCCTTAGGAGTAGTCGTTGCGGCGGTTGCCGTTTCTTTTGCAACCTGGGGGGTTTTCGGCTATTTTATAAATTAGTTCTTGACTATAAAATTAATTTGTGTTATAATAAACCTTGTCGTGAACGCGGGTGTAGTTCAATGGCTAGAATTCCAGCCTTCCAAGCTGGCCGTGTGGGTTCGATTCCCATCACCCGCTCCAAAAAAGAACTGCCTCGGCAGTTCTTTTTTTATCCAAGGCAAGCTTGGTATATCATTGGTATGCAAAGCGTGCCTTATATCATCACGGCTTTGCCGAGTATTTTTTGCGGCTTGATGAGATACAAAGCTTTGCTTTGATGATATACAATTCTTTCAGAATTGATGATATTCAACGGCTCTTTGTTGATAAAGGCAACCTTTGATTTTTCCGAAGTTGCGAATAATAATTGTCTACATAGCCTAATAATTATTAAGGATGATACTATGTTAATAACAATAAAAAACGAATACCTTACCGCCCGGATCTCCGATTTAGGCGCCGAGCTGAAAAGTCTCAGGTTTAATGATGAGGAATATATTTGGCAGGGCGATAAAAAGTTCTGGGAGGGCTCGTCGCCCGTACTGTTCCCGATTTGCAGCGGTCTTATTGATGACAGTTACTTTTACGAGGGAAAAGAGTATCATATGCCTAAACACGGCTTTGCGAAGGAAATGATTTTTAAGGTTGAAGAAAAAAACGAATCATCTGTAACATTTTTGTTGACAGACACAAACGATACTATTAAGGTATATCCCTTTAATTTTGAACTGCGAATAACCTATTCTTTGAAGGGTAAAAAGACCGATGTAAAATACGAGGTCAAAAACACCGGTACTAATCAGATGTTTTTTTCTATTGGTGCCCATGAAGGCTATTTCTGTCCCGAAGGTATTAACGATTATGAACTTATATTCCCTAAGAAAACGACCCTTTATCACACATATTTGACCGATAATTTTACAATAGGAACAGAAAAGAAATTGATTCTTGACGATAACGACATTTTGCCTTTAAATTATGAGTATTTTAAGGAGGATGCGCTCATTTTTGAAAACATTGATTTTGAAGGCGTTATTCTTAAAAACCGTAATAATGATAAAAAAATCAAAGTAACCTTCAAGGATTTCCCGTATCTTTTACTTTGGACGGTACCGGATGCACCATATATCTGTATTGAGCCATGGTGCGGTATTACCGACAGAGTCGGTTGTGCCCGTAATATTAAGACAAAAGAGGGGATTATAGCGCTTAAATCCGGTGAAGTTTTCGTAAGAGAACACTCTTTTGAAATTATTTAAATAAAATTTAATTAAACGGTTGAAAATCAGCGGTTGATTTGTTATACTTATAGCAAAGGCAACCGCTGATTGACTTTTTTATAATAACCGTCGGTTGCATAAAATGGCAGGGTGATGAATATGAAATTAATTAAAGAGAAAAATTATGAAGCCATGAGCAGGCAAGCGGCAAATATTATATCGGCACAGGTCATTATCAAGCCGGACTGTGTTTTAGGGCTTGCGACGGGGTCTACACCGATTGGTACATATAATCAATTAGCTGCATGGTACGAAAAAGGCGATGTGGACTTTTCAAGGGTTCGTACAATCAATCTTGACGAATACATCGGCATTTCGGGAAGGGATGAACATAGTTACCGCTATTTTATGGATAAAAACTTTTTCGAAAAAATAAATATAAAAAAGGAAAACACCTTTGTACCCTCCGGTATCGCGAAAGATATTGAAAAAGAATGCAAAGAATATGATCGGAGAATTAAAGATTTCGGGGGGATTGATTTGCAGTTGCTGGGCATTGGGCTTGACGGTCATATCGGTTTTAATGAGCCTGGTGATTGTTTTCAAAAAAACACTCATGTTGTCAAGTTGCACAGTTCTACCATTGAGGCAAATTCACGCTTTTTCAGTTCTCCCGAAAAAGTGCCCGAATACGCAATTACGATGGGAATGATTTCAATAATGCAGGCGAAAAAGATATTGCTTATAGCCAATGGAAAGGCGAAAGAGGATATACTGAATAAAGCGCTTTACGGTGCTATAACACCGCAAATTCCGGCGTCGATTTTGCAGCTTCATTCTGATTTGACTGTTATTTACAGTGAGGAGTAATTATGTATAAGTTAGGTATTGATTTAGGCGGTACTAATATCGCCATCGGCATTGTAAACGATAAAAATGAAATGGTTTTTAAACTTTCCAAACCGACCTGTTTACCCGATTCTGCTGAAAATATTGTCGGGCGGATTTTCTATGCATCTAAAGAATGCCTCTCCAAGGCAGGTGTCTCAATTGAGGAAATTTCCGCGATTGGCGTCGGTTGCCCCGGTGCGATAGACAGTAAAGAGGGCGTTGTTCTTTTCTCTAATAATTTTGATTACCGCAATGTTCCGTTGGCGAGCATGCTTTCGGAAAAATTCGGGATGAAAGTGTTATGTGAGAACGATGCAAACGCCGCGGCATTCGGTGAGTATTTATCGCAGGGAGGTAACAGCGGCGATACGCTTGTTGCAATAACAATCGGCACGGGTATCGGCGGCGGCGTTATAATCGGCGGAAAACTGTATTCGGGCAACTGTTTTTCCGGCGGAGAGCTCGGGCATATGGTTATAAACTTTAACGGTCTGCCCTGTAATTGCGGTAGGCGGGGGTGCTGGGAGGTTTATGCGTCGGCTACCGCGCTTATAAGACAGACAAAAGAAGCAATGCAAAACGACCTTCAGAGTAAAATGTGGCAGATTTGCGAAGGGAATTTGTCTAATGTAACAGGCGTTACGCCTTTTGAGGGGCTGCGCCAAAACGATGAGACCGCAAAGAAGGTTATCGAACAATACGCCGATTATATTGCTATCGGCATCGTTGATATCATTAATTCATTCGGACCTGCAACAATATGTATTTCCGGCGGAATTTCGAATGAACAGGACTATATTTTAGAGCCGATTAAAAGGCACATTGAACTTAACAAACCCATAAACTGTAAGACAAATGTTGAAATTGCTAAACTTAACAACGATGCAGGTATAGTAGGTGCGGCAAATCTTGATATTTTGCATTAGACATATCTGTATTTTAAGGCAGGAAAAACCTTGCCTTCAGTCCGCTTAAAAACCATATTATTAACGATTGCGCCGTTTTGGCGCAATTTTTGTTTCTACGCTGACAGGTGCGGCGGAAAAACCTTGCCTTTTTTGTTAATTTGTGTTAAAATAACAAATAAGTAATATGATAAAGGATGTTATTATGAATATTAGTTCTGTAGAGCACGAGGTTGTATCAGAATTTATAATTAACGGCAACCCCGTAAGCATTGAGCCATATGGGAACGGTCATATTAATAATACATTTTTGGTTGTATGTGATAGCGGAAATAAGTATATTCTTCAAAAGGTCAGCGATGCATTTCAAATTGATGCCCTTATGAAGAATATTGATGCCGTAACTTCTTTTATTGCAAAAAAATCTGATGACCCCGCAAGGCAAATGCAACTGATACATACCAAAGAAAACGGCAATTATTTAACCTATAACGGCGGCCATTACCGTGTTTTTAATTTTGTTGAGAACAGTATTTGCCTTGAAGCGCCCGAATCAACGGACGATTTCTATGAGGCGGCTGTTTCGTTTGGTAAATTCCAAAAGATGCTTGAAGATTTTCCTGCCGAAACTTTAACAGAACCTATTAAAAATTTTCATAACACACCGGACCGCTACCGCATTTTTAAAGAAACACTTGCCGCGGATAAATTTAACCGTGCCAAGGATGTTCAGGCTGAGATTGATTTTGCACTTGCGCGCGAAGCAGAGGCGGGTACATTACAGAATATGCGGGACTCTCGCAAACTTCCCGTAAGGGTTACACATAACGATACAAAACTTAACAATGTCCTTTTTGATAAATCTACAAGAAAATCGCTTTGTGTTATCGACCTTGATACCGTTATGCCCGGCTTATCGTTGTATGATTTTGGCGATGCAATAAGATTCGGCGCCGCTACCGCTAAGGAAGATGAAAAAGACCTTTCTGTAATGACGATTGACCTTGATATGTTCCGCGCGTTTACAAGAGGTTATATTTCTTCATGCGACCTTACGGATGCCGAAATAGATTGTCTTATTATCGGCGCTAAAACTATGACGCTTGAATGCGGGCTCAGATTTCTTACTGACTATTTGGATGGCGACAATTATTTTAAGACTTCATATGAAGGTCAAAACCTTGATAGATGCAGAACACAGTTCAAACTGGTTTCCGAGATGGAAAGACTTAACGATGAGATGCAGCAAATTGTAAAAGAAGAGGTTTCAAAACTTAAATAATGATTATAAAGAATGCATTTTCAGGCGAAAAAAACAAGAATATTGTTATTGAAAACGGCGTTATTGCCGATATAACCGAAGGTCATACAGACAGATATGACATTGATGCTGATGGAAAAAAGGTTATTCCGGGACTTATTGATATTCATACCCACGGTATGCTCGGATTAGACACGATGGACGCCGATTTTGAACCGCTTTGCATAGCGTATGCTAAGTACGGAACTACCTCTTTATTACCCACTACGATGACAATGTGCTATGATGACCTTCTTCGCGTAGTTAATGCAAAAACCGGTTTTTCGGGTGCAAATATACTCGGATTTCATTTGGAGGGGCCGTATATTTCCCCGAAATACAAGGGCGCTCAGGACGAAAATAATATAAAAATCCCTGAATATTCCGAGTTTAAAAAGTTTAAAAATGTTAAGATGATTACCGTTGCTCCGGAGGTTAAAAACGGTCTTGATTTTATTAAGAAGGTTTCCGGTGAGACGGTCGTTTCCATCGGGCACACTGCCTGCGATTATGAAATCGCAGTAAAAGCGATTGAAAACGGTGCGAACTGTCTTACACATACATTCAATGCTATGGCGCCTATGCTTCACCGTGCTCCGGGACCAATCGGGGCAGGCGCGGAAAAGCATATTTATGCCCAAATTATTTGCGACGGTCTTCATGTGCATAAGGCTGCTTTTTTAGCGGCTTACAGTATGTTCGGAGCGGATAGGCTTTGTCTTATAAGCGATAGTATAAGGCCTGCAAAACTTGCTGACGGTGAATATGAGTCCGGCGGGCTTCCGGTTGTTCTCAAAGATAATGAAATCCGTCTTAAAGGCAATAATAGCCTCGCCGGCAGTTGTGCAACTCTGCTCGATTGTGTTAAAAAGGCAATCGAATTTGGCATTGATGAAAAATCTGCCGTAAAAATGGCGACCGAAACACCGGCAAATCTTTTGAAGATTAAAAAAGGCAGAATTAAAAAAGGTTATGACGCCGATATTTTGATTTTAGATAATGATTATAATATTTGCAATGTTATTATCGGTGGAAGAGTTATTATTTAAGAGTTTAATTTAAGGAGGATAAATTATGAATTCAACCGAAAAATTCGTCATTAAAAGTGACGGAACCGGTTTCGGCGATGCGCTTACCTATACCGAGCAATTCGGCGAAAATGCCGGGCTTACAAAAAAGGAGAACCTTCATCTGAGGCTTCTTTGTGAAGAATTGTTCGGCATTATTCGAAATGTTGCCGGTGATGTTGAGGCTAATTACTCGGTTACAGGGGAAAATAAGCAATTTACGCTTAATCTTGTTTCGGAAGTTAAAATGACGCAGGAATTGAAAAAGCAGTTAATATCTGTTTCTTCCAAAGGCAAAAACGCCGCAGCTAAGGGCTTTATGGGTAAGATTAAGGATATGATTGCAAACGCTTTGCTTCCTGATGAGTTTGGCTTGACTGCAATGACAAGTTTTTCATTAGGACTTATGAGCGCCGCTCCTGCAACTTCTTCTGCGGCTCGCCAAACCATGACCGAGTCGATTATCTGGTCTATGAACAAGTATAAAACGGAAATTGACAGCGACCGTAATATCAATACAGAGTTCAAAGACGCCTGGGATGAGCTTGAGAAGTCTATTGTAGCGAGTATTGCCGATGATGTTATTGTAAAAATAACCGGGTCCGTTGTTGAAATCTCAATTAAAAAATCTTTTTAAAAATGTATAAATAAGGAGAATTGTTATGACTATCAATAAGAATTTAAATGGTTCGGAACTTACTCTCGGGCTGGAGGGACGCCTTGACACTACAACCGCTCCGGAACTGGAGACAGTTATTCAGAACGAATTAAGCGATGTAAAAGAACTTGTTTTTGATTTTAAAAATCTTGAATACATTTCATCAGCCGGACTTCGTGTTCTTTTATCTGCACAAAAAATTATGAACAAGAACGGTAATATGAAAATAATAAATGTCAACGATATGATTACCGAGATTTTCGAAGTAACCGGTTTTATTGATATTTTGACTGTCGAATAAAATACAATACCGTAGGTATTTCAACCTACGGTATTGCTCTTTGAGGCTTTCGGTAATGGATTATTTTGTTGATAGGGTAGATACAGGGATTGTTGAAATGGATTATTTTCGTTTCGGAAACGGCGAAAAAACCATAGTTATTTTGCCCGGTCTCAGTGTTCAAAGCGTGATTGGTTCGGCAGAACAAATTGCCAAGGCTTACGACTGCTTTTCAAATGACTTTACTGTTTATGTTTTTGACAGGCGCCGTAACATGCCTGATGTATACAGGCCGGATGATATCGCCCGTGATACCGTAGAAGCGTTTAGGCTCTTAAATCTTAAAGATTTATATTTGTTCGGCGCTTCTCAGGGCGGAATGATTTCTCTTGAAATCGCTGCTTTATTTCCCGAACTTGTTAAAAAAACAGCAGTAGGTTCAGTGGCTTGTGATATTCGTGATTATTGGAACAGTATGTTCTCGGATTTGTTGAATTACGCGACCGACAGAGATGCTCAAAGTCTCTTGTTAACCTTTGCTCAAAAAATATACCCACCCGTCGTTTTTGCGCAATCCCGTGATTTAATATTGGAAGCCGGTAAAGCGGTAACCGATAACGACCTTGACAGATTTGCTGTTCTGGTGCGGGGTATGAAAGGTTACGACGCAACGCAAATAATAAAAAACATCCGTTGTCCCGTGTTGTTGCTCGGCTCATATGACGATGGGCTGATAACTCGGGAAATAACCGAAAAAACGATAAAATCTTTATCGGTTCTGAAAGATTTTCAATACCATATTTATGAGGGATACGGTCATGCTTCGTATGATATCGCCCCTGACTATAAAAATAGGCTTTATGACTTTTTTATGGGTGAAAGCTGAGGTTATTAGAAAATATGTTTGTCTTTTCGCTTCATAAACTTATCAACATTATTGCTATTGCAGGAGGCATAAGCGTATGCGCTCTGTGCCTGATGCAGATTACGGCGACAACGCAGCTGACAAAAAAAGTCAGGAATTATTTCCATGTTTTTTTTGTTAGTATCATTCTTTATATTTCCACTCATCTTGCAAGGGAAATACTGGAAGGAATTCCGGGCTCGGCGGTCAGAAAAGTGCTTTATTCGGTAACATTTATCGAATTGATTTTTGCCGCGATGATGGCGTTGACAATATCAGCGCTTTTGCTTTTTGTTTCTAAGATTGAACGAAGTAAAACCGTTCGTTTGCTGTTTTTTCTAAATATAGTTTTCCTCTGTCACCTGTTAGTTTTATCTGTGTGTCAAATATTCGGTGTAATATACTTCTTTGACGACAAAAACATTTATCATCGAGGACAATTATATTTGCTGTCAAATCTTTGCCCCTTGATTATGATAATTTTTGATATCGTTATTTTGGGATTGAAACAAAAAAACTTAAAGAAAAAAGTAAAAACGGCATTTTGGGTATACTTGCTTGCGCCGGCAGCAGCTCTTTTCGTTCAGAGTTTTTCCAAAGATATTCAATACATAATTTTCGCGACTATTGTTGCTTCTGTATATATGTTCTCGGTTATTGTTAGCAACGAAAACGAAGAATTTCAAAAACAAAAGATTGCAAGTTCAAGAATAGACGCGGAACTTTCGATGGCTTCGTCAATCCAATCGGATATGCTGCCGAGCATATTTCCGGCTTTTCCCGAAAGAAAAGAATTTGAAATATATGCGAGTATGACACCCGCTAAAGAGGTTGGGGGAGATTTTTACGATTTCTTCCTTGTTGATGATGACCATCTTTGTATGATTATGGCGGATGTGTCGGGGAAGGGCGTCCCGGCGGCGCTCTTTATGATGGCATCGAAAATTATTCTCGCAAACAACGCGATGATGGGGAAAAGTCCCGCTAAGATATTGGAGGATACGAATAAATCCGTTTGCTCAAATAACCGTGAAAAAATGTTTGTAACGGTTTGGATCGGAATACTTGAAATTTCCACCGGTAAACTTACCGCTTCCAATGCAGGACATCTTTATCCTGCAATTAAGGATACTGATTTCGGATTTGATTTGTTCAGGGATAAACACGGTCTTGTCATCGGTGGATTTGCCGGGGCTAAATACAGCGAATATGAGCTTACTCTTAAACCCGGCGACAGTATCTTTGTTTACACCGACGGTATCACTGAAGCCACTAATTCGAATAATCAATTGTTTAAAACCGACAGAATGATTAAAGCGCTCAATCAGCAACCGAATGCAGCGCCCGAAACAACCATAAAAGATGTTCGCAGTGCCGTAGATCTGTTTGTCGCCGGTGCCGAGCAGTTCGATGATATTACAATGCTTTGTATGAAATATAAAGGGAAAGGACAATAGTTATGAAATTTGATCTTAAAGGCCGTATAGATTCAATAAATGCTTCTGAAATTGAAAAAGAAATTTTTGATAGCTTGCCGGATGACGAGCAAAGTCCTGTAGTCTTAAATGCAGAGAATCTTGAGTTTATCTCGAGCGCAGGGCTTCGTGTTATTCTTCATATAAAGCAAACACATCCCAATTTGAAAATAGTCGGTGTTAATTCCGATGTATATGAAATTCTCGATATGGTCGGTTTTACCGAGATTATGACGGTCGAAAAAGCCTACCGAGTAGTCTCAATCGAGGGATGTGAAGAAATCGGCAGAGGAGCCAACGGAACAATTTACCGCATTGATAGTGATAATGTTGTTAAGGTTTATAATAATGCGGATGCGCTCGCTGATATTCAGCATGAGCGTGAGGTTGCCAAACTTGCGCTTATATTAGGTATTCCGACGGCGCTTTCGTATGATGTTGTAAAGGTAGGGGAGAGCTACGGCTCTGTATTTGAACTGTTAAACGCCCGTTCTTTTTCCAAAATTATCGCAAATGAACCCGAAAAAATTGACTGGTGTGTTGATGAATATGTAAAAATGCTGAAAAAGATTCATTCAACGGTAGTCCCGTCCGGTAAACTACCCGATATGAAGGAAACAGCCGTAACATGGGCTGAGTTTATGAAGGATTATCTGCCTGACGAAGCAGGGGAAAAGCTTTGCACTTTGATGAATAACATACCGCACGATGACCATATGATTCACGGGGATTACCATACGAAGAATCTTGAACTGACTGCCGATGAAGTTCTGCTTATTGATATGGACACACTTGCGGTTGGGCACCCGGTATTTGAATTTGCAAGCATATATAACGCTTTTGTCGGCTTTTCGGAATATGACCACGAAATAATCAAAAAATTTCAGGGTTTTGATAGAGAAAAAGGTATTGAATTTTGGAACAAATCACTCTCAAAGTATTTCGGAACAAATTGTAAAGCCAAGTTGAAAGAGGTTGAAGATAAGGCCCGAATTGTCGGCTACACGCGTATGATTCGCCGTTCTATCAGAAGAGGCGGATTAGAGACAGAATCGGGAAAAGCGGAGATTGCTCTTTGGAAAGATGAACTGCTTCAATTACTTGAAAAAACCGATTCCCTTGTATTTAATGTAAATGAACTCGAAATTGAAGCGGTTAAAGAAAATCTTTCGGATGTTCAAGACTATGTTACAGGATATCTTGAACAGGTTAACTGTCCTAAAAAGCAAATTATGCAGATTTCTGTGGCTGTAGAGGAGATATTCGTTAATATTTCAAGTTATGCATATGCTCCCGAAATAGGCAGAGTAATTGTCAGGATTGAAATTTCGCAGCAACCGCTTACAGTTTCAATAACATTTATTGACCACGGCGTTCAGTACGACCCGCTGAAAAAGGCGGATCCCGATGTTACATTATCTGCCGAAAACAGGGATATAGGTGGGCTCGGCATATTTATGACAAAACAGATTATGGACGATATTTCATATGAATATGTTGACGGAAAAAACATCTTAACCTTAAAAAAGGATATCTGACATAATCGGTTTTTAAAGTATAATTACGAAAGGAAGCGTTTTTGAGTGGTAAGCGTAGGAAAAATTGACCTTCATATGCATTCAACCGTATCTGACGGCACCGATGCGCCCTGCGAGTTAATTTCCAGGGTTGAAAATGCGGGAATTACTATTTTTTCTCTTACCGATCATGACGCAGTTAAAGGGTCTGAACAAATATTAACGGAAATGTCCCGGCGCCAAACGGAGGGGCTTTCATTTATAACCGGAGTTGAGTTTTCCTGTCGCGATGAAAAGGGAAAATACCATATTCTCGGATACGGATACCAACCGTCTGCCGAGTCGATTCGTTCTGTTGTTGACTACGGACACTCCCTGAGAATGCAAAAAGTTAGAAAGAGAATTGATTTTATAGGTAACGAATTCGGGTTTGTTTTTCCGAAACAAGAGTTAGAAAAACTCTACTCTATGGACAATCCGGGAAAACCGCACATCGGCAATCTAATGGTGAAATACGGTTACGCCCGGTCAAAAGAAATCGCCATAAACAATTATCTCAACAAATTGCGTTTGCCATCCGATTATGTTCGCCCCGAGCAGGCGATTGATGGTATTATTAACGCCGGCGGTGTTCCGGTTCTGGCCCATCCTTTTTTCGGTAACGGCGACCAACTTATTGTCGGAAACGAAATGTCAGAACGCTTAAAACATCTTGTGGAATTGGGAATACAAGGCGTTGAGGCATTCTATTCGGGATTTTCACCGAAGCTTGTTGACGAAATGCTTGTTTTTTCGGAAAAATTCAATTTATTTGTAACTGCCGGAAGCGATTATCACGGAACCAATAAACTTGTTTGTTTAGGTGACACAGGCATAAAAAACAGCAATAAAATTCCGAAGGGTATGACCGCCTTTTTTGAGCGGGTTCTGTAAATCGTTAAATATCAATAACTTTTAATAACAACAAGCAAGCGCCCTTGCAAATCAGATGGCGGCGGAATAAAGGAGTGTTTATGAACAAGCAGGAAAGCAAATATCAATACACAGCCTCGCTTATGGACGAGGCTTTCCTGTTTTTGCCGGAACAAAAGGATTACGATGCGATAACGGTAAAGGAAGTTTGCCGGAAGGCGGGAGTAAACCCCTCTATATTCCATCTTCATTATGAGACGATGAACGATCTTTTGGAGGAAACCGTCGGTATGATCATCGATCTCATCATAAAGCACACGCTTGAATACGGACGGGATGAACAATGAGCAGGGTAAAGCAGTTTTTTTATCGGTGGAAGACCGATTATGATTTCAAAACCGTCACCGCAGCGCTCGGTTCGCTTTTCGCGACGGCGCTCTTTGCGCTCTATAACGGATTTCTCGGCGTTTATCACGCTTCATTGTGGCACGGCTCGATCTGTGTTTATTATTTGGTGCTTGTCGGTCTTCGTACAATGATCATCGCGGCAAGAAAGAGCGCAGACAGAAGAACGGAACCGGAGCGCGCTCAAACGAAAGTCTATTTCGCGACGGCGGTGTTGCTTCTGAATCTTTGCCTCATCGTTCCCGTGTCCCTGATGGTCGTTCAGCAAAAGCCCGTCGATATGACGTTGATCCCCGCAATCGCGATGGCAGCGTATACGACATATAAAGTTATCATGGCGTCGGTTAATCTCAAGAGGAGAAAAAGATCGTCGGACAGACTCGTTCGCCTGCTTCGGACGATCAGTTTCATAGACGCACTCGTGTCCGTTCTCACGTTGCAAAACACGCTTATCATGGTAAATATGAAAAGCGAAAGTTCGGAAATGCTGACTTTGTCTGCAATCACGAGCGCCGCGATCATGCTTGCGGTGCTTGCGTTGTCCTTCTCCGCTATGATGAATGGGATTAAGCGTAGGAAAACGATAAATGATGCGCATAGCTGATTCCAACAAAATACCGTCCGGTTCATCGCAATAACCTCCTTTGCAATCTCATTGTACCGCAGAGGAGGGAAAAACAAAAATGTGCGTTTAACGACAAAAAACCCTCTGCCGGTTTCCCGACAGAGGGTTTTCCTTTAGATATACAGCGCTACTTTTACATCAGTCCACCGATGCACGCGGTGCTTGGTGGTGGAGTCGGCGTACAGATAATTCTGCACATCGGCTCCCGAGAGCGTAAACTCAGCGAACTTGAAGGGCTTTGGAATTATTTCCTGCCGTCCTTTATAGCTGCCTGTGCTGCTGCGAGTCTTGCAATCGGAACACGGAAAGGTGAGCAAGAAACATAATCGAGTCCGATTTCGTGGCAGAACTCAACCGAAACGGGGTCGCCGCCATGCTCACCGCAGATACCGCAGTGCATTTCGGGGCGAACTTCCTTACCCATCGAAACCGCCATCTTCATCAATTTGCCAACGCCGATCTGGTCGAGTTTAGCAAACGGATCGTTCTCGAAAATCTTGTTGTCATAGTAAGCCTCAAGGAACTTACCGGCGTCATCACGGCTGAAACCGTATGTCATCTGTGTAAGGTCATTAGTACCAAAGCAGAAGAAGTCAGCGTTAGCAGCGATCTCGTCAGCTGTAAGAGCAGCACGCGGGATCTCGATCATTGTACCAACCTCATACTTAAGGTCAACGCCGGCCTCAGCTATAACAGCGTCAGCAGTCTCAACTACAACCTTCTTAACGAACTTAAGCTCCTTAACATCGCCTACGAGCGGGATCATGATCTCAGGCTTAACTGCCCAGTCAGGATGTCTCTTCTGAACGTTGATAGCAGCCTTGATAACAGCAGCTGTCTGCATCTTAGCGATCTCAGGATATGTTACTGCAAGACGGCAGCCACGATGACCCATCATCGGGTTGAACTC
>DEWC01000107.1:375-613 GCA_002363095.1 Ruminococcaceae bacterium UBA3220 | reverse complement strand
TCGGGTTGAACTCGTGGAGGGAGTCAATAAGAGCCTTGATATCCTCAACGCTCTTGCCCTGTGCGTCAGCAAGTGCCTTAATGTCAGCCTCTTCTGTAGGAACGAACTCGTGGAGCGGAGGATCAAGGAATCTGATAGTAACAGGATTACCCTCAAGAGCCTCATAAAGAGCCTCAAAGTCGCCCTGCTGCATAGGCTCGATCTTAGCGAGTGCAGCCTCTCTCTGCTCAACTGTATC
>DEWC01000107.1:0-276 GCA_002363095.1 Ruminococcaceae bacterium UBA3220 | reverse complement strand
AAGAACATATGCTCTGTACGGCAGAGGCCTATACCCTCAGCGCCAAGCTCTCTTGCCTTCTTAGCGTCAGCAGGAGTATCAGCATTAGTTCTTACCTTAAGCTTTCTATACTTGTCAGCCCATTCCATAATTCTGCCGAACTCACCTGCGATCTGAGCGTCAACAGTAGGAATGATCTCACCATAGATGTTACCTGTTGTACCGTCTATAGAAATGTAGTCACCCTCTGTATATGTCTTGCCGCCAAGCTCGAACTTCTTGTTAGCCTCGTCCATC
>DEWC01000049.1 GCA_002363095.1 Ruminococcaceae bacterium UBA3220 | reverse complement strand
TGCAAAAAAATGAAATTCACCGCCGATATTCCTATCCCGATAAATTTAGACGGCGAGATTACCGAAGCTTCCTCTATGGAGTTTTCAATAGTTGAGAAGGGTGTTAATTTTATAGTTCCGAAAAACTGTTTTTAGTAAATATGTTTCTTTAACTGTTGATTTTTTGGTAAAAAGTGGTATAATTATTTATGTAATATTAGAGTCTTTATTGGAGGTAATTTTATGACTTTAAAACCATTGTCTGACAACGTTGTATTAAAAGCATGCAAGGTTGAAGAAACAACAGTGAGCGGTATTGTGCTGACTTCCGCTTCAAAAGAAAAATCCCAAATTGCCGAAGTTGTGGCGGTAGGTCCCGGCGGCGAAATTGACGGCAAGCCGGTTAAGATGACCGTTAAGGCAGGAGATAAGGTTATTGTCAATAAGTATTCCGGAACCGAAGTTAAAATTGACGATAATGAATACACCATTGTCCGCATATCGGATGTGCTTTGTACAGTTGAATAATATTTAAAGGAGTAATTGTTATGGCTAAAAATATTATTTTCGGTGAAGACGCGCGTAAAGCTCTTCAGATAGGCGTTGACAAACTTGCCGACGCAGTTAAGGTTACACTCGGCCCCAAAGGCAGGAACGTTGTTCTTGATAAAAAATTCGGTTCTCCGCTTATCACAAACGACGGTGTAACAATTGCAAAGGAAATAGAACTTGCAGACCCGTTTGAAAATATGGGTGCAAGCCTTGTTAAAGAGGTCTCCGTTAAGACGAACGATGCCGCCGGAGACGGCACTACAACCGCAACCGTTTTGGCTCAGTCGCTCATTCGTGAGGGTATGAAAAATGTTGCGGCCGGTGCCAATCCCATGGTCGTTAAAAAAGGAATTGCCAAGGCTGTTGATACCGCTGTTGAGACAATTATTAAGAATTCCAAGAAAGTTGCGGGTTCTGAGGATATCGCCCGTGTTGCAACGGTATCGTCAGGCGACGAGTTTATCGGTAAACTTATTGCCGAGGCTATGGAAAAGGTAAGCGCAGACGGCGTTATAACAGTTGAGGAATCGAAGACTGCAGAAACCTATTCCGAGGTTGTTGAGGGTATGCAGTTTGACAGAGGTTATATAACACCTTACATGGTAACCGATTCCGAAAAAATGGAGGCTGTTATTGACGACGCTCTTATACTCATAACCGATAAGAAAATTTCCAATATTCAGGAAATATTACCTTTACTTGAACAGATAGTTAAATTAGGAAAGCAACTTGTAATTATCGCTGAAGATATTGAAGGTGAGGCTCTCTCAACACTGATTGTCAATAAACTTCGCGGTACATTTACCTGCGTCGCCGTCAAGGCTCCCGGATTTGGCGACAGAAGAAAAGAAATGTTGCAGGATATTGCTATTCTTACCGGAGGTCAGGTTATTTCCCAGGAGTTGGGTCTTGAACTTAATACTACTGATATTTCTCAGTTGGGAACGGCAAGACAGGTAAAAATCACCAAGGAGAACACCATTATTGTTGACGGCAACGGCGAAAAAACTGCCATCAAAGAAAGAATAGGACAGATTAAAAACAGTATTGCTTCTACAACATCCGATTTTGACCGCGAAAAACTTCAAGAACGCCTCGCCAAACTTTCCGGAGGCGTTGCGGTTATTAAGGTGGGTGCCGCAACCGAAATAGAAATGAAGGAAAAGAAACTGCGTATTGAGGATGCTTTATCAGCAACAAAGGCGGCTGTTGAAGAAGGCATTGTCGCAGGTGGAGGCGTTGCCCTTATTAACGCTATACCTTCGGTTGAAAAGCTTTGCAAAAAGGCTCAGGGCGATGAAAAGACCGGTGTTGCAATAGTTCTTAAGGCGCTCGAGTCTCCGCTGCGCCAAATAGCATATAATGCCGGTATCGAGGCTTCGGTAATTATCGATAAGATTAATGCAAGTAATAAAACAAATTACGGATTTGACGCATACAAGGAAGAATATACCGATATGATTGAAGCCGGTATTGTCGACCCGACTAAGGTTACACGCTCGGCGCTTATGAATGCCGCAAGCGTCGCTTCAATGGTGCTTACTACCGAAAGTCTTGTTGCCGACACAAAAGAGGATATTGCCGCTGCTAACGCCGCTAATGCCGCCGCGGCAGCGCAAGGCGGTATGTACTGATATTAATTTTTTTCAGCCGTCAAAGAGCATTTAGCTTATTTGACGGCTGATTATTAAATTATTTCCATTTTCTTGATTTTTTTCTTGATTTTCAGCGTTATATATTGTATAATACTTCTTGTCATACGGAGATGTCGCCTAGTCCGGTCGAGGGCGCACGATTGGAAATCGTGTAGGACGTTAAAGCGTTCTCGAGAGTTCGAATCTCTCCATCTCCGCCAGAAAAAGTCCGACGCGTAAGTGCCGGACTTTTTTAACTAAACCTTCCTTTTTTAACGAGTAATCAGTAACTACACAAAAGACGGCACTTTCGTGCCGTCTTTATTTATTGACTCTTTATCTTTTCAATTAGGTTTTCAGCGGTTTTAATATAGTTGGCGCCTTTTTTGTTTAAATCGGTTCCTTTTAGATTTCTTACAGATAAAGTTAATTTGTTTTTCGGTTTGTAACCGCTGTTGCCAAAAAGATTATCGGGGAGGGTGGCGGTTTTTTCTTTGAAAAATCTTGTATTATCGGTACGAATGTTATTAAAATACTTGACTGATTCATCATCTGTTATAAATAAAACCGCCTGCTCATCGGCATATATTATTGCTTGAAGTTTTTGGTATTTTTCGATTTGTCCGGCATCCTTTTCAACCGAACAGTTTATAACAGAGATATTTATTTTAGAGTCATTATTAGTATCAGTGCAGTATTTTCCCAGATTTTTCTCTAACTTTTGTGTTACCGATTCCGGAACCTGTTTATAGGTAAAGTAAACTATTTTAAGGTCGTATTCAGGCTTATTCATACACTGAACGGTAGAGAAAATTATACCAATAATAACCAAAACCGAAATGACAAAGATTTTACTATGGTAATACCAAAAATTTTTTAACTTTTCTGCCGGCGGCATATAAACTTCGTTTTGCGGTTCATTCCGGCGTTCTATTTCGCCACGCTCGATTTTTTTCAGTTCTATGAATTCTTTATTAGCTTTTCTTTGCTGTTTAATTGTATCGCTTTCGTGTTTTTCGGTTGACATATTTTTCCTCAGTAAAGTTTAAGATCTATCCAAAGATTTTCATAATACTTTCTTATTTTTGGCTTCATTGCGTGGTAATATTCTTTGTGATAATTTTCGGGCAAATCTTTCTCACTCGGATAGAGAATAGGATCTTGATAGTAGTCGTAATCCTCATTTTCACACACTGCGCGATGAGGCGAGGCATAACCTATATAGTTCGCGTTCGCAAGCGCAATATCGGGTTCAAGCATAAAGTTTATATACATTAGAGCCGCTTCGTAATTTTTTGCGCAGGAGGGGATGCACATCGAATCGACAAAAATATTAGTACCCTCGTCAGGATAGAAAAAGCCCAAATCGGGGTTTACATCGAGCATAGTGAGGTAGTCGCCGGCATAGTATGGACCAATAGCGGCCTCGCCGGTCTCCATTTTGCCGTAGATTTCATCCATAACATAGGATTGCAGATTGGATTTGCCTTTTTTGAGAAGTTGATAAGCCTCGTCCCAGTCGGAAAGATTTTCGGAGTTAAGCCGGTTTTCGGTCCCTTTTTCATCACCGATAATCATTTGCGCCGTCATAAAACAATCTCTCGGATTGCTGAAATTCAGTGCCAAATCCTTGTATTTTGGATTCCATAGTTCCTTCCAACTGTGCTCAGGATTGGGAATTTGTGATTTATCATAGATAATTCCCACCATACCAACGTTGAAAGCCACAGAGTATTGGTCATCTTTATCAAAGTCAAGACCCTTATATTCATCATAGATATACTTAAAATTCGGTACCTTGCTGAAATCAATCTTCTTAAGCATTTTCTCATTCTTTAACTGTTCAATCATATAATCGGAGGGAATTATAACATCATAAGAAACGCTTTCGCTTTTAAGTTGAGAATACATCGTTTCATTGCTGTCGTAGGTTGAATAATTAACCTTAATGCCTGTCAGTTTTTCAAACTCTTTATTAACATCAATCGAGTCATCACTGCCGTCCGAAATGTATTCGCCCCAGTTATAAACGTTTAGTACCGTTCCCGATAGGGAATCATTGTATTTTGAAACAAGATTTATATCCTTAAATTTGTATCCGCAACCTGAAAACGAAAAAACCA
>DEWC01000091.1 GCA_002363095.1 Ruminococcaceae bacterium UBA3220 | reverse complement strand
CATAACAACAGGTTTATCGACAGACCGTATCCCGTAAAGGTTTTCCTTTGCGGGATTTTTTTGCGGAATATTCGCTCCGCTTTTCGGCATAATTATAAACGGGAGGCGATTGCTTTTTGAAAACGGGAAATAAGATTGCGGTTGTTGTTGTTTCGTTATTTTTTGTATTACTTTTCATGCTGCTTTTTTATGCAGTGTTCTTTTTTAAGCCCGTCAAAACCGAAAAAGGGCTCAACATACCCGCGAATGCCTTTTTGCCCGGCGAAATATCCGAAACGCACACGCTGACCGCACCTGACAATAAACCTACCGAAAAAAGCAACGCCGTAATAGATGTCGGCGCAAAGGGCGTAGCGCAGGGGAAAATTATCGAAAAATATTTTTCGCCATACACCGCCAACACATCATACAAAAACATTTATCTTAAAAACAGCACCGATTTAAAAATTGATTTGGGCGCATTGTTCGGTGCAAAACTCGGTTTTAAAATAAACAAAAACTCCTCGCCGCAGGTGCTTATCGTTCACACCCACGCCACCGAAAGTTATTTTTCGGGCAACAGAGATTACTATACCGATAAGGACCCGACGCGAACTACCGATACCGCAAAAAATGTTGTTGCCTTAGGCGAAACGGTTGCGAAAAAACTGAATTCACAGGGCATTGCCACTATCCACGATAAGACTCTGCACGATTATCCTTCGTATAACGACAGTTACTCTAACGCCGCCAAAACAATAACTTCATACACCGCCAAAAACAAGGATTTGAAAATAGTTATAGATATCCACCGCGACTCAATAGCGGCAGGCGGGGGAGATAAAATCAAGCTCACAAAGGAGATTGACGGCAAAAAGGCGGCTCAGATAATGCTGGTTATGGGCTCGCAGTCGGGTTCGGTCAAAAATTTCCCGAAATACGAGGAAAATCTCAAACTCGCCGTAAAAATTCAACAAAAAGTTGAAACAATGTATCCGGGGCTTGCCCGCGCCGTTTCGCTTATGCCGCGAAATTATAACGAGTCGCTGACGACCGGCTCGGTCCTTATCGAAATAGGCACCGACGCGAACACTTTTAAAGAGGCGGAATATTCCGCCGAACTTTTAGGCAACGCCCTGGCAGAACTGTTTAAGGAGTTATGAAATGTATAAAATAAACGGATTTTTAAAAGGTTTTTTTACAACGCTTTCGCTCTTTTTTTGCCTGGCATTCGGGATTTACGGCGTTGCAAAATCATATGAGAACACCGTTTACACTGCGTTTGGCGCAAAAAAATCCGCCATCGCATTCACCGATGACGGATTAAGGATTTTGGATTTTGAAATAAAGTTTTAAGAAAGCCCGCGGAAAAAATCCCTGCGGGGATTTTTTTAGGTAATAGGCGAGAAGTAATAGGTAAGAGGTAAGGTGTGCGCGTCCGCGCACGGATTTATATATCGCTACGCGCGAAACCAATGTTGACAAATTGTAGGGGACGCGCCTCTGCCCCGTTTCCGTAGGTGAGGGTAGAGAGCAAAGAAAAAGCGAGGAATTTTCCTCGCTTTTAATCTTATTTCCGATTAGGGGACAACAGAACCGTCCTTTTCCTCCTATAATTTATATCGATCAAAAACAATTATTTGACCCTCTTTGAAAAATGTGCTTGTTTTGACTTCGACTATTAGGGAATTTTTCCTTACTTTTTTCGCTACCCAAATTTCAATCACATTTTCTTGTTTGTTTTCGTCGATTTGAAAAACATCAATAAGGGTTACCATTGGACTCATACTTAATCTTATTGTTATTTTTTGTTTTCCATCCATTATATAGCCCGTTACTTTAAGATCATCTTTATCGCCAACAAAGAAGCATACTCTTTTATCGGAAGAGATCCATTTTGTATTTGGTTGCTCAGTTGGATAATACAGTTTCATAATTGGACTAACACAACCGGTAAGTATAGAAACTATCGTAACAAGTACCACAACAAACGAAAAAAAATGTTTTTTCTTTTTTGTCACCATAAATAATACCCACAAATAAAGTCGCCAATATATATTGATGGCACCTTGGAAAGAGACAAAGGGCCGATTCTCCTGTCTCCGTTGGCTCCCCTATAAAATATAATCATCAAGATAAGAAACAAATGTAATTATCCACATTAACAACAGTATGATAAAAGAAATCTTGACAATTATAGAGTTATTTTTAGATATTTTCCTTACTATAAGCCAAACTATCAAATAGGCCGTGGCCACTATTAATACTGAAAAAACGCCCTCATATATGACTTCATTAAGATGAAATATATGGGTTATTACAGACAAAAGGTAAACTTCTAATACAAAAGCAATAGAACTCCATAAAATCGGTCTTTTCTTTATTGTTATCACTCCGCTTATAAGAATTCTCATGCCGAAATCGGCACTTAATCCCTTATATTTAAAATTCGATATTAAAAACATATACCGCCGTAAAGAACAATATTCCTAATATCCAAATAGCCACTAAAAAGATATCAAAGTAGAATAGCACCTTTTTCAGTTTTTCTTTAAAAATGCAAAAGAATGAATGATAGAATAAACAATATACAGGTACTAAAATCGTCCAAACGCAGAGCATTGTTAAAGAATTGTTTTTGTCCAAATTGTAATACTTTATGATTAGTTCTGATATGTAAGTCGCAAGAAGCACTAATATCCATAGCAAAACTGTCCTAAGTATTCTTTTACTTAAAGTATTGTTCATAAATTTTCCTCTTTAAAATGACAACATTTTCCAAAAACAAATCAGTTTTTTTGCGGTCGATTCGTGAATCGACCCTACGATGTGTCAATATTGATTCCGCGCGTAGGGGTGATTCACGAATCACCCGTCAATTTTTCACAATGTGTTTTCAGAACCGTCCTCTGTCCTTCCAAGGTCGTTTATATGTACCAAATTGTCCGATTTATCATACTTATAACCGAACTTTACAAGCCCATTGTACAATTTTTCGGTTACTCTGTCAAGTCGGTCTTATACGTATCCATCCGTTGCGCCGTTCCGTTAGAAATCAAAAATAATACCGGCTGAGTAAGGAATAGAGTCCTTATTTCAGCCGGTATTTTGTCGCTTGCCTCTGCAAGCGGAACGTTTGTATGCCAAACGCCAAAGAAACAGTTTACAGTTATGAGTCGAAACTTCGCCTCAATGTTATGATATGAGTTCCGCACACATGCCGAAGGCGCTCATAACTTCTGATTAGAAAATAGCAATAATCAGGTTAATTCAGTTAATTTGAAGCGCGCCGTTCTCGTCGAAGTTGTAGTAGCCGACTGCAAGATCGGTACCCTCAACAAATCTCTGGCTCAGGTAGATGCGCATATTCTTGGCAATCTTATTACCG
>DEWC01000090.1 GCA_002363095.1 Ruminococcaceae bacterium UBA3220 | reverse complement strand
TTGTCGAAAAAGTCGACAAGCTCAATCCCGCAAAGGAAAACCTTTACGGGATAGAAATGTATGTATCAATTATCAGCCGGCGTTGTATTTTGCAACGATTTTCTTTATTCTGTCAGCAGGGTCGAGAAGTGAGCTTATCGAGTTATCTTTATTAAGGGTTTCAACCAGCAAAGCAATATACTTTGACATATTTACATTAACATACCATTCTCTCGACAAAAGTTCGGGAGTCTGATAAATAAGATTTGTTGTAAACACCTTGTCAATAAGGCCGTCCTTATAGTATTCATCGAATTTTTCAAGCCCTTCAACAAAAAGCCCGAAGGTTGCGAAAACGAAAATGCGTCTTGCTCCTTTTTCTTTGAGCTTTTTGGCAATATCAAGCATGGAATCGCCCGAGGAAATCATATCATCTACCAAAATGAGGTCTTTTCCGGTTATATCGTTGCCCAAAAATTCGTGCGCTTCAATCGGGTTTCTGCCGTTTACGATAACCGAATAGTTTCTCCTCTTATAGAACATACCGAGGTCGAGCCCCAAAACCGAAGAATAATAAATGCATCTGCCCATTCCGCCTTCGTCGGGAGAAACGATCATGGCGTTTTCCTTGTTGAGTTTCATTCCCGGAACGGCTTTTAAAAGGGCTTTTATCATCTGATACGCCGCCTGAACATTATCAAAACCGTCAAGCGGGATTGCGTTGTTAACACGCGGGTCGTGTGCGTCAAAGGTGATGATGTTCTTAACGCCCATAGCTACGAGTTCCTGTAAAGCCATGGCGCAGTCCATCGATTCCCTTGAAGTTCTTCTGTGCTGTCTGCCTTCGTAAAGCATAGGCATAATAACCGTAATTCTTCTTGCCTTTCCGCCGAACGCGGCGATAACGCGCTTCAAATCCTGGAAGTGATCATCAGGGCTCATGGGAACGGTTTGTCCGTACATTTTGTATGTAACATTGTAATTAAAGCAGTCGCATATAATAAACGCGTCGAGTCCGCGCGCCGTATGATTAAGAACGGCCTTCGCTTCACCGGTTCCGAAACGGGGACAGTTTGCTCCGATTACAAATGTTTCGTCCTCGGGGATATCTCTCCACTGTTTAAGATAATAGTCAACCTTTGAAGAAATGTCCTCGCAACCCTTCATGCTGACGATGGCAAGGTCGCCGTAAGGGGTGTGTTTAAAGTCGATATTGCTCATTTTTAAAACCTCCGCAAAGCATAAAATCTCCTCCCCTATATAATACCACAAATATTTTTACATAAAAAGACCTTTTTTGCAAAAAATCGAATTAATTTTGAAAAAAATTATTTGATAAAACGCCCCTGTTTTGTTATAATTAGACAAGAGTAAGCCGAGTAGAAAAAAACAGGGGGATAATTATGCCTAAAGTAACGCTCTTAGCCCATACGCCCGACCCGGAAAGAACCGTCGCGTTCGCCGCGAAACTTTGTTACAGTTCTTCGGGGATAGAAGACCTAAGGGACGGACTTACCGACGAAAAAATCGCGTCTTTTGTTAAAATGCTTGCCGATATGGGACACGAAAGTCCGATTGAGCATGTTTCGTTCACCTTTGGGATAGAGGGTGTAAGCAGGGCTTTCACGCACCAGCTTGTCCGCCATAGATTGGCGTCTTACAGTCAAAAGAGCCAGAGATATGTAACCGAGGGGCAGTTTGAATATGTTATTCCTCCCGAAATAGCAAAAGACACGGCGGCGCTCAAACTTTTTAAAGAGGCGATGGAAGCCGACCAAAAGGCATATGATAAAATCGCCGACCTTTTAAAGGAGAAGCACAAAAAAGAGTTTTTAAAGGCAGGGCACGACGAAAAAACAGCCTGCCGTATGGCGGAAAAAAAGGCGATTGAAGACGCCCGTTTTGTTTTGCCTAACGCCTGCGAAACAAAAATCGTTGTTACAATGAACGCGAGAGCTCTTATGAACTTTTTCCACCACCGCTGTTGCTCTCGTGCGCAGTGGGAGATAAAAGAGGTTGCCGATATGATGCTTAAAGAGGTTTGCGCCGTGGCGCCCAACCTTTTCAAAAAAGCGGGACCTTCCTGCGTGGCGGGAGCCTGCCCCGAAGGAAAAATGACCTGCGGAAGGTCGAAAGAAATGCGCGAGTTTTATGAAGGATTAAAGAACAATGGGTAAACTTATAGTTATCGAGGGACTTGACGGAAGCGGAAAATCCACCCAACTTGAAATGTTGGGAAAAACTCTTTCTAAGCGCGGCGTTGACTGCAAAACCGTTTCTTTCCCCGATTATGAAAGCAATTCAAGCGCTCTTATAAAAATGTATTTGGGCGGAGAATTCGGAACAAACCCCGAAGATGTTAACGCTTTTGCCTCGTCGGTTTTTTACACCGTTGACAGGTATGCATCTTTTAAGAAAAACTGGGGCGAATATTATAACGCTGGCGGTGTCGTTTTATCGGGGAGATATACTACATCCAACGCTGTTCATCAGGCGTCCAAACTTGATAAAAAAGATTGGGAAGGCTTTCTTGACTGGCTTTATGATTTAGAATATAACAAGGTGTGTATTCCGAAACCGGACAAGGTGATTTTTCTTGATGTTCCGATAGATATTTCTCAAAAGCTCCTCACCGGAAGATACGGTGGCGACAACTCAAAAAAAGATATCCACGAAGGCGATGTTGAATACTTAAAGAAATGTCGCGACGCCGCGTATTTTACCGCAAAATACTCCGGTTGGACGGTGATTTCCTGCGCCGAAAACGGCGAAATGAGGACAAAAGAGAGTATAGCAAACGACATTTTAAATGAAGTTTTGAAGATGTTATAAGGTGATAAAATGATTTATGTTTTTCTGGCGGACGGATTTGAAGAACTTGAGGCGCTTGCTCCGGTTGATATTTTAAGAAGAGGCAACAGAGATGTTGTAACGGTGGGCGTTACCGGGAAAACGGTAACCGGTTCTCATAATGTGCCGGTAGTTTGCGATATGACCGTCGACGAGATTAAAATTGACGGCTCGGTGCAAGCAATCATCCTGCCCGGAGGAATGCCCGGGACTTTAAATCTCGAAAAAAGCGGGATTTTGCAGAAAATTATAGAGGAATGCTCAAAGACGGGAAGGCTTATTTGCGCCATCTGTGCCGCGCCCTCGATTTTGGGGCACAAAGGTCTGCTTAACGGCAAAGAAGCGACCTGTTATACCGGCTTTGAAAAGGATTTAGAGGGCGCAACGGTTAAATCGCAACCGGTCGTTCGCGACGGTAACATAATAACCGCCTTCGGCGCCGGCGCCGCCTTTCAGTTCGGATTTGAGATACTTTCGGCGGTAAGCGACAAAGAAACTGCCGAAAAAACAAGAAAGGCGATGCGTTTCGGTGAATGATATGGAAGAAAATAAAAGCATAATCGACGGCGAGGAAACAACAATCGATACCGTCTTAGAAAAGCAGGGACAAGCCGAAAAAGACTCGGTTAAAGCCGTTGCGGAAACCGACGAAACCGCCAAAGAAAAATTACCGGAAGATTTTGACGAGTTTAAAATCTCCGACGGCTTTAAGATTTTCGAAGAGCCCGAAAAGGAAAAACCGAAGAAAAAAAAGAAAAAAAGGGGACTCGGTACGGCAATCTGGATTATATCCATACTGCTTATTTCCTTCTCAATCGCGTTCGGCATTATTCTTGCGGGCGCCGATTACTTAGGATTTGGAAAAGGACAGGGAGATTGCGTTTTTGTAATAAAGCAGGGCGCCACAACCGCCCAAATAGCAAAGGACTTGAAAAAAAGCGGTGTCGTTAACTCAACGATGCTGTTCAGAGCCTATGTAAAGGTGAAAAAATATGACGGTAAATTCACCTCGGGCAGGCATGTGTTCAACCGTGAGGCGGGATACGAAGCGATAGCAAGAGAACTTATGAAACCGAGCGCCTCCGCCAAGACAAAGCGTGTAACCATTCCCGAAGGTTATTCTGTCGACAAAATAGCCAAGGAACTTGAAACTCAGGGTATCTGCACCAAAGACGACTTCATTTTTGAGGTTCAAGAGGGCATTTTTGAATACGATTTTGTAAATCAGATACCGGTAAATCAGGTACACTACCGTCTTGAAGGATATCTTTTCCCCGATACATATCAGTTCTATTATGACGAGTCAAAGGAATGCGCTCATCTTGCCGTTGACGCAATGCTCCGAAATCTCGACAATAAACTCAAAAAAGAAAAAATCGACATAAACAATATCACCGTTTTCGGCAAAAAGTACACATTTCACGAAATTATGACCCTTTCCTCCATTGTTGAAATGGAGGCGAGCAATAATGATACGGAGATGCCGAAGGTCGCGGCAGTCTTCTTCAACCGTCTTCGCAATTCCGATTTTCCGACGCTCGGCTCATCGCCGACGAGAAAATACCCCTACGGCGAAGGAAGATACAATACCGACCCGAGAGGCGACGAAAAATTCATCACGGGAATACCGGTAGGTCCGATGTGCAGTCCCGGAATAAGCGCGATAAAATCGACCTGCTCGCCGAAAAAGGATTTTGATTACTACTATTTTGTTACCGATAAGAGTATGAATTTTTATTACAACAAAACACTTAGCCAACATAACGCCACAATAAAAAAACTTCAGGCGGAAAAGAACTGGATTTATGAAGAATAACATAACGATACCCGAACTGTTATGTCCGGCGGGAGACCTTGCAAGGCTAAAAACCGCCGTCGATTTCGGCGCAGACGCCGTATATCTGGCAGGCGAAGAATTCGGTATGCGAACGGCTTCGGCAAATTTCGGCTTGGGCGATTTGAAAAAAGGTCTCGAATATGCTCACAAAAGCGGCGTTAAGGTGCATATAACCTGCAACACCATACCCCACGAGGATGAGATAGAGCGGTTGCCTGAATATCTGACCTTTTTAAACGATATCGGGGTTGACGCGATAATCGCATCCGATTTAGGTACGATTTCTCTTGTGAAAAAATATGCTCCGAACTGCGATTTGCATATTTCGGTGCAGTCGGGAACGGTTAATTCCGTAACCGCAAACGAGTTTTATAATATGGGCGCAAAGAGGGTTGTTTTGGCAAGGGAAATGTCGCTCGACGAGATAGCGACCATAAGAGCAAAAACCCCGAAAGAACTTGAACTTGAAGCCTTTGCTCACGGCGCGATGTGCGTCTCCTTTTCTTCAAGATGCCTCTTGTCAAGTTATATGACCGGCAGGGACGCCAACCGAGGAGACTGCGCCCAGCCTTGCAGGTGGAGTTATTCGCTTATGGAGCAGACCCGACCGGGGCAGTTTTATGATATAACCGAAACCGAAAAAGGAACATATATTTTAAACGCCAACGATATGTGTATGGCGCCATATCTTGATAAAATGGCGGCGGCGGGAATTTCAAGCATAAAAATCGAAGGCAGGGCAAAAACCGAATACTATGTCGCCGTTACGGCAAACGCTTACAGGGGCGCGCTTGACAGTCTTAAAGAACAAAGCGGCGGAGAATGGCAGGTTCCCGAGTGGGTAACGGAGGAAATTAACACCATAAGCCACCGCGCCTACTCGACCGGTTTTTATTTCGGCAGGCCTCAAAACGCTCAAACCTATGAAAACGCGGGATATATACGGGATTATGCCCTTTCGGCGATAGTAACCGGCTATAAGGACGGTTGTGTTGAGGCGGTTCTCAAAAACAAATTTCTCGCAGGCACCGAACTTAACTGCCTTGAGGCGGGAAACCGGCCGTTTGCGGTTAAAACCGATGTTTTATACAACGAAAAAGGCGAACGTATCGACAGCGCGCCGCACCCTATGCAGATTATAAAAATTCCCTTTGAAAGACCGATAAAACCCGGCTCAATGCTGCGGATGAAAACAGAATAAAAACATTAACCCCCGTTAATAATTCTATTGACGGGGTGTTTTTATATGAAAAAAGTACAAAAGAAAGGCTTTTATGAGGTTTTTTCAAAAAGAAGTTTAATATGTTTTTTTATAATTATTTGCCTCTTTTCTCTGACCGGCGCGAGGATTTTTGAAATTGCGGTGGATGAAAAGTATCTGACGGCGCAAAAAACACAGTCTTTTCATCGTGAGGATGTAGAACGAATAAGAGGCACGGTTTACGACTGCAATATGACGCCTATTACAAACAACAAAAGAACCCTGTATGCGGCAATCCCCCCTACGCCCGACGCCGCGGTGTCGGTGGGAGAGTATTTGTCGGACGGGCAACTGGACAAGGCGAGGGAAAGCTTAGAACAAAGAAAGGTCGCCGTTTGCAAACCGGACCGTGAGATAGACAACCAAAATATAGCTACAACAATAGTTTATTCAACCGAGTATAACGGATTTTTGTTTGAACACCTTGTCGGATATGTCGGAGCCGACGGGCACGGAAAATGCGGAATAGAAGAGGCGTACGACGACATTCTCTATACCGGTGAGTATGCAGGCGCCTCTTACCCCGTTTCGGGTACGGGAAATGCTCTTTTGGGTGAAAAGCCCGAATTTTATAACGATTTAAAGAAAACCGAAAGCGGAGTCGTGCTTACGGTTGATATGAATATACAAAAAACCGTTGCCGAGGCGTCGAAGGGACTTAAAAAAGGCGCCGTCATAATAGCCGATGTGAAAACGGGGAAAATAAGGGCGCTTTTAAGCAAGCCCTCGTTTTCTCCCGGTGATTTGCAATCGGTCGTAAACGCCGAAAATTCGCCTCTTATAAACCGCGCCTTAACGCCCTTTTCGGTGGGTTCTGTTTTCAAGCCCTGCATCGCAGCCTCGGCAATTGATAACAATTTGTCCGATATAATATACAACTGCAAGGGCCGCAGTCTTATAGACGGCAGATATTTTTCCTGCCACAAAAAAGAGGGACACGCTCTTGTAAATCTTAAAACGGCGCTGGCTTTTTCCTGTAACAGTTATTTTTATAATTTGGGTAAAGTCTTAGGCGCCGAAAAAATAAGGAAAAGCGCCCTGCTTTGCAATTTCGGTTCATCCTTTAAGATATGTAAAAACATCACCGTGGACGGCGGAAATTTAACCTTAGCCACACATCTGAAAACCGATTCGCAGATTGCCAATTTTTCGATAGGTCAAGGGGATATTATGATTTCTCCCGTTGGAATGCTTACACTGTATACGGCAATTGCCGGCGACGGAACATATTATATTCCCTCGGTTGTTGAGGCGACCGTTAGCGGCGATAAAACGAAAATCTACGACTACGGCAAAAAAACGAGAGCAATGTCCGAAAAAGCGGCAAGGATAATAAGAGAGGATTTGAGAGAGGTTGTTGTTTCGGGAACCGCCGAACAGGCGAATAGCGAAAAGGTGAAAATTTGCGGAAAAACGGCAACCGCACAAACCGGTCAATACGGCAAGGACGGAACTGAAATCACAAACAACTGGTTTTGCGGATTTTTCCCATATGAAAACCCGCGCTATGTCGGCGTCGTTATGTCGGAGGGAAAAAGCGAGATTTCTCCGGCGCTCATATTCAAGGGAATTGCGGAAAAAATGAGCGAAATGCGGCAGGGCGGATGACGACCCTTATCTGTAAGATTTCTTTATATCGGTAAGACCGATAATATAATCGGCGGAAAGGTCGTAGTATTCGCAAAGCTTTTTAAGGTCCTCTATTTTAAGTTCGGCGCGTCCCGTCTCAATATGATTATAGCCTTGTTGCGATTTGTTAAGCAGTTTGCCTAAAAACGCTTGTGTGAGATCTAAATCCGTTCGGATGTCTTTTAATCTTTGCCTGTAATCCATAAGATTCTCCTTTTGTTGTTGTTGTAAACAATATACACCACTCAAAAATTGAGTATTGACATTTACTCAAAAACTGAGTAAAATTTAGATATATTTGTTCGAAGAAGGAGATATTATGAAGGATAGCCAAAGGATAGCATATATTTGTCTTTGCCATATGGAAGACAAGGGGACGGTTCCCTTGTCTTCTTTTTGTTAGTATGGGTGTTTAGCGAAACACTCGCGAATATGAACGCTCTCTTTCCCCGGTTAAGAACGGTTGCATTAACGGATTTACGGCTAATATAATTATTATTATGATTATATTTACGCTTGACAGTATCCCCGTATATGTGTATAATTGTATACACCGTTTGAATGAAAGGAGAAATCGTATGGTTTTTGAATTGTCAAACAACAGCAATCTTCTTGAAAGGGACAGTTATAAATATTCGCTCCAAAATGTCAAGGAGCCGAATCTTTACCGCGATTATTACAGTTATGATGAGGTCCCGAAAATTGTTTTCAATCATCGCCATGTGCCTATCGATATGCCGAAGGACATCTGGATAACCGACACCTCGCTTCGCGACGGTCAACAGTCGGTTGAGCCGTATTCGGTCAAGCAGATAGTTGATTTATACAAATTTATGTCACGCCTCGGCGGACCCTACGGAATCATCCGTCAGACCGAGTTTTTCGTATATAGCAAAAAAGACCGAGAAGCGATCGCGAAATGTCAGGAGTTAGGGCTTAAATTTCCTGAAATCACCACTTGGATAAGAGCCAACAAGGAAGACTTTAAATTAGTTAAAGATTTAGGAATAAGAGAAACGGGAATTCTCGTTTCGTGCAGCGATTATCATATTTTCAAAAAACTGAAAATGTCGAGAAAGCAGGCGATGGATATGTATTTGTCGTCGGTTTCCGAGGCGTTTGAAGCAGGGGTTATGCCCCGTTGCCATTTAGAGGATATAACAAGAGCCGATTTTTACGGTTTTGTCGTCCCGTTTGTAAACGAGCTTATGAAAATGTCGCGCGATGCCGGCATTCCGCTTCGAATTCGTGCCTGCGATACAATGGGCTACGGCGTTTCCTACCCCGGCGCCGTTTTGCCGAGAAGTGTTCCGGGAATTATCTATGGGCTAAGGCAGTATTCCGAAGTGCCGAGTGAACTTCTCGAATGGCACGGCCACAACGATTTTTACAAAGCTGTGTCAAACGCGGCGACGGCTTGGCTTTACGGCGCCTCGGGTGTAAACTGTTCGCTTCTCGGAATAGGCGAGAGAACGGGTAATGTTCCGCTTGAAGCGATGGTTATGGAATATGCGTCACTTCGCGGTTCGTTTGACGGAATGGACCCGACGGTGATTACCGAAATTGCGGAATACTTTGAAAACGAAATCGGATATAAAATTCCGCCTATGACCCCGTTTGTAGGTCAAAACTTTAATGTGACAAGGGCGGGTATCCATGCCGACGGGCTTTTAAAGGACGAAGAAATTTATAATATTTTCAATACCGAAAAAATCCTCAACCGTCCCGCCTCTGTGGTTATAAGCAAAACCTCGGGTCTTGCCGGAATTGCATACTGGATAAATCAGAATTATCATCTTTCGGGTAATAAAGAGGTAAACAAAAAAAGCAGCCTTGTTCTGAAACTTAAAGAGTGGATTGACAAGGAATATGAAGACGGAAGACAAACCGCCCTTTCCCGCAGCGAAATTGAGGGTAAAATAAGAGAACTTTCGGGCGGAAAGATTTAAAGGAGGGGAACAAAAATGCAGCATAAAACGATATCTCTTGCCGACCAGGTGTTTGAGCAGATAGAAAACGATATTTTAAGCGAAACATATAAAAAAGGCGAGATACTTACCGAGAGCAGGTTAAGTGCGTCTCTCGGAGTCAGCCGAACCCCGATAAGGGAGGCGCTTCGCAGGCTTGAACAGGAGCATCTTATCGAGGAATCGGGCAAGGGTGCGATTGTTATCGGAATAAGCGAAGAGGACCTTGAGGACATTTTTCTTATAAGAAGCAAGCTTGAAGGGTTGCTGTGCAAAACAGCGGCGACAAAGCATACCGCCGAGGACCTCGAAAAGTTAAAAGAGGCGATTGAACTTCAAGAATACTATACCGAAAAAGGCGACCCCGATAAAATCCGTCAAATGGACAACAAATTCCACGAAACGCTTTATAAAATAGGCGGAAAAAATGTTTTTTACGAGATTTTGGTTTCCCTTCATAAGAAAATCCAAAAATACCGCCGCGCCTCGGTTTCCGATAAAAGCCGTGCTTCGGCTTCGCTTTCGGAGCATAAGGCGATTTATAACGCCATAGCATCCGGCGACGGTGAAAGGGCGTATGAACTTTCGCTTGAACATATAAAAAACGCATTTGAACACATAAAGAGGTCATAAAATGGGATACACAATAGCACAAAAAATCATCAAAAATCATCTTATAAGCGGGGATATGACGCCGGGCAGCGAAATCGCGCTCCGGATTGACCAGACCCTCACCCAGGACGCCACCGGAACAATGGCGTATCTCGAATTTGAAACGATGGGGCTTAAAAGGGTAAAAACCGAAAAGAGCGTAGCGTATATCGACCATAACACCCTGCAATCGGGATTTGAAAACGCCGACGACCACAGGTACATTCAGTCGGTAGCCAAAAAACACGGCATCTATTTTTCCCGACCGGGCAACGGCATTTGCCATCAGGTACAGCTTGAAAGATTCGGAAAACCCGGCAAAACCCTTATCGGCTCCGATAGCCACACCCCGACCGGCGGCGGTATCGGAATGCTCGCCATGGGCGCGGGCGGACTTGATGTAGCCGTTGCGATGGGCGGCGGAGCATACTATATAACAATGCCGAAAATGTATAAGGTCAACCTTTCGGGGAAATTGAAACCTTTTGTATCGGCGAAGGATATTTCTCTTGAAATTCTGCGGATTTTGTCAGTAAAGGGAGGAGTCGGTGCCATAATCGAATGGGGCGGAGAAGGGATAAAGACCCTTTCGGTCCCCGAGCGCGCCACAATTACCAATATGGGTACCGAACTCGGTGCCACGACCTCGATCTTCCCGTCGGATGAAATAACGAAAGAATTCTTAAAGGCGCAGGGCAGAGAGCAGGACTATATCCCGCTTTCAAGCGACCCCGATGCGGTTTACGATAAGATAATCGATATAAATCTCGACACTCTTGTTCCGCTTATTGCCTGTCCGCACAGTCCCGACAATGTTGTAACGGTCGAGTCGCTTAAAGGGACAAAGGTCGACCAGGTCTGCGTAGGCTCCTGCACCAACTCTTCCCTTCTTGATATGCTTAAAGTGGCGGCGCTTCTTAAAGGCAAAACCATCAAACCGAGCGTCAGCATGTCGGTATCCCCCGGCTCTAAGCAGGTATTATCAATGCTTTCCGACTGCGGAGCATTAAGCGATATTCTGGCATCGGGCGCAAGGCTTCTTGAATGTGCGTGCGGGCCGTGCATAGGAATGGGCTTTTCTCCGAATTCCGCAGGCATATCGCTTCGAACATTCAACCGCAATTTTGAAGGACGAAGCGGAACCGCCGACGCAGGCGTTTATCTTGTTTCGCCCGAAACCGCTGTTGCGGCGGCACTTACCGGCGAGATAACCGACCCCCGTCTTTTAGGCGAAATGCCCGAAATAAAAATGCCCGAAAAATTCAAGATTGACGACACAGCCGTTCTGGAACCCGAAGCCGAGGAAAAGGCGGGCGAGCTTGAAATTTTAAGAGGCCCCAACATTAAACCCTTCCCGACCTCTAAACGGGTTTTGGATACATTAAGCGCCGAAGTGTCTTTGAAGGTCGGCGACAATATCACGACCGACCATATTATGCCGGCAGGCGCAAAGATACTCCCCTACCGTTCAAATATCCCCCATCTTTCGCAGTTCTGTTTCGGCGTTTGCGATAAAACCTTCCCCGAAAGGGCGAAGGCGCTCGGCGAGAGTATCGTCGTCGGAGGCTCCAACTACGGTCAGGGCTCTTCGAGAGAACACGCGGCGCTCGTGCCGATGTATTTAGGCGTTCGCGCCGTTATAACAAAGAGTTTTGCAAGAATTCATATTGCAAATCTCATAAACGCTGGAATTATGCCCCTCACCTTTAAAAACCCTGATGATTATGACGCGATAAGTCAAGGTGATAAACTTGTCCTTGATAACATCTATGAAGGTATGGAAAAGGGCGAAATTACCCTTAAAGACCAAACGAACGGTAAGGAGATAGACCTTGTTTGCTCGTTTACAGACCGTCAAAAGCAAATTCTTAAAGCGGGCGGACTTTTAGCCTACACCACGACTTACTGTCGGTAATGACAAATCGGTTTTGAAAGGCAATTTTTACAACAGCCATTGCCTCGAAGCCTTGACATACGACAGTATGTCCGCATTTCTCGGCTTCGGCCGATAGAAAAAATTGAGACTTACAAAACTGCTTCGCACCTGAAAAAGAGAAAAATACGAGGAATTTTCGGTGCGAAGGACGAAGCAAGGCTGGCGCCTTGCGAGGACAACAATCCTAAAATAACCGGATTTTTCCTTTTGTCAGGCGTTTTGTCCTTACAGGCAGTAAGTCAAGGAGAATTGATATGAATGAGTATATAGATAAAGCGGTCGAGCAGTTTAAGACCCTCTTAACCGAACAAATCGAACGCCAGCGCCGTATGGAAAGTGAAGCCGGCGCAACCGATTTTTCAAAACTTTCGAAAATCGTTATCGGAATTTGCGGCGGCGACGGCATAGGCCCCATCATTTCCGCCGAATCCGAGCGTCTTATAAGATTTCTTTTAAAGGACGAGATTGAAAGCGGAAAGGTCGAAATAAAAACAATTGAAGGGCTGACCATTGAAAACCGTATCGCCAAAAACCGGGCTATTCCCGACGATGTTTTGGCTGAAATAAAAAAATGCAATGTTATTTTAAAGGGACCGACCACCACCCTAAAAGGCGGAACGCTTGAAAGCGCAAATGTTGCCATGAGGCGCGAGCTTGACCTCTATGCCAATGTTCGTCCCGTTTGTGTTCCCGAGGAGGGGATAGACTGGACATTTTTCCGCGAGAATACCGAGGGCGAGTATGTTTTGGGCTCGCGCGGAGTGGAAATTCCCGATACGCTGGCTTTTGATTTCAAGGTTACTACCAACGCCGGAACAGAGCGCATAGCCCGCGCAGCGTTTGAGTTTGCCAAGAATAACGGCAAGAAAAATGTCGCCATAGTTACAAAGGCAAACATTATGAAAAAGACCGACGGCAAATTCTCTGCGATTTGCCACGATATAGCAAAGGAATACCCCGATATAACAGTCGAAGAATGGTACATCGACATTATGACCGCCAATCTTGTCAACAAGGCGATAAGAAGCGATTTTGAGGTCTTTCTTATGCCCAATCTCTACGGCGATATCATAACCGACGAGGCGGCGCAGATACAAGGCGGCGTCGGAACGGCGGGAAGCGCCAACATCGGCGATAAATATGCGATGTTCGAGGCAATCCACGGTTCGGCTCCCCGTATGATTGAGCAGGGCATCGGCGAATACGCCAACCCGACAAGCATATTTAAGGCGGCTGAAATGCTTTTAAACCATATCGGATTTAAGGCTCAGGCCAATAAACTTAACGAGGCGCTGAAAATCTGCACCGAAACCGAGAAAAGGGTGGTTGTAACAGGCGACAGAGACGGCGCTACCTGCAAGGAGTTTGCCGATTACCTTATGGAAACGGTCGAAAAACTGTGAATTTGCGCCGTTTTTAAACGGTTTTAAAGACAGGCTGATTCCGTCCTCTTTGAGGGCGGAATTTTTTTGGCTGATAATCAGCGACGGAGTATGCGCAGTCAACGGTTTATCTTTACTGACTTTGTGTAAAAATCGTCCTTTTTTGTTTTCTTTTCCTTGATTTTAGGTGTGGCGTTTAGTATAATATATTTAGTATATTAAGACCTAAACCATACTTAAAAACGAAAGATTGTTTTGAGGAAAAAGATATGCTTAAAACCAAACCGGCGGTTTTCGCCGTAGACAATGAATATCAAATAATGGTGCCGGTTACCGCCCCGTCGCTTATGTGGGTCAAAATCGGAGACCAAATCTTTTATGACGAATCTAACGGAATTATGCGTTCGATTATTTCGGTCCACAGGATTTGCGTTCCTATGGAGCTTCTTGACGCTTGCGGCTCATACACCGTTTGCGAGAAGGAAATAATTGAGCGCCTTCCTTATTTTCCAACGACCAAGGACACAACCGAGCAGACCTTTCGGTTCTATCCGGTAACCGACAAGGCTGGCATTCGCGCCTATCATATAGCCGACGCGCATAACCTTGTAACCGAGCCGGTCAACGCCGCATCCGCCTACGGAGATTTCGACTTTCTGATTATGAACGGCGATATTCCGAATCATTGCGGCGAGATTGAAAATCTTGATACGATTTTTGAAATTGCCGAAAAGGTAACCGGCGGCGAAAAGCCGATAGTTTTCGCCAGGGGCAATCACGACCTTCGCGGATTTTACGCCGAAAAAATGGCGGAATACACCCCGAGCGACAATTTAAACACATACTATACTTTCAGGCTCGGTCCCGTTTGGGGGATTATTCTTGACTGCGGCGAGGATAAGGACGACTCGCACCCCGAATACGGTTTTACCGTAGCCTGCCACCCGTTCAGAAGGCGCCAGACCGAGTTTATAAAATCGGTTATCCGTAACCGCGAGAACGAATATGATGCGCCGGGCGTTAAAACAAAACTTGTTATTTCGCATAATCCGTTCACATATCTTTTGAAGGAGCCGTTTGATATCGAAAGGGAGATTTACTCCGAGTGGGCAAAACTTTTAAAGGATAATGTTAAGCCCGACCTTATGATAAGCGGTCATCTTCACGGAGTTTATGTTAAACTTGAGGGCGAAGACTTTGATCATTTAGGACAGCCTTGTCCCTTGCTTGTCGGTTCCGATAAAAAGGGAGATTATTTTGTAGGTGCGGGAATAGAGATTAAAAACGATAAATTTGACATCGACATTACCGACAGTTTAAAGAAAACAGTTCAAAAATTCGAAATAAAGAGATAATAAAGGAGAGATAAAAATGGAAAGAAAAGTCGGAGTTTCAATAGGTGCGTTTCAAAGGGCGTTCGGCGATGAAAGGGCGCTTGAGGTTACTGCGAAAATCGGTGCCGATTCGGCGGATTTTACCCTTGAATACGAAGACCGTAACGACTACCGCAAGCCCGAAAGTATTTACTCAAAGGGCGATGACGCGGTTATAGAGTATTATTCAAAGTTAAAAGAAAAGGCGGACGCCCTCGGCATTGTCATAGGTCAGACCCACGGCAAAATGCCCGGTTTTCGCAACATAAAAGACGAGGATGACGCGCTTATTGAGAACACGCGTCTTGACCTGCTCGCCACAAAGGCGCTCGGCTCTCCTGTTTGCGTCATTCACAATGCAACATCCATCTTTTTAGGTCCTAATCCCGACAGGGAACTTATGCAGGGGCTTAGCTTCGATATGTTTTCAAGGATGCTTCCGTACGCTAAGGAATACGGCGTAAAAATCGCTACCGAAACCTTCGGTGATGCTGTCAGATATTCGGCGGTTGACTTTTTCGGCGATATAAATGAGTTTGAAACCGCATACAAAAACATAAAAGCGGTGGATGAAATAAAGGATTATTTCACGGTATGCGTTGACACCGGGCATTCAAACAAGGCTATGCGCTACGGCAACCCCACCCCCGCCGATGTTATAAGAAGGCTCGGAAAAGAAGTTACGGTTTTACACCTTAACGATAATGATACCTTCACCGACCAGCATAAAATTCCGCTTTCCGGTACCATTGACTGGAAGGATGTTTTTGACGCCCTCGATGAGATTGAATACAACGGAATTTATAATATGGAATGCAACCTTGCCCATTTCGGCAAACCGCTTATTGTCGATACCGCCGAATTTGCGGTAAAGATTATGAAAAACATTCTTAAAGAAAGATACGGTGAGTAATCTTGAAGGATTTTGAGAAGCAGATTAACGGAATACTTTCAAAACTGACCCTCAGGGAAAAACTCGGACAGCTAAACCAGCCGGAAACGCCTACGAAAGACAACTTAGAGGAGTTTAAAGGGCAGGTCAGAAACGGCGAGGTAGGCTCTATACTAATGTCGGTGGGAGCCACCGCCGGAAACGACGCTCAAGGTGAAGTAAGCGTCGGGTTTTATAACGAAATTCAAAAAATCGCGGTTGAGGAGAGCAAGAGCGGAATACCTATTCTTTTCGGGCGCGATGTTATCCACGGTCATAAAACCGTTTTCCCGATACCGCTTGCCATGACCGCTTCGTTTAACGGGGACCTTATATCGCAGAGTTATTCGGATATCGCAAAAGAGGCGTCCAACAACGGAATCCATTGGACATTCACCCCAATGCTCGATTTAGCGAGAGACCCGCGCTGGGGAAGAATTATAGAGGGCACCGGCGAAGACCCGTTTTTGGGCTCGGCTGTGGCGCGCGCCATCGTTAAAGGACTTCAGGGCGACGACCCCTCGAAAAGCGGTAAAATGCTCGCCTGCGCAAAGCACTATATCGGCTACGGCGCAAGCGAGGGCGGCAGGGATTATCACCGCACCGAAATTACCGATTATTCGCTTTATAACTATTATCTGCCCGCGTTTAAGGGCGCAATTGACGCCGGCGCGTTAACCGTTATGTCATCTTTTAATGATGTAAGCGGTCAGCCGGTTACATCGAGCAAATACCACCTTACCGATGTTTTGAGAGGAAAACTCGGATTTGAGGGTTTTGTTGTTTCGGATTATGATGCCATTTGCCAGCTTAAAAAGCAGGGCGTCGCAAAAGATGATTACGACTGCGCTCATATGGCGCTTAACGCCGGTCTTGATATGGATATGCACGACAGCGTTTATATAAACCACCTCGAAAAGTGCGTTAAGGACGGAGTTGTGTCCGAGGCGACGATAGACGAGGCGGTAAGGCGTGTATTAAGGGTTAAATTTCAAAAAGGGCTTTTTGATAATCCTTATTGTGAGAAAACGGCGGACGACATTGAAACGCATCGCAGACACGCGAAGGAAATGGCGCAAGAGTCGATGGTTCTTCTTAAAAACGACGGTGTTTTGCCGCTCGATAAATCAGCCTATGTTTCGCTTATCGGTCCCTTCGTTTGGGAGCGAAGGAGTCTGCTCGGAAGCTGGATGTTAGACGGCAAAGCGGACGAGACCCCGAATATGGACGAGGCTATGAGAAAAATTTCAACCGGAAAAATTTCCTCGGTTCAGGGCACGGGGCTTGGCTGGGACAGCTCGATAAAATGGATGCTCAAAAGCGATGTTGTCGTATTATGCCTCGGCGAAAGCTGGACGGCGACGGGTGAAGCGAGAGCCGTTTCAAACATTTCGTTGTCGCCCGAACAGATTTTGCTTATCGACCGGGCGAAATCCACCGGCAAAAAGGTTGTCGGCGTGCTTTTCTGCGGAAGACCAGTTGAATTAGACGGAATTGCCGATAAATTTGACGCACTTCTTTATGCATGGCATTGCGGCAGTGAAACGGCAACGGCGGCAGCCGGGATTATATACGGAGACGCCGTGCCTTCGGGCAAACTTCCGATGACCTTCCCGAGAAAAGCAACCCATATCCCGATGTATTATAACATTACTTCAAGCGGAAGACCGGTCAACTGTTACTACGGCGAAAACCCGGGTGAATGCTATGTTGACAGCCTGCCGACGCCGTATTACCCCTTTGGCTACGGACTTTC
>DEWC01000114.1:15927-26797 GCA_002363095.1 Ruminococcaceae bacterium UBA3220 | reverse complement strand
GGATGGACTATGTTTTTCAGTTATCTGCATATATGAAGTCCACCGGCAAAACTTACGAAAATCATTATGCTACGCTTGTTCGTTGGATAGAACGGGACGAAAAACAATAATCGCCCGAACATCTTATCGTTTGGCGAAAGAATGAAACGATTATTGAGTATTGATATGCCGTAGGGACGTTTCACGAAAAGACCGCCAAAATTCGCACAAACAAAACGGGCGGATGGTATCCGCCCCTACATGTGAAATCATTATTGCCTTCACGTTTTGTTCGATGAAATTTTTTCGGTTTCCGGAATATCCCCGTCCGTTTCGTCAAGGTCCGCTTCTTGTTGCAAATCAGTTTCAATTCCGGGCTTTTCTTTTTTATGCACAAGGCCCCATATCATAAAGATTATAAGGCAGGTTAAAAGGGCTATTCCCACCGCTAAGAAAATGACGATAATAACAGGTTGTTTTGTCGGAAAACTTGCTTCTTTTATTTCAAAGGTATCAAGAATTTTATACTCTTTATCGGTCATTCCCGAATTGTTAAAGAACGAAATATTAAACACCTTGCCGTTATAAACGGTTATAAACTGGGTTACGAAATAACTGCCTCCCGCATCCTTTTCCTCGCCCTTTAAAACTATGTATTTTCTGGCGTCGCGTTCATAAATACCGTAATCCAAAGAACTGCCGCCCGTGAGGTTGCGCGCAAATTTTTCGACGCGGCTATCGCTTTTTCTTGAAAGGTCGTCAATCTGTTCGGATGTTTCATCGCTGTAAACGGCGACCCGTATCTGCGAGGCATCGTTTTTGTTCACGGCAAAAAACTGTATGTCATATTCCTTAAAAAAAGTTTTGAGTTTTGAAGCATCATAAACAGCCGCTTTATTCTGTTTATTTACATCATTATAGATTTCATTGAGCCGATTGGTTACATCCATGTAAGAACCGTCGGAATAGCAGTAAAAATAATCCTCGCCTGCCGAAATCTCAAAATCGCGGTCGCTTTCAAATCCGCAGAGCACCAAAACGCAAACAAACGCGAAAACAACCGTTAACAGACCTCTTTTTTTCAAAACACCACATCCTTTTTAAGGTTTTAGCCGATTTTAAATCAAATTGTTCTGTCTTTTGGCGGCGGTCAGCGTATTTTTCATAAGCATTGCTATGGTCATCGGTCCTACTCCGCCGGGCACGGGGGTTATGTAGGACGCCTTTTTGCTTACTTCCTCAAAAACAACATCACCGCAGAGTTTGCCGTCATCCCGGTTCATACCGACATCAATAACAACGGCGCCTTCCTTTACCATATCGGCGGTAACAAAATTCGCTTTTCCGACAGAACTTACGAGAATATCCGCCCTGCTTGTAATATCGGAAAGATTTTTTGTTCTCGAATGGCAGGTTGTAACGGTACCGTTGGCGTGCATAAGCAGCATACTCATAGGCTTACCTACGATATTTGAGCGCCCTATGACGACACAGGTTTTGCTCTCTATCTGTATATCATAGTATTTTAGCATTTCCATTATTCCCGCGGGTGTGCAGGGTACAAAATCGTAATCGCCTATCATAATTTTCCCAACATTGACGGGATGAAAAGCATCTACATCCTTTTCGGGGGAAATGGCATTTAAAACGGTTTTTTCGTCTATTCCCTTCGGCAGCGGAAGCTGACATAAAATTCCGTTAACCGTCTTTTCATTATTGAGCGTATCAATAAGGCTTAACAGTTCGTCGGTAGTTGTATTCTCCGGCAAAAGGTATTCCATAGATACTATACCTAAATCCGCGCACGCCTTTTTCTTGTTTGCAACATAAATTTTAGAGGCGGGGTCCTCTCCTACAAGGATAACGGCAAGCCCGACGCCGATACCCCTTTCTTTAAGGTTTTTGACCTCGTTTTTTATGTTTTCTTTTACAAAAGCGGAAACTTTTTTTCCATCGATAATTTTACTCATTTTCCTCTTCCTCTTGTGCCTTTAAGTTTTCATCTGCAAGTATATTTTCGTAACCGTCGGCGCTTTCGTTTTGCTTTATTTTAAGCCTTATTAACACGAGCAAAACGCCGCAAACAATACAAAATGCCGCCGAAAGTACCTGAGATACACGAAGGTAGCCTATCATAAGACTGTCGGTTCTAAGCCCCTCAATTATTGTTCTTCCAAAGCCGTACCAAACACCGTACATTAAAAATGTTTCACCCGAAAATTTTCGGTTTTTGCTCAGTTTATGAAGCAGGAAAACGCCCGCAAGGCACCAAATGGACTCATACAAAAAACACGGATGCGCCAAAGCGTTCGGATTATATCCGATTTCTGCGAAGGTATATCTTACATTTTCGCTTGTCATTCCGAAAAAACTGCTTCCCGTTGGAGAGCCGAAGGCTTCCTGATTGGTAAAATTACCCCAGCGACCTACACCCTGACCGATAAGAAAGCCTATTGACGCCAAGTCAAACATATCGAGGACATTGATTTTCTTAAAATAGCACATCAGTCCGCCGCAAACGAAGGCGCCGATAACGCCGCCGTATATGGCGAGCCCCGAAAAACCGCCTCCCGAAGGCAGCAAATCCGACCAAGCAAAGCCTTCCTCGCTATCAAAAATCATATAGTAAAGCCGCGCGCAAACAATGGCTACCGGAACGGTAATTATCACAACATCAAGAGCCTTATCCAAATTGATATTAAACCGCTTTGAATACTTGTAAGCATATAAAAGCGCCAAAACAAAACCGAGCGCGATTATAATTCCGTACCATCTTATCTCCCATCCGCCGCCGAAAGGAAGTTTAAAGGCAACCTGATTTATTGTAAGGTGTATTCCGAAGATGGTAATATGATTAATTCCTTCCATAAATTATCTCCATTTCATTCGGCGGGGTTAATAACCGACAAAACCGAAAGTTCATCCTCAAAAACATCGAGGCGTTTGTATACATCATCGCAGGTAACGGCTTTTAAAACCTTCATTTCATCAAAAAGGTCATAACCGAAAACAGCGCTTTCGGCAAACTGCATACAGATTTCCTGCACCGAATTATAGCGCCTTACAAGGTCGCCGTACATTCCGCATTTTATTGCCGAGAAAAGTTTTTTATCGATTCCGTTTTCGCGGATGTTTTTAATCTCTTCTTTTATTGCATCTGTAACCGCTTGCGGATTTTCCGATTCACCCGAAAACATAGTGCAGGCATAATTGTATCCGTTAAAGTATTCAAAAGAGAATTCATCGTTTATAAGCCCCTCGTTCATAAGCCTTTCGTAAAGAGGCGAACATTCACCGCAGATTATTTCGAGCAAAAGCGCAACACAGATTTTCGATTTCAACCGACGGTAAGGCGTGGCTATCCTCTGCTTAAAGCCTAAACAAAACATCGGAAGCGAAACCGAAAGTTTTTGCTCGACATAATTATCCTTTACACTTTCGGGCTCTTCTTCAAACACTCTGTGAATTTCGATTTGCTCCTTCGGTTTTATGTTTTTCTCACACATCGACAAAACCGTTTCGGTATCGACATTGCCGACAACACAAACAAACATATTTACGGGATTATAAAATGTATTATAGCATTTATAAAGAAGGTCGGCGTTTATCCGGGCGATTGATTCCACCGTTCCTGCAATATCGATACGAACGGGGTGGTTATAATACATTTTTTCGAGCATATTAAAGGTTACGCGCCAGGAAGGGCTGTCGTCATACATCTTTATTTCCTGCCCGATTATCCCCTGCTCTTTAAGTACCGTCTCCTCGGTAAAATAAGGATGGGTCACAAAATCAAGCAAAATTTCAAGATTTTCGTAAACCTTATCGGTACAGTTAAAAAGGTAACATGTCCTGTCAAAGGATGTAAAGGCGTTGGCGCTGGCGCCGGTCCGCGCAAAACGCGAAAAGGCGTCGCCGTCTTCACTCTCGAAAAGTTTGTGTTCAAGATAGTGTGCAATACCGTCCGGTACCCTTGTCGGCTCGCCGTCGTTAACACAAAAACAGTTGTCGATAGAACCGTATTTGGTGCCGAAAATCGCAAAAGCGGAGTTATAAAGAGGCTTTTCCATAACATATACGGTAAGCCCCGATGAACATACCGCCTTAACATAACTTTCACCCAAAGGGGATTCAAATATTTCGCGTTTCATTACTGCTCCTCCTTCGGCAAAAGTCTGAATACGGTATGAAGTTTAATTCCCTTTGCCGCATTGACGACATCTTCTTTTTTTACTCTTTTTATGCTTTCGGCAAATTCTTCGGGAGAGAATAATTGATTATCCGAAATCCTTGAAGCGTACCACCCTTCAAGGGCGTTTACGCTATCGTAATAAACTTTAAGGGAATCGGTTAATGCGAGAATTGACGAATTAAACTCGGCATCGGAAATCTGACCGCTTTTAAGGTTTTCGAGTTCCAAAAGGATTGCCTTTTCAGCCTTTTCGGCATTTTGCTTTTCAATTCCGCTTTCAACCGTTAAGAGACCTTTTATCCTTACCGAACGGGCGGCGCAGTAATAGCACAGGCTCATCTTTTCGCGGACATTCGTAAAGAGTTTTGAATAGGGTCCGCCGCCGAAAATATCGGAGCAAACAAGCATATCGGCGGTGTCAAGTCCTCCGCCGCTTTTTTCGAATGTAAAGCCCATACAAAGTTTACCCTGTTTAAGTTGTTCGTTTTCGGTAACACGGTTTGTTTTTGCCGCAGGCTTTGTGCCTTCGGTTTTCATAATATCGGTAACATCGGCTCTGTTAAGTGATGACAGCCGTGCGTTTAAACTGTCAAACAGCCCTGCCGGCAAACTGTCCGAGACGACATTTACCCTGATATGGGCGGTTTTAAGCATTTCCTCCCACGCGTTATAAAGGCTTTTACCGGTGATTTTCTCAACATCCTCAATGTCGCCGCATTTTGCGATACCGTAGGGGCTGTCCTTATACATCTCCTCGATAAGGCGCTTTTTGGAATAGAGCCTTTTCTCGGCAAATTCACTTTTTATATGCTCTATCGCTTTACGCTTTTCGCGTTTTAAATCGTTTTCCGAAAACTCACCGTTTTGTGTATTCGGCTCGAAAATAAGTTCAGATAAAAGAGAAATTGCCTCAGCCGTAAGTTGCTCGTTATCAAGGGTGTATTTATCGCCGATAACCGAAATCGACATTTTAAGAAGCTGATAATCCCCGAGTTTCTCGGCAGATGCCGAAAGCTCGGCACCGTAGAGTTTTGAAAGTTTTGTGTTAAGCCGGCGAAAATCGGGATACTTTTTACTGCAGGTTGTAAGCACAAACGGCAAAAGGGCAAACGCCGCAACCTTCTCCCTGTTAAGAGGAAGATAAAAGTTAAAGGTAACAAGCGTTGTTTTAAAACGGGAATTTTTTATAAATATCCCCTCAGCGCCATTTGATAAAACGGTTAAATCAACAGCCATTTTTTACCTCCGCAAAGAAATACATATGATTATTTATCATTATAACATATCCAACTGAAATTTTATAGTGTTTTTTGTCGAAAATATTAAAATGAAAAAACCGACGGTTAATTGCCGTCGGTGTTTTTTATCTGCTTTCCGGTATTATCGATTGTGTAATTATCCTTATAGATAAGGTCGGAGATAAAGACGAATTCATAGCCACCGCTACCGTGTTTACTTGACAAATTGTAATATTATGATATAATATGATTAGAATATTACTATGAGAGGTGTATTTTATGAATATCCGTCCATCCGCAGTGATCAGACAAAACTATAATGAAATAGCCGAACTTTGCAAAAAAAGCGGCGAACCTGTTTATCTTACTAAAAACGGTGAAGGCGACCTTGTTGTAATGGATATTGAATCTTTTGCAAGGCGTGAAAAAATGCTTAAACTTCGAGAAGAATTACTAACGGTGGAGGAAAACCGTTTAAACGGCGAAAAAGATTATTCGGTGGATGAAGTAAACGAACTTATGCTTAACGCGATCCGTGAGGCACAAAATGGATAAATACAAAGTGGTTGTATCAAAAACGGCAACAAGTATGTTGGTGGCTCACGCTTCTTTTTTGGCAAAAGTGAGCGTGCAGGCAGCAGAGAGGTTAACAGGTGAATTCAAAAGGACTGCAAATTCTTTAAGTGCAATGCCTCAAAGAAATCCGTGGTTAATCGCCGATTATATTCCAAAACATCAGTATAGGTATTTGCCGTTTGAAAAACGGTATTTAATCATTTATCAGATTATTGATAAAACCGTATATATTGATTATGTTCTTGACTGCAGGCAAGATTATACATGGTTGTTAAAATAAGAATGACCGACGGTTAATTGCCGTCGGTGTTTTTTATCTGCTTTCCGGTATTATCGATTGTGTAATTATCTTTATAAATAAGGTCGGAGATAAAGACGAATTCATAGCCCTCGCTTTTTAGCTTTTCGAGGATGCGCGGCAGGGCTTCGGGGGTATGGTCGGCGTCATTGTGGAAAAGAACTATTGAGCCGTTTTGAACCTTACTTACTACCCTGTTATAAATACTGTCCGCAGTAGCCGTTTCTTTCCAGTCAAGACTGTCGACCGACCACTGTATCGTATTCATTTTGTTTTCCTCCACCGTTTCTACCACCATATTATCATAATCGCCGTAGGGCGGGCGGAAAAGCGTAGGCTTAACACCCGTAAGTTTTTCTATTTTCTCGTTGCAGCTTATTATCTCATCTGTCATTTTCACCTTTGAAAGGGTGGTCATCCGCGGATGCGTGTTGGAGTGGTTTTGAATCTGGTGCCCGGCATTTGATATTTGCATCACGCTTTCGGGGTATTTATCGACCCATGTGCCGACTACGAAAAATGTTGCCGGAACATCGTATTTTTTTAGGATTTCGATAAGTTTTCCCGTGTCGTCGTTCCCCCATGCCGCGTCAAAACTTATTGCTATTCGTTTTTTATCGGTTTCGACACTGTAAATCGGGAGTTTTTTATCGGTTTTTGCCAAGACCGATTTGGTTGTTACGGTGCCGATAATCAGCGAGAGAATAATACAAATCGCAAACATTATCTGCTTTTTTGTGATAACGAAATAATGAAATTTCTTTTTGGAGTTTGACATAAAAAAACCGCCTTTCAGTTAATGCTATGAAAGACGGCTTGTTTTTTATTCTAACTAATTAAACTTTATAAAATCGGGGCTGAATACCTCGGCTTCTATCTCGGGAAAATCGGACTTTATCATCTCGGCGAGCGGCGCAACACAGACATTTTCGCTTGCATAGTGCCCGCAATCAAAAAGCGAAATGCCGGCGTTTAAAGCCTCAACAAAATGATTTTGTTTAACATCTGCGGTGATAAGCCCGTCAAAACCGGAAAGCACCGCCTCGGTGATATATCCGCCTCCCGAGCCCGAACAGACAAGTACATTCTTAATCGGTCTGCCCGCAACAAAACGCACGGGAAAGTTAAGTCTTTTCTTAAAACCGTCGGCAAGGGCTACAGGGTCGGAAATATTTGTTTCGGCGCGGTTCAGGATATAACCGTCCGAAGCGGTATGTTTTTTTATGTTTTCAAGCCCCAAAACATCGCACAAACAATCGTTGACGCCGCCTGCTCCGACATCAAGGTTTGTATGCATCGAAATAACGGCGATGCTGTTTTTTATAAGGGCGAAAACCACCGAGTTTTCATTTACCGCCTTTAACGGGTCGAAAATCACCGGATGGTGGGTGATTATAAGATTTGCGCCGATACTTTTTGCCTTTTCTATCGCCGAAAAGGTACAGTCAAGGCAGACAAGCACGCCTTCGACTTCGGCAAACCTATCCCCTATAAGTATCCCGACATTATCAAAATCGCAGGCGGTATTTACCGGGAAACGCGTATTCAATTTTTCAAAAACATCAATTACTTTTATCATAGCTTTTTAGAAAACGAGTCTTTAAGGCCTACCGTTCGGTTAAAAACAAGATTATCTTTTGTCGAGTCTTTATCAAGGCAGAAATAGCCCTGCCTCATAAACTGGAAGGTGTCGCCGATATCCGCTTTTTGGAGGTCGGCGTCGATTTTGCAGTTATCAAGAACAACAAGGGAGTCGGGGTTGAGATTATCGGCAAAAGATGAGCCCTCTGTTTCCTCAGACGGATTTTCGGTTAAGAAAAGGCGGTCATAAAGGCGAATTTCGGCGGTCGCGCAATGACCGTCGCTTACCCAGTGAAGGGTCCCTTTAACCTTGCGCCCGTCGGGGGTCTCGCCTCCGCGACTTTCGGGGTCGAAGGTGCAGTGGACAACCGTTATATTGCCGTTTTCGTCCTCCTCGTGGGAGGCGTACTTAATATAGTAAGCACCCTTTAAGCGGACTTCTCTTTGAGGGCAAAGACGGAAATATTTTCCGGGAGGGTTAAGACAAAAATCCTCTTTTTCGATATAGATTTCTCTTGAAAAGGTTACTTTTTTCCTGCCTTTTTCGGGCTTGTTCGGGTTTATATCAACCTCTATTTCCTCGGTTTTGCCTTCGGGATAGTTATCGATTACCACCTTTAAGGGGCGAAGCACCGCCATTGCCCTATCGGCATTTTCGTTAAGATAATCCCGAACGCAGGATTCAAGCAAAGCATAGTCGATAGTGCTGTTTGCCTTTGAAACACCTATTTTTTCGACAAAGGCGCGCACCGCTTCGCTCGGGTATCCTCTTCTCCTCATTCCGCAGATGGTTGCCATTCTCGGGTCGTCCCAACCGCTTACGAGTTTATCCTCGACAAGCTTTAAACATTTTCTTTTGCTTGTAAGGGTGTAGTTTACATTCATTCTTGCAAACTCTATCTGACGGGGCGGATTTTTAATCTCGCACGCCTGCAAAACCCAGTTATAGAGCGGTCGGTGGTTTTCGAATTCGAGAGAGCAAAGTGAATGGGTTACCCCCTCTTTGGCGTCGGACAGCGGATGGGCAAAATCGTACATCGGATAGACGCACCATTTATCCTTCGTTTTATGGTGATACGCCTTTAAGACCCTGTAAATAATCGGGTCGCGCATATTAAGATTTGAAGAAGCCATATCAATTTTAGCGCGAAGCACCATTTTCCCTTCTTCAATTTCTCCGCTTGTCATACGCTCAAAAAGTTTTAAATTTTCTTCTACGGGGCGGTTTCTGAAAGGACTTTCGGTTCCGGCTTCGGTAAGAGTGCCGCGCATCTCTTTTATCTGCTCGGGGGTAGACTCATCGACAAAAGCGAGACCTTTTTTAATGAGTTTAATAGCACATTCATAGATAAAATCAAAATAATCGGATGCGTAATAGATGTTATCCCATTTAAAACCGAGCCACGCGATATCCTCTTTTATGGCGTCAACATACTCGACATCTTCTTTCGTCGGGTTTGTGTCGTCAAAACGGAGGTTGCATTTTCCGCCGTATTTTTCGGCTGTTCCGAAGTCAATGCAGATAGCCTTTGCGTGCCCGATATGAAGATAGCCGTTCGGTTCAGGCGGAAAACGGGTCTGAATTTCGGAATAAACGCCGTTTCTTAAATCCTCATCAATAAAATCATGAATAAAATTGGAGGGCTTTGCCTCTTCATTTAATACTTTTTCATCCATATTTTATAAAACCTCAATCGTCTTGTTAATTCGCTTTAAACATTCCTCTTTACCGAGAACTCGCATAATACTGCAAAGGTCGGGGGTGTTTCTGCGCCCTGTTACGGCAATTCGAAGTACGGTGCTTAAGTCCCCTGCGCTGCCCTTAAAGTTCTCGGGGGTCGCTTTATACTCCTTTGTGTCGGCGGCGAAACCGAATTCGGGAGCGAGCGATTTTATTTTTTCAAACCAGCCCTGTCGGTCGTCAGCGGGGTCATAAACCGAAATGTAACGGTTCAAAAATGCCTTAATATCGGATTTTTCAAGATTTTCGGGCATGGTGTAATCGGGAACGAAAAACTCGGCGAACATATAGGAATAAAATTCTTTTACCTCATTCCATTTTGCGATATCCTTGCGCGGTTTCGGTGCGCCGTCGCGGTCAATTGCAAAGACCGATTTCGAATAATCGGGATTTTTCGAAAGAATTTCAAAGAATTCTTTATCAAATTCCTTTGCCCAAGCCGAAACCTTATCGAAAACCTCGGAAGAATTCATTTTTGAAATGATTATCTTGCTTATATCGTTTAGTTTATTTTGGTCAAAGAGCGCGCCCGAAACCGACATCTTTTTAAGATTAAACTTAAAAGTCTTGTAATCGGCGTCGGGATTTGCCCTGCGCCAATCCTCAAAATCGGAGGCGGCAACGGTCATAAGATACTCGATAACACTTATCGGCTCATATCCCTCTTCAATGAAGAAATGAACCGCCGCTTCGGGGTCTTTGCGCTTCGAGATTTTACGCTTTGCGCCGTTATCAAGCTTCATAATCGGCGAAATATGGGCGTATTTCGGCACCTTAAAGCCCAAAATCTTAAACAGTTCTATATGCTTAGGCGTTGAGGAAATCCACTCGTCGCCACGCATAACATGGGTGGTATGCATAAGGTGGTCGTCAATCGCGTGAGCAAAGTGATATGTGGGGATACCGTCCGATTTCAGAAGCACGAAATCCTCATCATTCTGAGGCATTTCTATCTTGCCCTTTATCATATCCTCGAATGTTATACGGTTTTCCTCGCTTCCGCCCGATTTAAGGCGGATAACATAGGGTTTTCCTTCGTCTATAAGCGCCTTCGCCTCGGTATAAGTTATATTCCTGTGCTTGGCAAATTCGCCGTGATAGCCCGTGCGTATCTTTTGCGCTTCCTGCTCTTTTCGTACCGCCTCTAAGTCCCCGGCGGTGCAAAAGCAGGGGTATGCAAGTCCCTTTCTTAAAAGGTCTTTTACATAAGTCTGATAAATTTCGGCTCTTTTTGACTGCTGATAAGGCGCGTATTCACCTTTTTC
>DEWC01000114.1:0-15749 GCA_002363095.1 Ruminococcaceae bacterium UBA3220 | reverse complement strand
CCGCCGCTCGTTGTAGCGGTTATGCGGTTTACAAGGGCGGTAAAGAGGGTGCCCAAATGGAGATAGCCGGTAGGGCTGGGCGCTATTCTCGTCACCCTTGCTCCCTCCGGCAAATCCCTTACGGGATACTTACTCTCATAATATTCGGGAGTTTTGTCGATGTTCGGCAATAACAACTCCGCCAAAAGTTCATTTTCGTTCATTTCATTTCTCACTCTATTTTGTGCTGTTTATAAGCTTTTCAAGTTCGCCCATAAAGGTGCTTATGTCCTTAAACTGGCGGTAAACCGAAGCAAATCTTACATAAGCCACTTCGTCTATTGCTTTTAGTTTTTCCATGGTGAGTTCGCCGATTTTTTCGCTCGTAACCTCTCTGTCAAGCGAGTTTTGAATAGTAGCCTCAATTTCGTCGATGGCTTTTTCGAGAACATCTATCGAAACAGGTCTCTTCTCGCAGGCACGAAGCATTCCGTTCATAAGTTTCGTGCGGTCAAACTGCTCACGCGAGCGGTCGCGCTTTATAACTATGACCGGCAGGCTTTCTATCATTTCGTAGGTAGTAAATCTCTTACCGCATTTAAGACACTCTCTGCGGCGGCGAATCTTTTCGCCCTCGTCGGTAGGTCTTGAATCGATAACCTTACTCTCTTCATACGCGCAATACGGACATTTCATGGAAATCACCTATCCTTTATAAGCAATATTTTGAAAATATCTAATTAAGTATAACACAATATGTTGTATAATTCAAGGAAAATATGGGTTATTCAGCAGCAAACCCCCGGGTCAAATTTGACCCGGGGGTTAAAAATTACACCCTTCTTCCGTAGATTTCTTCTTTTTCCCTTTTGAATTCGGCAAAATTACCGTTATCAAGGGCGTTTCGGATATCTTCCATAAGGTGATTATAAAACCACAAATTGTGCATAACAAGGAGGCGTTGTGAGAGCATTTCGCCCGCCTTTAAGAGGTGGCGTATATAAGCCCTACTATACCGCCGACAAACAGGACAGCCGCACTCGTCGTCTATCGGCGACATATCCTTCTCATATTTATTGTTATTTATGTTGATAATGCCCTTTGAGGTGAAAAGATGACCGTGCCTGGCGTTCCTACTCGGCATAACGCAGTCAAAAAGGTCGATGCCGCGCTCAACGGCGTTAAGGATATTGAGGGGCGTTCCGACGCCCATTAGATATCGGATTTTATCATCGGGCATCACGGGACAAACATTTTCGAGAACATCATACATAACCTCGGTAGGTTCCCCTACCGCGAGACCGCCCACGGCGTAGCCGTCAAGGTCAAGCTCGGCTATCCTTTTCATATGTTCTATACGAAGGTCGTTATAGGTGCAACCCTGATTTATGCCGAAAAGCATCTGTTCGGGGTTTACGGTTGTATCAAGGCGGTTTAATTCCGCCATTTTTTGCTTACAGCGGATAAGCCAGCGCGTAGTTCGCTCGCAGGACTCTTTGGCGTAACTGTATTCAGCCGGGTTTTCCACACACTCATCAAACGCCATGGCAATGGTGGAGCCTAAATTCGACTGGATTTGCATACTCTCCTCGGGTCCCATAAAAATCTTTCTGCCGTCAATATGACTGTTAAAGGTAACGCCCTCCTCGGTGATTTGGCGCAGTTTTGCGAGCGAAAAAACCTGAAAACCGCCACTGTCGGTCAAAATAGGTCCGTCCCATGTGGAAAACTTATGTAATCCGCCACAATCTCTTACGACCTCGTCGCCCGGGCGGACATGCAGGTGATAGGTATTGGAAAGCATAACCTGACAGCCTAAAGTTTTAAGGTCGGTTGCGGAGACGGCGCCCTTTATGGCTCCCGCCGTTGCAACATTCATAAATGCCGGGGTCTGAACTGTTCCCCGATTTGTTATAAACTCGCCTCTTCTGGCGCTTTTTTCGTTTTTTATAAGTTTATACATTTTTCCTCCGGATAAAGGCTTACCATCCATAAGGACAAAATGGTTTTGGATGGCAAAATTCCCGTCCTTTTTTGCATCGAAACTTGAAATACGCCAGTATATCGGCGTTTCTCAGCTTCAAAGATACAAGAATTATGCTTCATACAAAACTGCTTCGCACCTGAAAAAGAGAAAAATTCGTGGATTTTTCGGTGCGACAGACGACGCAAGGCTGGCGCCTTGCAAGGACAACAAGCCGTAAAAAGACCGAATTTAGCCTTTTATCAGGCTTTTTGTCCTTATGAATGGTAAGCCAAGGCTTAGAATAAATCACTGTGTGTACCGGTTCTTAACAGGTACAAAAGCAATTCATCGCCGTCAATTTCATATATCAAAAGCCAATCGGGCTGAATATGACATTCACGGCAAAAACCGAAATTGCCGGACAACTGATGGTCTTTGTATTTCGCTTCAAGGGCTTCTCCGTTTGCTAACTTCTTAATCACATCGGCAACGAGTTTGATTTTGTATCCCCGCTTTTCGGCAAGTTTCAAGTCCTTTTTGAATTGATTAGACGGCTTGATTTCATACTTCACCTAAAATATCCTCCACCATCTTATCAACATTTTTATAGGTTTTATATGCTTCGGGATGTTTTTTCATTTCTTCAATTTCTTTCATTGCCGCAAGGGTTACGGTGTTGGGCACCTCTCTTGTGATAGAAAACGGGAAAGAGCCCTCATAAACCATCTGCTTTAAAAAGATGTTTACGGCTGTAGACAAATCCATTCCGAAATCGGCAAGCAAAACCTGAGCCTGCTTTTTTGTTGTTTCATCAATAGTAACATTTGTTGATACTTTTGCCATAATATTCAACTCCTTCAACTATATTATACTCATATTATTAACATTTGTCAACATATTATGCGTATAATATATGGAAAATCTAACATAACAACTTATTAAATCATGTCGACCGGCAATTATGTTTTCGGCGTGGAAAATCAGAATAAATCACTGTGTGTGCCGGTTCTTGTAAGATAAAGTATCAATTCGTTGTTGTTGATTTTGTAAATCAACAGCCAATCAGGGGCTATGTGGCATTCCCTGCAATCGGAATAATCGCCTATCAAAGAGTGGTCTTTATACTTTTCGGGTAAAACCTGCTCGCTCGCCAAAATTTCGATAACCTCTTCGAGCAGTTTTATGTTATAACCCCTTTTTACGATTCGTTTGAAATCTTTTTTGAAGGTGGATTCGTATTTAATTGTCAGCATACAAATCCTCCATCAATTCGGAAACCGAAGCAAAACCACGGCTGAGCCCTACGCCGTTACGGACATTTTCAATGGCCTTGCGTGTTTCGTCATTCGGAGTTTCGGTTGTAAGCTCAAAAGGTATTCTCTGCTCTCTGACTACGGTTTTTGCAAAGATGTTGAACGCCGAACTTACCGAAAGCCCTATTTCGGCGCAAAAAGCATCAAAGGCTTTTTTTGTTTCCTCGTCCATTCTTATATTTACATTTGTTTGTGCCATAACACTTCCACCTTTCAACTATATTATATGCAAAATACTATTATTTGTCAATAAATATAATGCGATTTTATGTCAGAATCATAGATGCATGACGGAAATTTAAACGATGAGCATTGCATCGCCAAAACTGAAAAATCTATATTTCTCTTTGACGGCTGTTTTATAAGCGTTCATTGTATTATGGTATCCCGCAAACGCCGAAACGAGCATTATAAGGGTGCTTTCGGGCAGGTGAAAATTGGTAATAAGCCCGTCCATACACTTAAATACATATCCGGGATAGATGAAAATGCCGGTATCATCTGAGCATTCTTTGATTTCACCGAACTTTTGCATTGCGCTCTCAACCGTTCTGCAGGAGGTTGTGCCGACGCATATAACCCTGCCGCCGCTTGCCTTTGTTTTGTTTATTATATCGGCAGTTTCTTTCGAAATGGAATAATGCTCGGTATGCATATGATGCTCGGTTATATCCTCTACCTTAACGGGACGGAAGGTGCCGAGACCTACATGAAGGGTAACATATGCAATATTTATGCCTTTTTTCTTCAAATCTTCAAGCATTTCTTTGGTAAAGTGAAGCCCTGCCGTCGGAGCGGCGGCGGAGCCTAATTCCCTTGAATAAACGGTTTGATACCTTTCCTTATCCTCAAGTTTTGCCTTGATATATGGCGGAAGTGGCATCTGCCCTATTTTATCAAGCACCGAAAAAAACTCGCCGCGGCAGGTGAATTTAACCATTCTGTTTCCGTCGGGCAGAACATCGACAACCTCCAGGGAAAGGTCATCGGAAAATCGGAATTTATGGCCCGTTTTCGCTTTTTTCCCGGGTCCTGCCAATACTTCCCACAAAAGCATTTCTTTTTGTTTCAAAAGGACGAATTCAACAACCGCGCCGGTGTCTTCCCTCGTGCCGAAAATCCTCGCGGGCAAAACTCTGGTGTCATTAAGCACAAGGCAATCACCCGGCTTTAAAAACTCGGGCAGGTCTTTAAAAATCCTATGCCTTATCTCCCCTGTTTCCCTGTTCATATACATAAGCCGTGAAGCGTTTCTCGGTTCTAACGGGGTCTGGGCAATGAGTTCTTCCGGTAAATCGTAATAAAAATCGCTTGTTTTCATATAAATGTAGTAAAATTTCCCTTCAAAAAAATTGACAAATCTCGCACATAATGGTATTATTATATATTATTTATTAAAGGTTTTCAAGTCTTTTGAAAACCGGACTTTTAAGAGGTGTATTTATAAATGAAAAAGTACAATGTTGGTATCATAGGCGCGACCGGTATGGTAGGTCAGAGATTTGCCCTTCTTCTTGCCGACCATCCGTGGTTTACGGTTACGGCTCTCGCCGCAAGCAGCAGAAGCGCCGGAAAAACATATGAAGAGGCGATAGGTTCAAGATGGGCGATGACCGACCCTATCCCCGAAAACCTTAAAGGTATGCAGGTTTTCGACGCAACCGCCGATATTGATACAATAGTTTCAAAGGTGGATTTCGTTTTCTGCGCCGTTGATATGAAAAAGGACGAAATTATGGTGCTTGAGGAAATGTATGCCAAGAAGGAGTGCCCGGTTATCTCAAACAACTCGGCGAACAGAAAAACTCCCGATGTTCCGATGGTCATCCCCGAACTTAACTCGGAGCATATAAAGATTATCGAGGCGCAGAGAAAGAGACTCGGCACAAAAAAAGGATTTATCGCCGTTAAATCAAACTGCTCGCTTCAAAGTTATGTACCCGCTCTTTATCCGCTCGATAAAGAGTTTGGCGTAGAAAAGGTTCTTGTTTGCACATATCAGGCAATTTCGGGAGCCGGCAAAACCTTTGAAAGATGGCCTGAAATCGTTGATAATGTTATCCCGTATATCGGCGGCGAGGAAGAAAAAAGCGAATGCGAGCCGCTTAAAATCTGGGGCGAAATAAAGGACGGACAGATAGTCCCTGCCGACAGCCCGAAATTTACTGCCCAGTGTCTTCGCGTTCCTGTGTCCGACGGCCATATGGCGGCGGTTTTCGTAACATTCAAGAATAAACCTACCAAAGAGCAAATCAAGGAAATATGGAAGAATTTCAGCGGTGAACCTCAGGCCCTTAATCTTCCCCACGCTCCGAAGCAGTTCCTCAATTATTTTGAGGAGAACGATATGCCTCAAACTAAACTTCAGCGCGACCTTGAAGGCGGAATGGCAATCTCCTGCGGACGCCTTCGCGAGGACACCCAGTATGACTATAAATTTGTTTGTCTTTCTCATAATACGCTTCGCGGTGCGGCAGGCGGCGGAGTATTGCTCGCCGAACTCCTTGCGGCAAAGGGGTATTTTGACTGATAAACATTTAAATTTACAGGGGGCTTTTTTATGAAAAAAAGGATTTTTGAAGGTGTGGCGACCGCGCTTATAACACCTATGAACAAGGACACCTCGGTAAACTATGAAAGACTTGAAAGGCTTGTTGACGAACAAATAAAGGCAGGGGTTGACGCGCTTGTTATCTGCGGAACGACCGGCGAAAAATCGACCCTTCGATACGACGAACACGTCAAGGTTATAGAGACTGCCGTAAAGGCGGCAAACAAGCGTGTGCCCATAATCGCCGGGACCGGCAGTAACGATACCGTTTATTCGGTAGAGTTATGCTCCGACGCCGAAAAGGCGGGCGCCGATGCGTTTTTGATGGTAGCGCCCTACTACAACAAGGCTTCGCAGACAGGACTTGTTAACCATTATAACTACATTGCCGACAGGGTGAACAAGCCGATAATTCTCTACAATGTTCCCTCAAGAACGGGGGTTGCGATAAAGCCCCAAACCTACAAAGAACTTTCAAAGCACCCGAATATTGTTGCGGTCAAAGAGGCAAACGGAGACCTTTCGAGCGTTGCCGAAACAAAGTATCTCTGCGGCGATGACCTCGATATATATTCGGGCAACGACGACCAGACAGTGCCCATTATGTCGTTAGGCGGAATAGGCGTTATATCGGTTTTATCGAATATTATGCCCTCGTATATGCACGAACTTTGTCGCGAATACCTGCACGGCGACAAGCAAAAAGCAAGCAATATGCAGGTAAGGGCTACGGGAATTATGAACGCTATGTTCTGCGATGTTAATCCTATTCCCGTTAAAGAGGCAATGAACATACTCGGTATGGAGGCAGGACCGCTTCGTCTTCCTCTATGCCCTACAAATAAAGCAAATATTGAACTTATAAAATCAAAACTCACCGAAATGGGACTTATATTCTAAGATTAAAGGAATAAAAAAGATGTTGAAAATATTACTTTCCGGCGCGTCCGGTCATGTAGGCAAAAAAATAGCCGCGCTAAGTGAGACAAATGAGGATTTCAAGGTTGTTTGCGGTGTTGACAGATTTAACGCCGAATGTAAATTCCCTGTTTTTGAAAGTTTTGCGAATGTAAATATCCTTCCCGATGTTATAATTGATTTCTCAAATCCTTCATTGCTTGGCGATATACTGAAATTTGCAAAACAAAACAAAATCCCCTGCATTCTTGCGACGACCGGCTATTCACCCGAACAGATAAATATCATAAAAGGAACCTCAAAAGAAATACCCGTATTCTTCACCGCGAATATGTCGCTCGGGATAAACCTTTTATCCTCACTCGTTAAAAAGGCGTCCGAAGTTTTAGGGGATGACTTTGATGTTGAAATAATCGAAAAGCACCATAATCAAAAACTTGACGCTCCCTCGGGGACGGCGTTGATGCTTGCAGACGCCGTTAATTCGGTCAACGACGGAAAGTATTCTTATGAATACGACCGCCATTCAAAGCGAGAAAAACGCCCGAAAAACGAAATAGGCATCCACTCGGTAAGAGGCGGAACAATTGTAGGAGAACACGATGTAATCTTTGCGGGAAACGACGAGGTTATAACCATTTCCCACAGCGCCTTTTCAAAGGAAGTTTTTGCGATGGGTGCATTAAGAGCGGCTAAATTTATTGTGTCAAAGTCAAACGGTCTTTACGATATGAATGATGTTTTATCGCTGTAAAAACTCGGATTACCCTCGACAAAGACAAAACGCACAATAAAAGAAGAGAGTTCAGAAGGCAGATGCCCGCTGAACTCTTTTTTTCATATATTCATCTTTTCTTTAAGTCCGTTAAGACTCTTTTCATACTGTTCTTTTGTAATCGCGTTTGTCGATAAAAAAGTATCGAGGGTTTGCTTTTGGGAATCGAAAAGCCGTTTGTTTTTTCGATACGAAATATAATCTTCAAGAATGACCGTGGCGGCAACGGCGTCAACCGTTTGTTTTCGCTTTTTGCCGAAGGTATCATTCATATCAAGAAGGTTATAAGCCTCAACGGTGGTGCAACGCTCGTCGTAAAGAACTGTTTCAATGCCGCTTTTCTTGCCTATTTTAAGGGCGATTTCCGAACAAACTTTTGCCCGCTCGCCCAAGGTTCCGTCCATATTTTTAGGGAGCCCGACAACTATCAGCCCTGCCTTATATTCCCTCGCCTTTTCACAGACTTTCGATATAAGTTTATCGGTGTTATATTCCCTTATAACACCTTTTGGGAAGGCAAATTTTTCGCCCTCGTCCGAAACGGCGATACCTGTTCGTGCCACTCCTAAATCAACGCCCATGATAACCATTATTCATTATCCTTTGTCATAAAAGATGAAAGGCGGTTTCTTACGGGAAGATATTCCTCGGGAAGATGGGAGGTATCATTTTTATATTCGACGGTGAATTTTCCGTCTTCATACGCAAGAAGAGAAACGGCGGTATTTTCAGCCCATGGAACATCTCCGAGTTTTTCGACGGTTCCGTAGATAAAACGCGCCATAAGACAACGTATAACACCGCCGTGAATGGCAAGAACGACCGTTTTATCGCGGTTTTCGTCGGCGATTTTCTTTACCGCTTTATAAATCCGCTCGTAAGCGTCCCTCATACTCTCGCCGCCCTCGGGGGCAAAATCCTGCGGATGCTCATACCAAGCCTGAGCCATTTCTCTGTTCGCCTCGAAGGTTTCCTTAAAGGGCTTACCGTCGAATACTCCCGCGTTTATTTCACGCAGTTCATTATCGATTTTTACATCCATTACCCTTTCACCCAAAACTGCAAAAGCGGTTTTTTGGGCACGGATAAGCGGACTCGTATAAATAGCGTCTATCTTTATATCCTTAAACCTTTCGGTTACATATTCAAGTTGTTTCGCACCAAGCGGAGTAATATCAAGATTAACCGAGCCTTGAAAAAGCCTCAACTGATTTCCGACCGCTTCGCAATGCCTTACTAAATAAATCTTTGTCATTTTTTTGCTCCGGGATAAAATTAAAGTGCTTTTTTTATTGCTTCAAACAATTCATCATAGGTTTCAAACGCAGGGATATGCGGATAATCCGCCTTAATTTTATCGGTCGACTTGAACAAGAATCCCGCCTTTGAATTTTCAATCATACCGAGGTCGTTAAAACTGTCGCCCGAGGCTATCGTTTCAAACCCGATTGACTGAAGCGCCTTAACGGTGGTGAGTTTCGACTTCTCGCATCGCATTTTATAGCCTGTAATCTCGCCGTTTTCGCCTACCTCAAGGGTATTGCAGAAAATGGTCGGCCAGCCGAGTTTTTCCATAAGCGGTGTCGCAAACTGCTCAAATGTATCACTTAAAATGATAACCTGGGTTATCCTGCGCAGTTTATCCATAAACTCCTTTGCGCCGTCCATAAGGTCGATTTTTTTGATAACCGCCTGAATTTCATTAAGTCCCAAATTATGCTCTTTTAAAACTTTAAGTCTGTATTTCATAAGTTTATCGTAATCGGGCTCATCGCGGGTGGTGAGTTTAAGTTCGGGTATGCCGGTCTCCTCAGCAAACGCTATCCATATTTCGGGGACCAAAACGCCCTCCATATCAAGACAAACTATATTCATTTTTCATTCTCCTTTGTGTACTTCTTATAAATGTTAATCTGGTCAAATATACCCGGCCAACGGGTTGGCGCAGAAAGGGTTACGCAAACATACTCCTTTCCGTTTTTTCCCTCTCCGAACGAGGCAAGGCAAAATCCCGATTCGCCGACATATCCCGTTTTTCCGCCTAAAATCGTGGCGTTTTCGGGTTCGGTGCCGTACATATACTTAAACATAGTGCTTTCAAGCTCTATTCCGTCGGGGTGCTTTTCGGTTTTGCTCGTTGTGTATTTATAGGTCGACAAAACCTCCTTGCAAAGCGGGTTTTGCATAGCCTCCCGAAGTATAGCCGACATATCGTAAGCGGTGGTATAATGGTCGGCATCAAAAAGCCCGGTGCAATTTGTAAAATGGGTTGATGTAAGTTTAAGTTCTTTCGCTTTTTCGTTCATAAGCTTGACGAACTCCTGCTCACTGCCCGAAATCTTTACCGCAAGCCCCAGTGCCGCGTCGCCTCCCGAAGGAAGTATCGTTCCGTAGATGAGGTCTTTCATATTTATTACCTCGCCCGCCGAAAATCCCGCAACGGTTGCCTCAGCCCGGTAAAGCGGGTCGGTTATGGTGTTTGTCATCTTAAAGGTATCGCTATAATCCTTGATGTTTTCCACCGCGACAAGCAATGTCATAATCTTGGTCGTAGAAGCCGGATACATCTTTTCATACATATTCTTGCCGGCGACGATACGGTTTTTATAGGCGTCGATAAAAACGACGGCTTTACTGTTAATATCCTCGCCGAGTTTAATTAAACCGTCGTCCTCTTTGGCAAAAATCGGTTTCTTTTCTTCTTTTTCGGCGGTAACCGCAACGGTTTTATCAAGAGCGGATTTTTTATCGGTTTTTTTGCAGGATTTAAGCGAAAAGGCAAAAACGAAAACTAAAACAACCGCAAGAACTATCGCAGCCGCCTTTATAAGCAGCGGCACATTCAAAACCGTTGTTTTCTTTTTTACAAGCGGCTTACGGACGGAATTTGCCCTTAAAGGAGTCTTTTCTTTTTTTTCGTATAAAGACTTTTCGATATGAGAAAAATACTCTTCATAGTCTTTCCTGTTTGAATTGTTATCCATAAATCTCCTTAAATTCCGTAGATTATGCTTTTTTCAGAGACTCGACAAACTCTCCCGTTCGTTTAAGCGCCTCGATAATATGGTCGGTGCTGTAACAGTAGGAAGCCCTGATAAATCCTTCGCCGCCCTTGCCAAACGCGGTTCCGGGGATAACGGCAACATGATATTTTTGAAGCAGTTGTTCACAAAATTCTTCACTTGAAAGCCCTGTTGATTTAATCGAAGGAAAAGCATAAAACGCGCCCTTCGGCTCACGGCATGAGAGTCCTATATCGTTAAAGCCTTTTGTGATAAGCCTTCTGCGACGGTTATATTCATTGTACATTTCCTTAACATCTTCATCGCACTTTTTAAGCGCCCAAACGGCGGCGTACTGCGAAACGGTAGGCGCGCACATAATGGCAAACTGATGTATTTTTACTATCTGCTTCATAACCTCTTCGGGTCCGCAGGCATAACCTAATCGCCAGCCTGTCATCGAAAACGCCTTGGAAAAGCCGTTAACGGTTACGGTACGCTCATACATACCGTCGATACTCGCAGGAGAAATATGACCGTTCCCCGTAAAGGTAAGTTCGGAATAAATCTCGTCCGAAATTACCATTATATCGGTATCCTTTAAAACATCGGCAATGGCTTCAAGGTCTTGCCTTTCCATAACTCCGCCGGTAGGATTGCAAGGATACGGCAAAATGAGCAGTTTTGTTTTATCGGTTATCGCCTCTTCAAGTTGCTTTCTTGTAAGCTTAAACTCATCCTCGGCTTTTGTTTCGATGATTACCGGGATTCCGCCGGCAATACGGGTCATAGGCTCATAACAAACATACGATGGCTGGGGAATAATAACCTCATCTCCCGGAGAAACGATAGCCCTTATCGCAACATCTATAGCCTCGCTTCCGCCGACGCTTACGAGAATTTGAGTAGCCGCGTCGTAAGAAATATTATACTTCCTTCTAAGGTATTTCGATATCTCTTCGCGAAGTTCGTCAAGACCCTTGTTGGACGTATATTTTGTTTTTCCGCGTTCAAGGGATGTTATGCCCGCCTTTCTTACCTCCCAAGGGGTCTGAAAATCGGGCTCGCCTATGCTTAGCGAAATAACATCGTCCATAGTCGCGGCGATATCAAAAAACTTTCTTATTCCGGATGGCTTAATCTCGGTTACCGTTTTATTTAGTATTGAAGAATAATCCATCATATGAACAACTGCCCCCTACCGTCTTTCTCGGCATTGTTAAGCAAGACATCCATTTCCTTGTATCTGCGCATGACAAAATGGGTTGAAGTTGAGGTTACCGTTTCCATCGGAGCAAGTTCTCTTGCGACAAAACGGGCGACATCCTGGAGCGTTTTCCCCTTTACTACAACCGTAAGGTCATAAACGCCCGACATAAGATAAACCGCCTCCACCTCACTGAATGAGGCTATTTTTTCGGCGACTTCCTCAAATCCGAAGCCCGCCTTCGGCACAACATTCAAATCCACAATCGCAGAAACGCTCGCGGTATTGATTTTGTCCCAGTCAATTACCGCCTTGTATCCGCATATATACCCTTTTTTCTCCATTTCCTTGATTTCTTTTTTTATCTCGTCTGCCGAGACGCCGAGCATAGTTGCCAAATCCTCTTCACTTCTTCTGGCGTTTTTCGAAAGCAGTTTTAACAGTTCAATATTCATAACATTTTCTCCTAACTTGTTTTTACAATACCGTTCGGTGTTGTTATTATTGCAAGGGGCCATTGCGGATCGGGTCCGCAACTCATCCTCTCCATAGCGCAAAATTCGGGACCGTTTGTATTCCCTACATGGGTTACCCAGTGGTAGCCGTTTTTATAGCCGGCATAAATGCTTATATGTGTCGCATGTCCGTTTCGGTTGTTAAAATCCTGCGTAAGCATAAGCGAACCTATCGGTATAGGCTCCGCCGGTTCAAAAACGGTATGGGTACCGTTCATTCTCGCGGTCCAGTTAATGGACTTCGAATAGCCGTCGGCAATCCATTTTTGACCTGCAAGATACCATTGCTGGGCTTTTTGCGGGTCTGCGGGTTTCGCAAGTTTTGAAACATCTATTCCGACAACATTCGGCAGATAATTAAAGTAAACATAGGTTGCATACGAAGCGCAAACAAGACCGCCATGCTCAAATCTCGAAATATTCGGCTTACCGTTTGCGTCGGTTTCATAACCCGTGCATCCGAAATTATAGGTGATATTTGAAAGCCAGCCCTTTGCTCTTTTTTCAGCCGCTAAAATATAAATCCACATAAGCCCGTCGCTCCGGTGCTTATTTATGTTATAGCCGGTATATATAAGAGCGTCGAGAAAATCGTTGTCATCGGGGTTTGTGTTTGATTTTCCGCCCGGAACAACATTTATACTGTTTCTTATATTGTTTTCGGGCATTTTCTGCTCGACCTCAACCGTTGGCGTCGGTTCCGGTTCCGGTTCCGGCTCGGGTTCGGGCTCGGGCTCCGGCTCCGGCTCGGGTTCAATTTCCTCAATCTTATCGGGCTCAGGCTCGGAAACGGTTTTCGAAACGGTTTTTGAAACGGTTTTCTTCTCACTTTTCGTGCCCTGTTTAGTATTCATCGTGCAGGAACAACATAATCCGATTATCAAGGCAAGCATAATCGAAATACAGGAAATCATCAGTTTTTTTCTCGTTTTGAAAAGACAAAAGACGCTGACGAAAACAGAATAGAATAAAGTGCCTATTCTATTGTTTTTCATAGAATCCCACCTCCTATGCATATACACGGAATATTATATATTAAAACAGCGGAAAATTCAAGTTTTTTATTGACTACGCAGGTTGCTTACATTATAATTACTATGTTATTAAAAAACGGGGAGAATATGATAAAATGCAAAAGATGACCGTTAACACCACCGAAAAATACGATATTCTTTTGGGCGCCGGCTTAAAAGAAAAGGTTGCCGAACTTTTATTACCGTTTTGCCCGACAAAAAAGGTTTTTATTATAACCGACGATATTGTTGACCGCCTTTATGGTGAGGAAATAACCGAAAGCCTTAATCGCGAGGGTTTTTCCGCCGAAAAATTCGTTTTTAAAAACGGTGAGGCCTCAAAAAACATAAGCGTTTTATCTGAAATTTTAGAGTTTGCCGCTCTTAAAGGTTTTAAGAGAAACGATCTCTTTTTGACGCTCGGAGGCGGCGTTCCCGGAGATATGGGAGGCTTGGCTTCTGCACTTTATATGCGTGGGGTCCCTATTGTACAAATGCCGACCACCCTCCTTTCGGCGGTTGATTCATCAGTAGGAGGAAAGACCGCCATAGACCTTAAAGCAGGTAAAAATCTTTGCGGTGCCTTTAAACAGCCGAAACTTGTTATTATCGACACCGATATTATAAAAAATCTACCCGATGATATTTTCGCCTGCGGAATGGGCGAAGTTATAAAATGCAATATAATTAAGGATTTGCCGATTTTTGATTATATTTCAAAAGGCGCCGTCAAACAAAACATAGAAAGTGTTATTTTCGACTGTCTCGCCTTAAAAAAGGAAATAGTTGAACAAGACGAGTTTGACACAAAAGGGATACGGAATATCCTCAATGCAGGGCATACCGTTGCCCACGCCATCGAACTCTTAAGCGGCTTTTCGATAATGCACGGAAACGCCGTCGCAATGGGCACGGTTATCGAAGCAAAAATATCCGAAAAACTCGGTTTTTGCAATAAAAATACCGCCCAATCAATTGAAAACGCCGTCAAAAGCTCGGGGCTTTACTTTGAAATCCCCTTTTCAAAAGAGGATATCGCAAACGCCTGTATTCTTGATAAAAAGAACAAGGACAGCAGGATAGTATTCCTGCTGCCCGAAAAAATCGGCAGTTGTCGCGAAGTCAAACTGACTGCGGATGAACTTATAAATCTTTTATAACTTGCGTGTAACATAAAACGCTCTTTGACAGGTGGCTGTCGGGGGCGTTTTTTTCATATCCTCATATACAGCTTCGATTTTAAGTCCCGCTTTCGTAAGCGCCCTTTCAATCTCATCACCGGTATATGCCCTTTCGGCTATTTCTTCGCTCTTTCTTCGGTAAATGCCGTCGCCTTCTTCGGCAAAAAAGTCAAGATAAATGGTATTCGTTTTTTTCTTTTTATCGTAATCGTTTTGCCAAGAGAGAAAAACACCGTTCTCCTCAAAAACGAAGGCGTTATTCCCGAGAATACTCTCGGCTTTATATTCGGTATTAAGGTCGAAAATGAACAATCTGTCCTTTTCAAGAAAAAGCGACACCCTTTTAATCGCCTCGCAAAAATCGGCATAGTCGGTTATGTGATTCAGGCTGTCCATAAGGCAAACAGCGCCGTCGACCGTACCGTAGAGGTCAAGCTCTTTTGCGTCCTGATGAAGATACAGTGTGTTTGTGCCGTTTTCGGTTGCTTTTTCATTTGCGAGCGATAACATATCCTCCGAAATATCTACCCCGATAACCGATATGCCGTCCTTTGAAAAGGCTTCGGAGAAGGTGCCCGTTCCGCAACAAAGGTCAAGTAAAAGTGCGGGCTTTCTGTCAAATTGCTTAAAAAGGGAAAGAACATATGCCGTTCGTTTATCATAGTCGGCATTCCTCATCAATTTATCGTAAAAGTATGCAAAATTATCGTACATTTTCTTCTCCGGCAATCAAAAAGGGCGGTATACCGCCCCTTTTTGTTTTTTATCGTTTCTTTTCTTTAATTTCCTGCTTGATTTTTAATATGAATTCATCAAGCAACATAGCATGGGTTTGGTCGGTTGCGCGGTCTCGAACCGAAACGGTGCCCTCCTCAATTTCCTGCTGACCCAATATGAGCATATACGGAACACGGTCAACCTGACGCGCCTCACGGATTTTATATCCGATTTTTTCGTTGCGGTCGTCAAGCATTACCCTAATTCCCTCGTTCTTTAATCTTTCGAACACCTTTTCGGCATATTCCATACTCTTTTCGGAAACGGGCAAAATCTTAACCTGAAGCGGAGCTATCCATAACGGGAAGACGCCCTTTGTTTCCTCAATAAGATATGCCATAAAACGGTCAAGACTGCCTAAAATGGCTCTGTGAAGAACGACCGGGGTTTTATTGCTTCCGTCTTTATCGACATAAGTAAGATTGAATTTCGCCGGCAGGCAGAAATCGAGTTGGCAGGTCGAAAGGGTGTATTCGGCGCCTACCGCCGGATGTACATTAACATCGAGTTTAGGTCCGTAGAATGCTGCTTCGCCGATTTCCTCGGTATAGT
>DEWC01000101.1:24927-30638 GCA_002363095.1 Ruminococcaceae bacterium UBA3220 | reverse complement strand
TCCCAGTCCCACTGGTCAACATAAAGGGAATGGATGTTATCGCATTTTTCGTCCCTGCGTATGGCGTTCATATCGGTGTAAAGCCCGGTGTGAACTGGGAACCCGTATTTCCCGAGCGCCATTCTTTTCCATTTGGCGAGGGAATGCACAACCTCAACTATTTCACCCGTTTCCAAAATATCGAAACTTACGGGTCGCTCAACACCGTTAAGGTCATCGTTAAGTCCGCTGCCTTTTTTAACAAACAGGGGAGCCGAAGCCCTTGTAAGGTTAAGCGCGTCGCAAAGATTTTCTTCAAAGCGGTGGCGAAGCGAACGAATGGCCTTTTGGGTTTGTAAAACATCGAGTTTGCAAATATATTCTGCCATTTTTGTTTCCTCCTTTAAGAAATTGAGCCTACGGTTCTCGGATAGAGAATAACATCTCTTATATTCTGTACGCCGGTAACATACATAATTATTCTTTCAAGCCCTAAACCGAATCCGCTGTGCGGTACCGAGCCGAATTTACGAAGCGAAATATAATCGGCGTAGTCATCAATATTCATATTTCTTGCCTTCATCGCTTCAAGAAGCTTGTCGAGGTCTGCCTCACGCTCGGAGCAACCGATTATCTCGCCGACGCCCGGCACCAAAAGGTCGGTTGCGGCAACAGTTTTGCCGTCCGGATTTTGTTTCATATAGAAAGATTTTATTTCCTTCGGGTAATCGGTAAGGAAAACCGGTTTTTTGCAAATCTGCTCCGAAAGGTATCTTTCGTGTTCGGTCATAAGATCAAGTCCCCATTCAACGGGGTAATTGAATTTTTCTCCGCTCGCCTTTAATTTTTCTATTGCCTCGGTGTAGGTCATAACCGCAAAGTTATGGCTCGCAACCGTTTTAAGTTTTTCAATAAGACCTTTTTCAAAATGGGCGTCGAAAAATTTCAGTTCGTCGGGGCACTTTTCGAGGACTGCGTTTATAATGTGCTTTATAAGGTCTTCCGCAATCTCAATTATATCGGGAAGTTCCGCAAACGCAACCTCGGGCTCAACATGCCAAAACTCCGCAACATGCCTTGGCGTGTTGCTCTTTTCGGCGCGGAAGGAGGGACCGAATGTGTAAATTTTTCCGAGCGCCATTGCGGCTACTTCGCCCTCTAACTGTCCCGAAACCGAAAGCGCCGCGCGGCGACCGAAGAAATCGGCGGCGTCCGCCTCATCCTGCGATTTAAATCCGTCCTCAACGCCTATCGTGGTAACGCGGAACATCTCGCCCGCGCCCTCACAGTCGCTCGCGGTTATAAGCGGAGTGTGGATATAGGTGTAATGCCTTGATTGGAAAAACTCGTGAATGGAAGCCGAAACTACCGAACGAACACGGAAAACGGCGTTAAAAGTATTTGTTCTGACCCTTAACGCGGGGATTGTTCTGAGATACTCAAGCGTATGCCTTTTCTTTTGAAGCGGATACTCGGGAGGACAAACGCCCAAAACCGAAATTTCTTCAGCGTTAATTTCAACACTGTCCGCCGCAACAACCGACTTAACAACCTCTCCCGTAACCTTCAAGGATGTTCCGAGTTTCATAAACTCGGCGATGTCGTTTAACTTTTCCTTGTCGATAACAATTTGAAGGTGTTTAAGGGTTGTTCCGTCATTAAGTTCCAAAAACGCCATATTTTTCGAATCCCTTGATGTTCTTACCCAACCGCAAACCGTAACCGTCTTGCCGATGAATGCGCTGTCATTAAAAATCTCATAAATGTCGGTGTGCTTCATAATATCCACTCCAAAAAATAAAATAAAAATAACGCCTATCATCCCGAAAATATCAGGACGAATAGGCGTAAAAATCATTATCCGCGGTGCCACCCGATTTACCGCAAAAGCGGTCAACTCAACAGCATTAAACTGTTTTCGGCGATAACGCTCCGATATGCGGCGCACCTACTAAGGTTTTCCTTTTCAGATTGCGACTAAAAAGTGTTCTTCCCGAAACCCGTACTGCCGCATTTTCACTGCCTGCGACTCACTGAAAGCCAAACTGTATCGGTACTTTTCTTTCTCACTGTCTTTTTAAATTTATATTACAATTATATCACCGATTATCAAAATGTCAATAATTTTTGTAAAATATTCAAAGCTCGTTCCTTGCCGTCTTGAAAATCCATTCTTGAAAACCTACTAAACCTATGGTATAATTGGGTATACTCTTAAACAAGGGGCTGATTTTATGATGATATCAACAAGGGGCAGATACGCGCTTCGGATGATGATTGACTTAGCCGAGCATTCGGGCGACGGCTTTGTTCCCCTTAAGGAAATTGCCAAACGGCAGGATATATCTAAAAAATATTTGGAGCAAATTATCCCTATACTCAATCACGCAGGGCTCCTTGTTACCTCTCGCGGTTTCGGCGGCGGATATAGGCTTTCAAAGCCTGCAAAGGACTATACCGTTTGGGAAATACTAATAGCTACCGAGGGCAGTATGGCGCCGGTTTCCTGCCTTGAAGGGGAAAACACCTGCCAAAGGCGTTTTGAATGCGCAACGCTCCCCGTCTGGCAGGGGCTCCTCGATGTCGTTCAAAACTACCTTTCCGCCACCTCACTTCAAGATATAATCGATAACCAAAAAACCAATTCGGGAAATTTTTACAGTATATAAATATAATATAGACACGGCAGAGGAAAGCTCTCTGCCGTGTTTCGCTGTGCTGATATAGCCTATCACGCATAGGGTCGGATACCATCCGCCCGTTTATTCTTGTGCTATTTTGGCGGGCAGATAACGGTTTCAACATTTCCTTATCTGAACAAAAATTGAAAAATTTTCCAAAAAACATATAAAACCTATTGACAAAGTAGGTTTTATATGCTATAATTGCCTCGACAAGTAAGGAAAGAGGCGATTTTTACGGTAAATATCTTTGTAAGTCTTGTCCGCAAAAACTTTCGTTTCGGTCGAATGTGGCGATGTTGCGATTTGTAAATCAACACATTCAAAAACGAAAGGAAATATAATATGAGTGATTATAAATTTGAAACATTACAGATACATGTAGGGCAGGAAAATCCCGACCCCTCCACCGACGCGAGGGCGGTGCCCATCTACGCGACGACTTCATATGTTTTTAAGGACTCGGCGCAGGCGGCAGGCCGCTTCGGGCTTTCGGAGGGCGGAAATATCTATACACGCCTTATGAACCCTACATCGGATGTCTTTGAAAAGCGCATCGCCGCGCTTGAAGGCGGTGTCGGTGCGCTGGCTGTTGCAAGCGGTTCGGCGGCAATATCCTATGCCATACAAAATATCGCTACGGCAGGCGACCATATCGTTTCATCGGTGAATGTCTACGGCGGAACGCATAATCTTCTCGCCAACACCCTAAAAGAGCAGGGGCTTGAAACCACATTTGTAGACCCGAATGACCCCGAAAACTTCCGCCGTGCGATAAAGCCGAACACAAAACTTTTATACGCCGAAACTCTCGGCAACCCGAATTCGAATGTTATCGACCTTAAAGCGATAGCCGATATCGCCCACCAAAACGGGATTCCGTTCATTGTCGATAACACCTTCGCGACGCCGTTTTTGCTTCGCCCGATTGAATACGGCGCCGACATTGTTGTCCATTCGGCGACAAAATTTATCGGCGGGCACGGTACTGTTATGGGCGGTGTTATCGTTGATTCGGGCAAATTTGACTGGGCGCAAAACGACAAATTTCCCGGACTTTCAAAGCCGAATCCTTCATACCACGGCGTTGTGTTTACAGATGCGGTAGGAAACCTCGCGTATATAATAAAGGCAAGGACCACCCTTTTAAGGGATCAGGGCGCCACAATTTCGCCATTCAATTCGTTCCTTCTTTTGCAGGGGCTCGAAACACTTTCTTTAAGGGTAGAGCGCCACACCGAAAACGCACTTAAAGTGGTAGAATACCTTAAAAATCATCCGCTTGTAAAGAAGGTAAACCACCCGTCTCTTGCCGAGGGAAGAGCAAAGGAGCTTTATGAGGAGTATTTTGAAAACGGCGCCGCCTCCATATTCACATTCGAGATAAACGGTACCGCCGAGCAGGCGAAAAGATTTACCGAAAGCCTTAAACTTTTTTCGCTTCTCGCAAATGTTGCCGATGTGAAATCCCTTGTTATTCATCCGGCATCGACCACCCACAGCCAGTTAAGTGAGGAGGAGTTGCTCGCATCGGGTATAACCCCCACCACCGTACGGTTGTCTATCGGCACCGAACATATCGACGATATAATCGAAGATTTAGAACAGGGCTTTAACGCCATAAAATAAACAATTGAAAGAGGTAAATTATTATGTCAAACATTTTTAAATCAGCAGATAAACTTATAGGTAAAACTCCGCTTTTGGAACTTACCAACATTGAAAAGAAATATGAACTTAAAGCAAAGATTTTTGCAAAACTTGAATACTTTAACCCGGCAGGCTCGGTAAAAGACAGAATTGCCAAGGCGATGATAGACGACGCCGAGCAAAAAGGCAAACTTAATAATGACTCTGTAATCATCGAGCCGACAAGCGGTAATACCGGTATAGGTCTTGCCTCGGTAGCGGCGGCAAGGGGATACAGAATTATTATCGTTATGCCCGAGACTATGTCGGTTGAGCGCAGAACTTTGATGAAAGCGTACGGCGCCGAACTCGTATTGACCGATGGAGCCAAGGGAATGAAGGGCGCCATTGAAAAGGCCCAAGAGCTTGCAAAGGAGATACCGGGCAGTTTTATTCCCGGGCAGTTTGTAAACGAGGCAAACCCGAAGGCGCATTTTGATACCACCGGTCCTGAAATTTATGAGGATACCGACGGCGAGGTGGATATATTTGTTGCGGGCGTTGGCACCGGCGGAACGGTAACCGGCGTAGGCGAATATCTTAAATCCAAAAAGTCGGGCGTAAAGGTAGTTGCGGTCGAGCCTCAAAGCTCCGCAGTTCTTTCAACAGGCGTAGCCGGAGCGCACAAGATACAGGGTATCGGAGCGGGATTTGTACCTGATGTTCTTAATACTAAGATTTATGATGAAATAATACCCGTTTCTAATGAAGATGCTTTTGCAACCGGCAAACTTATAGGCAGAAGTGAGGGCGTGCTTGTCGGAATTTCTTCGGGTGCCGCCGCGTTTGCCGCAATAGAACTTGCAAAAAGGCCTGAGAATGAGGGCAAGAATATCGTTGTTTTGCTCCCCGACACGGGCGACAGATATCTTTCAACACCGCTTTTTGAGGACTGATTTTTAAAATGATTTATGTTGATAACGCCGCAACGACAAGGGTAACGGAACCTGTTTTTGAGGCAATGAAACCCTATTTTACCGAAAATTACGGTAACCCTTCGAGCCTTCACACTGCCGGGCAAACCGCCTCAATGGCGCTTGTGAAGGCAAGGGAGAGCATCGCTGATGACCTCGGCTGTCTGCCTAAGGAAATCTATTTTACCTCGGGCGGCAGTGAGGCGGATAATCAGGCGATAATTTCGGCGGCGGCTTTGGGCGAAAAGAGCGGAAAAAAGCATATAATCTCGACCGCCTTTGAGCATCACGCCGTGCTTCACACCCTTCAAAAACTCCAAAAAGAGGGCTTTGAAGTAGAACTTCTGTCGGTCGAAAACGGCGGAAACATTACGGCAAAACAGGTGGAAGACGCCATTCGCGATGATACCTGCCTTGTAACCTGTATGTTCGCAAACAACGAGATAGG
>DEWC01000101.1:16620-24766 GCA_002363095.1 Ruminococcaceae bacterium UBA3220 | reverse complement strand
CATTGATATGCTTTCCCTCTCGGCTCATAAATTTCACGGTCCGAAGGGGATAGGGGTTTTATATGCCAAAAGCGGAATTCCGCTCCGTAATCTTATATATGGCGGTGCGCAGGAAAGAGGAAAGCGTGCCGGTACCGAGAATATTCCGGCGATAGTAGGAATGGCAAAGGCTCTCAGAATTGCTGTTAATTCACTTTCTGAAAACGCGCAAAAGATTTCAAAACTACGGGATAAACTCATAAAAGGTCTTTCTAAGATAGAAAAAAGCATCCTTAACGGCGACCCTGAAAACCGATTGCCCTCAAATGTCAACTTCTGTTTTGAGGGGATAGAGGGTGAGAGCCTGCTTCTTTTGCTTGACGCAAAGGGAATTTGCGCTTCGTCCGGGAGCGCCTGCACATCCGGTTCGCTTGACCCTTCGCATGTGCTTTTGGCAATAGGTCGTCCGCACGAGGTGGCACACGGTTCTCTGAGAATTTCCCTTTCGGAAGAAAACACCGAGCAGGAAATAGACTTTATCTTAGAGGAAGTTCCGAAGGTCGTGGATTATTTAAGAAGTATGTCCCCGGTTTGGAAGGATATTGTTTCGGGCAGGAAAAAATCGGTTTTATAGGAAGGAAAAGATTATGGCATTATATTCACCTGAGGTCATGGACCATTTTATGAATCCGCGCAATGTCGGTGAAATTGAAAATCCCGACGGAGTAGGTGAAGTGGGAAACGCAAAATGCGGCGATATTATGAAGATGTATCTGAAAATCGAGAACGGCATAATCGTTGATGTCAAGTTCGAAACTTTCGGATGCGGAAGCGCGATTGCGTCAAGCTCGATGGCAACCGAAATGATAAAGGGTAAGACAGTAGAGCAAGCACTCAAAGTAACCAACAGACAGGTTGTTAACGCTTTGGGCGGACTGCCGTCGCATAAACTTCATTGCTCGGTTTTGGCGGAAGAGTCGATAAAGGCAGCCGTAAAGGATTATTATGATAAAAATAATATACCTTACGACGGCAAAATCTTTTCGGATTGCAAAAATTGTGCCGGATGCGATATTAGACATTAGATTTTAGATGCTAGACGCTAGACGATTGTGCCAACACAGATGGCAGATGTTAGATTCTAGACGCTAGACGATTGTGTCGGCAAGCCGACGAAATATAAAACGGCGCGATGTGGCAATAATGATTTCGTGGTAGGGGCGGATATCATCCGCCAGTTTTGTTTGTGCGTATATTGGCGGGCAGATAATATCTGCCCCTACAACACAAGACAATGTTGTTTTCGCGCGTAGGGTTGATTCACGAATCGGCCGCAATTATTAAATCCGTTGTCGCTTTGCGACAACACCGCAAGTATTCATTAAAAAAACCTCGGCGATTATCACCGAGGTTTTTTGTCATGGTATTAACAATTATTTTGCGAAAATTCCTTTTTGATCTATGTTATAGAACATCGCGGCGACTTCGCATCGCTGTGCAGAGGAGACGGGCGAGATATATCTCTTGCCGTTTACCTGCTTGCCGGAAATAACGCCGTTTTTAAGCGCCCAGTAGGTCGCTTCCTGCGCGTAGGAGGAGACATTTACAAAATCGGAATACTGCGCTCTTATCTGCGCTTTTTCGGCGTCGGTTACGGTTACATTGCAGCCTTTAAGTTTTGCGTAGTTATGTAAGAATGTCATAATCTGTTCTCTTGTTACTTTTCTGCCAACGCCGAAACTGCCGTCCTGATAGCCGTTTGATACGCCCTTATCTTTCGCCCATGCAAGAGCGGTGGCGTAATATGCGTTCGGGTCAACATCCTTAAACGATTTTTTACCTTCGTAAACGCTTAAATCATCGCCCGAAAGACGGGAGAGGATTATTACAAAGTCCTGCCTTTGAATGCCGTCTGCCGTTCCGAATCTGCCGTTTGAGTAGCCTTTAATAAGTCCTGCCGCAACCGCATATTCAACCGAAGGGCCGTACCAGTCGTTATAGTTTACATCGGGGAAGTTTACCTTAGGCGGCTTTTGACCGCAAACGGAACAAGCGCCGTTTACGAATGTGTGTTTTTCCTTACCCAAAACTTCGCCGCAGATTTCACATACCTTCCAGTGATTTGTCGCATCGGAGGTATATTCCTCGCTTTCTTTGTGATATGTTACTGTAACATTTCCCAAAGGTTCATTGCCTTCGGCAACCGTAATGGTATTCCATTCATCTTCGGTGCCGCAGAAATAAATACTATCGAGTTTGTTACAATCCCCGAAGCAGTAGTATTCGATGCTTTTAACAGAGGAAGGAATATACACCGTTTCCAGAGAAGTGCAAAGACGGAACGCATTGTTGCTGAGTGTTGTTATACCGTCGGGAATTACAATTTCGGTGAGCCCTGAATAAGTGAAAGCATGATTACCTATTGTGGTTATCTGTTTTGGTATAGTTATGTTTTTGATTGACGAACCGTAGAAAGAGTAGGCGCCTATTGAAGTAACGCTTCCGTCGGTAGGTATTACAGCCTTTGTGCTGCCGAGAACTATTTCTTTTTGAGCTGTGTTAATAAGGCAGTTGCCGGCGCTGTGGAAAATCGGGTTTTCGGTAGCGACAGTAATGTTTTCAAGCTTGGCGACGCCCTCAAAGGTTGTTAAAGTGAATTTCCTGAGCGTGCTCGGTATGGTGAGTTTTTCAAGAGAGGATAAACTCTGGAAAGCCTGTCTGTCGATGGTGATAACTCCCTCGGGGATATTGAGGGTTTTCAGTTTACTAAGACCTAAGAAAGCAAATTCGTTTATGCTAAGTACCGTGGAGGGAATAGAAACGCTTTCGGCGCCGGTCATATAATGGAATGCGTTGGAACCGATACCGGTTACGCCTTCTTCAATAACGATATGCGATGTGGTGTATTTGAAGTTTTCCCAGGGTCTTCCCGATGACTGGAGATCCGGAATCTTGCCGTTGCCCTTAACGGTGAGCGTTTTACTGCCTTCGTCATATTCCCAGAAAAGATTATCACCGAACACTCCGCTTTTTTCGGTTGAAGCGTTTGAGAAAACTATCTCGCCGTTTACAAAACCTTTGTTTTGAGCAACATTTATATTCAAAATATTGCCGGTATAACTGTCGGCAGTCTGTTCTTCGCCGTCAATTCTTACACTTTCAACCGATTGACCGTTAAAAGGATTGAGTTTTATTGAAAGGTTTGTATCTTCATTGTTAAGGGCAATGCGATATCTGTTTTCGTATTTTGCAACACAGTCGTCAGAAATCGGCTCGCCGTTTGTCGAAAGTATCTCAATATTACCGCCACCGTGTGTCATAAGTTCAACTATGTTATGCTCGGGGTCGGGATTCATTGTGGCGCAGTCGTATTCCGCCTTGGTGAAATAGAACTCAAATGTTCTCGGGAAATCATTATCGGGTGTGTAGTTCAAATACCCGTTTGAATAAAGATAGGTAATATCTTCTGTTTGGTCGGCGCCTGTTCTTACCAAAACTCGGTAAGGGTCAACTTCGTAGGTTCCGAATGTCAGTTCGCCGTTTGAGAAGAAATAATACACCTTGTCGGGAGTGAGTATAGAACCGTTTTTGGACACTTGAGCGATATCTTTATTGTAACGAACGGTGTAATTGTTAATGCCCGGTTCGTCGTCTGCTATCAACTGAACACAGTTAATATCGGTGTTCACAAATGTAAATTTGTTGCCGTCTTCAAGGGCGTTTACATAATAGTCTTCACCTGAATTCGTGAAAACAAGCATTCCCTTAAAGGTATGTCCATCCTTGGGAGTTACCGTGATGTAGGGAGGATTGGTCATATCCTCGGGGTAATCACATCTGGCATGGTCAAAAAGTTCAAACGAGCCGGTATCGCTTGTGCAAATAACATCAAATTTGTCAGGATTATATACAACCTGGAATTCGCTGGGCATAACCGGTTGGTCGCCGAGTATATTAAAGTCGATATAATAATGATTTTGTTCGCTGGCAAGCGGAATGGAGAGTTTTCCGGTTTCGGAATTATAACTGATTCCGTCGCAGGGGAGATACTCAACACTGTAATATCTTCCGTCAACCGAGAATTCCTCAAAGCGGTCTTCGGTAGTTACGGTGAAAATAATGTTTTCGGCAGAATCGGGCAAAACGGCTTTTGCTCTGTTTCTGCAGAAAATCCCGTCTTCAAAATCTTCAATGGCAACCGTTCCGTTTCCGAACACGGTATATTCAACAAGTATTTTGCCTTCAGGGGCGCTGAAAGTTACGAAATCATATTCGTTCTTGTCAAGGCAAACTATAAGCTCGAACGGAGCCTCACTTTCTGGGGTGAAGGATAAAGTGTTGTTCGCAAATGTGTAATCCGCATCGGTCGAAGCGCCGGACCTTACAACCCATTCTTCAACCGGCTCGGCGTCACGCGGATAGGTTATCTTTAAAATGCTTATACTCGGGGTTTGAATTCTGTCTTCTGCCGGGATAGCATTTTCGAAGCAATCGACGGTAAGGTCTATCTTGAAAGAGATTTTGCCGATAGACGGAGACTCCGGCTCTGTCGATATGTTGAATGTGGTTCTTTCGCCGTCAAACAAATCTTCTTCACTTTCAGCACGGACTATACTTAAGCATGACTTATCCTGGCTATAATGTACCCTGCAATCAAAATCATTAAGATTTTCTTCGCCGCCGCTGATTCCTCTAAACATAAATTTCGATTTTAAGGCGTCATAAGAAAACTCTTTTGTGAAATGTTCGGCGTCAATGTCATATTCTGAGTCAACGCCGTTATCGTCATAGTAAAGTTTTATGTTTTCCGAAACGGCAGCGCCTTCATCAACAAGGAACATCTGTCCGTCGTCGGCGGTAAAGGTTCCGCCAACGGTAAGTGAACCGTTTTTATATCCGGTCGTCCTGAGGTTAAGACCGTTCGGGTCGCCCTCTACGGGCGCTTTTATAAAGAGGTCTCCTGTTACATTTACCTCAATGGCATTCAAAATGCAGTCTATCGTAAGATTTCCGTCAACATTTACCTGATATAATCCGTAATCCGTAGCGGCACCGAAAAGCGAAGAAAAACTGAGGGTCGTGTCGCCCGAATAGGTGAAACAATAAAAATCGTCATTGCCGGAATAGAATTCTATTATTTCGTTTCCGTTGTTTGCATTTCCGGTGAACTCGGAAGTGTTGGCGTTTGTGATTGTAAGGTTGTTTCTGATAATACTTCCCGTTCCGGAGATCAAAACCGTTTCGATTTTATCGGTGTCGGGAATAGTAACGGCAACATTGTTGGTAATAACATAAACTTTGTGATAAAAAGAGTCGGGTAAAGTGTATGTTTCGCCTTCTTCACCGTTAACAAATATCAATGATGTGTTTTCATCAAACGACGGCTGTAGCGTGAGGTTTTCGCCGTCAAATGACCAATAAGTCGGAGTAACGGGGCTTTCGCTGATGCCCAAGGCAAAAACAGGGACCGAGAATAACCCGCAAATTAATGCGAATGTAAGAAGTATCGCCGTTATTTTTCTTTTCATACATTTACCTCCAAAGAAATTATTGTATTTTTATAATAACATAAAACCTCTTTTGGTGCAAGGACTATTCAAATATTATATCGCCCGCCGATAAATTCCGTTTTAGTCATTTTAATCCTCTCACGTAATAAATTTATAAATCGGGATTATCTCCTGCCGGTAGGTTTTGAAAGCCTCGATTTTTTTAAGACCCGAATCGGTGATCCGGTAATATTTTCTCAATTTTCCTTTGTGCTCTGCCAAGAAAAATTCGGCAGGTGAGAAAACACACCTGCCGAAAAACAATTTTAAGTTTATTATTCCTCTATATTTGTGGCATCGCCTATATCGGAACAAGTCACCGATTTAACCTTCATACTCTCAATTTCAGACTCCTCAAAGTCATCGTAATGAGATTCGTCGATTTTTCCGTCAAAAACAACATCATATTGGAAGCAATTGTATTCCATAGAAAATACCATATCATCGAGGTTGTATCCTGTACATATCCAGCCGCTGTCAATCAGATCCTTTCCGCTTTTTCCGATAAGTCCTTTAATCGCATCATCATCCAAAATATTCTCGTTAAGGTTTTCGATTTTTTCGATTGCAAGCGGGCTTACAAGACCGTCTATTTTTTTGCGCTCATTCTCTTCGGTAAAATCTAATTCAGATACCTTCTTTTCAACATCCTTCGGCATTATTGCTCTTACACGGTAATAGTTGTCGCCGAGTTTGAAAACGCAAATATAGAAATTGTCAATAATGGCAAACTGTTTTTGGTCGTCTTCAACCGCAAAGGCATCGCCCATACTTTTAACATCGTCGATAGACGCAATGCTTGAAGCGGTTGTCCTATTTGTTTTGGCTTTTTTCTCGGATTTTGCAGTTCCGCTTTCATTATTTCCACAGGCACTAAGGGTTAAAGCAAGACAAATTATCATAAAAAGAGAAATAACTGTTTTTTTCATTTTCAGGTTCCTTTCTGCCAAAAGGCAAAAGAGATAAATCTGCTTCGCAGATGTTATGATACGGTCGCCCTGCGATGCAAACGCCGCAGCAGGCGGCTCATAATTTGCCCGTAAGGGCGATCATAGGTGATTTTCGCAAAGCGAAAATCACTCCCAATCGCTTAATTCGAGTTTATATGGGTTGTTTGCAGCTGTTTCAGCCCCGTTTTTCGGGGTTAAACGGCGTGTTTTTCTTTGGCTTATACCGGTTGATATGATTTTTAGTATCAAAATCGTATCAGTCAAATTGCTTTTGCACTTCTGATAAAAAGCGCTTATTCCACTTTTTTCTATAAAAAACAACTTCATTTTGCCAAAACATTTTCGGAATACTGCCTTTGCTTTCCGCAATATATATCGGCAAATTGTGTAGGCAATCAGCAAGATCGGCGATTTGTTCACTATCAGCTCCGATAATTACGTTTTTCATTTCTTTGCAAACGAAAAACAGGATGGTATATATTGCTTCATATTTCAAAATGAATGGAATATATGTATATATGTTGTCTACGATTGCAAAAGAATAAATATCATCTTTTTGCAGTTTTCCCGCACTTTGAAGAGCTTTTCTGATTTGATTGAACTCGCCGGATTCTCTGTCATTCAGCGCAAAGATAATACGATCCATAATTGCTTTGTTAAGAGGATGACCGGGATGAAACCGAATACCGCATACAAATCATACAGATCATAGGTGTTGATCATAATTACTCCTCAATATAATCCTGCGTCGGGTTTCTGCTTGCTTTTCAATGTGTTGACCGACGAAATGAGTATTTTTCGTATTTCATCACATTCGGCTGATAGCATATTTGACTTTATCGTATCTATACTTTTTGTTGACAGTAGAATATCAAGCCAATAATCACACTCATTACATTCTTTCAGAGCAATTTCCAATTTTGATATAAAATCCTTTGTCCCGTGTGCAAATTGAGCTTCATGTATATTTGCGCCAACCGACGTTCCGCTCCTGAGCAACTGGTCGATAAGTGCATACTCTACCTTGTTTTTTCTCATTTCTCGACAAATATGGATTATATCAACCGCAAATTGCTTTGATTTGATCCGTAATATGCTTTCCGCCATTTTTTAACTCCTGCAAGTTAATAGTTAATAGTTAATAACTATTAGTTGATTTTCGCTTTGCGAAAATCACTCCCACTCTATGGTCGAAATCGGTTTGGGGGAGAGGTCAAACAGAACGCGATTGACATTCGGCACTTCGGATAGAATTCTATCAACGATTTTGTGCAGAAGCGGATAAGGGATTTCCTCTATGGAAGCGGCGGTAGCGTCGATGCTGTTTACGGCACGGATGATAACCGGCCAGTCCCAAAGTCGCTTATCATTCTTAATTCCGGTGGATTTATAATCGGGAACAACGGTAAAATACTGCCAAACCTTTCCGGCAAGCCCGGCATTTGCAAATTCCTCGCGCAAAATGGCGTCGGATTCTCTTACCGCTTCAAGACGGTCTCTTGTTATGGCGCCGGTGCAGCGAACACCGAGTCCGGGACCGGGGAAGGGCTGGCGGAATACCATATTATCGGGAAGCCCCAATTCCTTGCCGACAACGCGAACCTCGTCTTTGTATAAGAGTTTCACCGGTTCTACAAGCTCAAATTTAAGGTCTTCGGGAAGTCCGCC
>DEWC01000101.1:0-16442 GCA_002363095.1 Ruminococcaceae bacterium UBA3220 | reverse complement strand
CGCTTTTCTTCGGGGTCGCTTACATTTGCAAGTTTATCAAGAAAACGGTCAACCGCGTCAACATATATAAGGTTGGCGTTCATCTGATTTTTGAAGACTTCGATGACCTGTTCGGGTTCGCCCTTTCTCAAAAGCCCGTGATTAACATGAACGCAGGTAAGTTGCTGTCCGACAGCCTTTATAAGAAGTGCCGCCACTACGGAAGAATCAACGCCTCCCGACAGAGCGAGCAAAACCTTTTTATCACCTATCTGCTCTCTGAGCTTCGCAACCTGTTCCTCAATAAACGCTTTGGCGAGGGCAGGCGTAGTAATTCTTTCCATTGTTTCCGGTCTTAATTCAGAACTCATTGTTTTTCCTCCGTGTGTTTAATTTACCTATACATTATAAAATATAACGGCGGTTTTTGCAACAAAAAACTCGCGGTGGCACTCTGCCTTTGCTTTTTGAATAGAATATAGCAGGGAGAGAAAATCAAACGATTAAAAGAAGCAAAAAGCGGCAAGAATATAAATATCAATATCTCGGAGAGTGAAACCTGATGGAAATTAAACGGGGAGAAATATACTATGCCGATTTAAGCCCGGTTGTCGGCTCCGAACAGGGCGGCGTAAGACCTGTTTTAATAGTTCAAAACAATGTCGGCAATAAATTCAGCCCTACCGTCATCGCCGCGGCAATTACCAGCCAAAAATCCAAGGCGAATTTGCCCACACATATCAAGGTCGATGCCGAAGGCTGCGGGCTTTCAAAGGATTCGATAGTCCTGCTTGAACAGGTAAGAACAATAGATAAAACCCGTCTTAAAGAAAAAATGGGAAGCCTTGATGCGCCTTCGATGAATATGGTGGACAAGGCAATTTCGATAAGCTTCGGGCTATAAAATACGGCGGAGAGTTTAATCTCCGCCGTCAGTCTGTTGAAAAATTATATTATTAACGGTTGCGCCGTTTTCGGCGCAATTTTTGTTTTTTATTCCTGCGTTTCGGGGATTTCTTCTTTTGCTCCGGCCATCTCGGCGCCTGCCTTACATAAATGCGAAAAGATTATAAACCCGAAACCGAGCCACACCTGCGAAAAGCCCTCAAATTCATAAGAGGATACGCCCTTCATAAAGTGGTCGAAAATCGCATATGCTATCGCGGCAATAACGGTTGCCGCAAGAGGCATCCAGATTGTTTTTATTCCTAAGCTGAACAGTTTTTTCGACACTTCAAAATCGAACGGAGTGCCTTTTTCAAGTTGGAATTTAAAATAGTTTTCCGCCGTTTTGGCGAGAATCGTTTCGGCGATGCAAAAAACAGTCGCGGCGGTAAGAGCGGCGTATATCTGCCCGAGCGAGATGCTTGCGGGCTCGTCAACTATGCCGTGGATTGTAACATTGCCTGTTTTAACTACCTGCGGAAGCCATGCGGTACAGAGCCCGACGGCGCAGAGAATACCGCCGATAAGCGCACAAATAAAGACAATTTTGCTTAAAATCTTTCCGATTTTCGCGAGGGTTTGGATGGTTTTCAGTGTTTTCATAATAGAACCTGCTTTCTTTAATTAAAATATTATAAGGAACTTCATCCCGTCGGCGCCTTTAATAAGCTCGTCGCCTGCCTCATGCCCTAAGGTATCGTTTATCTTTTTAAGACCGTTTATATTTATCGTGAAGGCGACAAGCCGGTCGGGTTTTGAAGTGTTGTATTCTTTAAGTGTTTTAGCATAGGCGTATTAACTTTGCGGACGCCGCAACAATGGAGTAGGTAACATAAAGCACCTGCCGGTTTTTATGCCTGTTTTTGTCATTTGAGTGAACCATAACAATAAGTATCGCGAGAGACATCCAAACGAGCAGTAAAACGGCGGTATAGAACGACAAGGTTAGCCACCTTTTTTTAAATATGTTGTTCCTTTGTACAATAAACATTTTAGCACGGTTTCATCGAAAAATCAACACCGCAAGGCGTGAAATATAAACAGTTTAATATAAGACTTATTAACGGTAAATAATTATTGCATTTTAAGAAACGGTGTAGTATAATTTTGTATCATCAGCAGAATTGAGGAGCTGAAAATGTTTGAAATAAGCGATATTAAAACTCTTTTAAGCGCAAATGCATATCCCGGTCGAGGTATCGTTGCAGGCACATCCGCCTGCGGAGAATATGCGGTCTGCGCTTATTTTATTATGGGCAGAAGCGCAAATTCAAGGAACCGTATATTTAAACTTGTTGACAATCAACTGTTTACCGAGCCTTTTGATCCTTCCGAGGTTGAAGACCCGAGCCTTATTATCTATCGCGCTATGGCTGAGGCGGACGGTAATCTCATAGTTACAAACGGCGACCAGACCGACACGGTTTATAAGGCGCTTAAAAACGGGAAAACCTTTATAGAAGCGCTTGATACACGAACATTTGAGCCCGACAAACCGAATTACACGCCGAGAATAAGCGCAATGATTTCTTTTTTTGACGCGGATTTTTCCTATCAGATGAGCGTAATAAAGAGCATTGACGGCAAGGGAAGCGCCCCTATGCGGAGTTATTATAAGTTTGCATCCGTAAAGGGACTCGGGCATTTTATTCATACATATATTGAAGATGGCGACCCGCTTCCTCCGTTTTGCGTTGAGCCTGAGCGTATAGCCGTTCCCTCCGATATTGACGAATTCGCGGAAGGTATTTGGAATTCGCTTAATCCGGATAACAAAATTTCACTGTATGTAAAATATACAAATAAAAAAACAAGAGAAGTCAAAGAACGGCTTTTTAATAAAAACGAAGGGTAAAATTTATGAAAAGTTTTGAACTTAAATACGGTTGTAATCCAAATCAAAAGCCTGCCGAAATCTTTATGGAAAACGGCGGAGATTTGCCGATAGAAATACTAAACGGAAAACCGGGCTACATAAATTTTCTTGACGCCTTTAATTCGTGGCAGCTTGTAAGTGAGCTAAGCCGTGCTACGGGACTTGTTGCCGCCGCTTCGTTTAAGCATGTAAGCCCGACATCCGCGGCACTCGGGCTTCCTATGAGCGAAAAACTTAAAAAAGCCTGCTTTGTTGACGACGCTAACGACCTTGATTCTTCTCCCTTGGCACTTGCGTTTGCACGGGCGAGGGGAACCGACCGCCTTTGTTCGTATGGCGACTGGATTGCTCTATCCGACACCTGCGACGCCGTTACCGCCTCTTTGATTGCCCGAGAGGTATCCGACGGTGTTATCGCTCCTGACTTTACCGCCGAGGCTTTGGAAATTCTTTTGAAGAAGCGTAACGGGAATTACAATATCGTTAAAATCGACAAAGATTATATACCCGCCGAAATCGAAACAAAGACGGTTTTCGGCATAACCTTTAAGCAAAAGCGAAACGACTATACGGTTGATAAAAAAGCTTTTTCAAACATCGTTACCGATAACAAAAATCTTTCCGATGGGGCAAAAAGAGATTTAACCGTTGCGCTTATTACCCTTAAATATACCCAGTCAAATTCGGTCTGCTTTGCGGTTGACGGTCAGGCGATAGGCGTCGGCGCCGGCCAGCAGTCGCGCGTTCATTGCACGAGGCTTGCCGGAAACAAGGCGGACACATGGTTTTTAAGGCAAAGTGAAAAGGTTTTGTCTCTTCCGTTTAAAGCGGAACTATCCCGTCCGCAAAGGGACAATGCCGTTGATGCCTATATAAATCAGAATGAATTTGACATTTGCGCCGACGGTGTTTGGGAAAACTATTTTTACAAAAAGCCCTCGCCGTTAACAGACGCCGAAAAACAAGAGTATCTAAGCAAAATTGACGGCGTATCATTAGGCTCCGATGCCTTTTTCCCGTTTGAGGATAATATCCTGCGCGCGGTAAAAAGCGGTGTTAAGTTCGTAGCCCAACCGGGCGGTTCGATAAGAGATAATGATGTTATCGACTGTTGTAATAAATTCGGCATTACAATGGCATTCACCGGAATGCGTCTTTTTCATCACTGATATAATAACAAATTGCTTGTTTTTTGAATAAAACAAGCAATTTTTTTGCATATAATTTACAAAAATACAACATTTTATGAATATAAATGCAAAAATATATTGACTTTATGCATAAAAACGCATAAAATAGTATGTAGAAAAAGGAGGGGGAAGCAGATGAAAAAAGTTTTCATCGACGGCGCCGCAGGAACCACCGGACTTAAAATTTTCGACCGCCTTAAAAAGCGAAAAGATATAGAACTTATTACACTTGACGAGGAGTTAAGAAAGGACCCTTCGGCGCGAAGGCAAGCGCTTAATAATTCCGACATCGCTTTTTTGTGTTTGCCGGACGACGCTTCGCGCGAGGCGGTGGCGTTTTGTGAAAACCCCGACACGGTTATAATAGACACCTCCACCGCGCACAGAACGGCGGACGGATGGGCATACGGTTTCCCCGAACTTTCGGGGCAACGGGAAATTATCGCAAATTCAAAAAAAATAGCCAATCCCGGTTGTCACGCAAGCGGTGTAATATCCCTCTTAAAGCCCCTTCTTGATAATAACGCGATAAATGCTTCGGCATTCTTTTCCTGCTTTTCAATGACAGGCTATTCGGGTGGCGGCAAAAAGATGATTGCCGATTATGAAACGAAAGAAAACAAAGAAAAACTTCTCGCGCCGAGGATGTACGGTCTTACGCAATCTCACAAGCATCTGCCCGAGATAGTTAAGGTATGCGCTCTTGAAAAAGCGCCTGCGTTTTGTCCGGTGGTATCGTCGTATTATTCGGGAATGCAGGTTGTAATCCCGATATCCCGGAAAGACATTTGTATCGGCATTGAGGATATAAAGGATATATACCGCCGCTATTATAAATCAGGGCTTGTAAGCTTTTCGCCCGATCTTGATGAAAACGGCTTCGTATCTTCATCCGGGCTTTCCGGCTTCGATAATATGAAAATCGGAGTTTTCGGCAACGATGAGAGAATTACCCTTGTAAGCCTTTTTGACAATCTCGGCAAAGGCGCAAGCGGTGCGGCAATACAAAATATGAACATAAGCTTAGGGCTTGACCAAAAAACAGGTCTTATTATTTCGGAGGATTGATTATATGAAAATTATCAACGGCGGTGTGTGCGCCGCAAAAGGATTTTCGGCAAACGGAGTACACTCGGGTATCAGAAAGAATAAAACCAAGAAGGATTTATCTCTTATATTCAGCCGTGTTCCGGCGACCGCCGCGGCGGTTTATACAACAAATCTTGTTAAGGGCGCTCCCCTTATTGTAACTAAGGAACACCTGAAAAACGGCAAGGCTCAGGCGATTATCTGCAACAGCGGAAACGCCAACACCTGCAACGAAAACGGCATTGAAATCGCGAATAAGACTGCCGAACTTCTCGCAAACGAACTGAAAATCAAGGCGAACGATGTTGTAGTGGCGTCAACCGGCGTTATAGGTCAACCGCTCGACATAACACCCATAAAAAATGGAATACCCGATTTAGCGTCGGGACTTTCCGAATCGGGAAGCAGGGCTGCCGCCGAGGGGATTATGACCACCGATGTTAAATTAAAAGAGGTTGCAGTGGAATTTAAAATCGGCGGAAAAACCTGCCATATCGGCGGAATTGCCAAGGGCAGCGGTATGATTCATCCTAATATGGCAACAATGCTTGTTTTCATTACAACCGATGTTTCGATTTCCTCAAAGATGTTAAAGGTTGCGCTTAAAACCGATATTGCGGGGACATTTAATATGATTAGTATTGACGGCGATACTTCCACGAACGATATGGTTGCAGTCCTTGCGAACGGCGAGGCAGGGAATGCCGAAATCAAGGAAAACGGCAAGGATTTCGCCGGGTTTATGAAGGCACTTAATACCGTTACGGTTGAGTTGTGCCGTAGGATTGCCGCCGACGGCGAGGGCGCTACAAAGCTTCTTGAATGTTCTGTTTCGGGCGCCAAAACCGAAAAGGATGCGAAAACGGTGGCTAAAAGTGTTATTTGTTCAAGTCTTTTGAAGGCGGCTATGTTCGGTGCCGACGCCAACTGGGGGCGCGTTCTTTGCGCGATAGGTTACAGCGGTGTTAAAACCGATATAAGCAAAATTGACCTTTCTTTTAAGAGTAAGGCGGGGAAAATCACCGTTGCAAAATCGGGATGCGGAGTTTCGTTTTCGGAAGAAAAAGCGAAGAAGATACTTTCAGAGGATGAAATTGAAATTCTCGTTACATTGGGCGACGGCGGATGTTCCTCTACCGCATGGGGTTGCGACCTTACCTACGAATATGTGAAAATCAACGGTGATTACAGAACTTAAAGGAGAAAATATGGACAAAAATTTTTCAAACGCAAAAAGGGCGGAGGTGCTTACCGAGGCGCTTCCCTACATAAAGCGTTACAACGGAAAAACCGTGGTAATTAAGTACGGCGGAAATGCCATGATAAACGAAGAACTTAAAATGCAGGTTATGCAGGATATTGTTTTATCGTGGCTTATCGGCATAAAGGTAATTCTGATTCACGGCGGCGGCCCCGAAATAAGCGACCTTATGGTAAGGCTCGGCAAAAAATCAAAGTTTGTTGACGGACTTAGGGTAACCGATAAAGAAACGGTTGATATCGTCCAGATGGCGCTTGCCGGCAAGGTTAACAAGTCTCTTGTAAATCTTATCGAAGTAGCAGGCGGAAAGGCGGTCGGGCTTTCGGGCGTTGACGGAAGGCTTATCGAGGCGAAATTAAGGGATGAAAAATTGGGCTTTGTCGGGGATATTTCAAAGATTAATCCCGGAATTCTCGAGGATTTGCTCGATAACGGTTACATTCCGGTAATTTCTACCGTCGGTTGTGATAAGGACGGAAACATTTATAATATCAATGCCGACAGCGCAGCCGCCGGCATAGCCGGGGCGCTTGGAGCCGACAGACTTATTCTGATGACCGATATCGCCGGCATCCTCCAAAACAAGGATGACGAAATGACCCTTATTCCCGAAGTAAGCATCAAAAAGGCGCGCGAGCTTATAAAAAGCGGAATAATTTCGGGCGGTATGATACCGAAGGTAAAATGCAGTATCGACGCTATCAAAAAAGGTGTTGAAAATGTTGTTATAATGGACGGTACGGTATCGCATTCAATTCTTATGGAACTTTTAACCGATGAAGGCGCGGGAACGATGATAACCGGAGGAGAAAATGGGGATTAAAGAACTTGATAACGAATATTTAATGTCAACCTATAACAGATTTGATGTGGTTGCCGTTTCGGGGAAAGGCTCTTATGTGTTTGACAAAAACGGCAAGAAGTATATTGATTTCGGCTCCGGAATAGGCACGCTTTCCTTCGGAATTGCCGATGAAATATGGTGCGAGGCGGTAAATAATCAGGCTAAAAATCTTGCCCATATTTCTAACCTGTATTATACCGAACCCCCGGTTTTGTTAGCCGAAGCGCTTTGCAAAAAAACAGGGCTTAAAAAGGTTTTCTTTTCAAATTCGGGCGCCGAAGCAAACGAATGCGCCATTAAAGCGGCAAGAAAGTATTCGCAGGATAAATACGGTGTTGACCGATATAAAATAGCCACACTTAAAAACAGTTTTCACGGAAGAACAATAACGACCCTTTCGGCAACGGGACAGGAGCATTACCACGAACTTTTCACTCCGCTTACCAGCGGATTTGTAAGCCTTCCGGCAGGGGATATTGAAGCGATAAAATCCGAAGCAAAGGATAACAGCCTTGCCGCCGTAATGATAGAATGTATTCAGGGTGAAGGCGGAGTCGTCGCGCTTGACGGGGAATATGTTAAGGCACTTGCCGATTTTTGCGGTAAAAACGACATTTTGCTGATTGTTGACGAGGTGCAAACCGGTAACGGACGAACAGGAAAACTCTATGCCTATATGAATTACGGTATTACCCCCGACATTGTTACGACAGCCAAGGGACTCGGCGGAGGACTTCCGATAGGGGCGACTCTTTTCGGTGAAAAGTCAAAGGATGTTTTCTCCTTCGGCGACCACGGTTCTACATTCGGCGCAAACCCCGTATCCTGCGCCGCCGCAAAGACGGTTATCGACCGTCTTGACGATGATTTTCTTGCCGAAGTGAAAAGAAAATCGGATTATATTTTTAATTCACTTTCCGGAGAAAAAGGAATCGTCGAAATAAGCGGTATGGGGCTTATGATAGGGCTTAAAACCGAAAAGGACGCCAAGGAAGTTGTTGCTTCGTGTATGGAAAAGGGACTTCTTTGTCTGACCGCCAAGGATAAGGTTCGCCTTTTGCCGGCACTCAATGTTCCTTTCTATTTGGTACGGCAGGCGGTTGAAATAATAAAGCAAAGTGTATGATTTTGCAAAGAGGAAGAGCGTATGAAAAAAGCATATTTGGTTTTATCTAACGGAACCGTTTTTGAGGGCTTTAAGATAGGCGCCGACACCGAATGTACGGGTGAGGTCGTTTTCGCCACCGGAATGGTCGGATATCTCGAAACCCTTACCGACCCCTCGTATGCGGGGCAGATAATCGTCCAGACCTTTCCGCTTATCGGAAACTACGGCGTTATACCCGAGGATTTCGAGGGCGAATGCCTCGCGCGCGGATATGTTGTAAGGGAACTTTGCGATTACCCCTCTAATTTTCGCTCAAAGGATAAACTCGATAATTATTTAAAGGATAAAAACATTTGCGGTATTTGCGGTATAGATACGAGGCGGCTCACAAAAATTCTGCGTGAACAGGGCGTTATGAACGGCATTATCTGCGATAATCCTTGCCCCGATTTGGATGCCGTAAAGGGATACCGGGTAAAAGGCGTTGTGGCAAAGGCTTCGGTAAACAAACCCATAACCGAAAAACCGCAGGGTGAGGCAAAATACAATGTTGCGCTTATTGACTATGGCGCTAAAAAGAGTATCGTAAAAAATCTCACAAAAAGAGGTTGCAGCGTTACCGTTTTTCCCCATAATACACCGAGCAAAGAAATATTAAAAACAAATCCTGACGGAATTATGCTTTCAAACGGACCGGGCGACCCACAGGATAACGGGTATGAAATTGAGCAGATAAAAAATCTTATCGGCAAAAAACCGCTTTTCGGTATATGCCTCGGTCATCAGTTAACTGCGCTGGCGCTCGGCGGAAAGACGGTGAAACTTAAATACGGTCATCACGGCGTTAATCAGCCGGTTACCGAAATCGGCGGAAAAAGAACATATATAACAAGTCAAAATCACGGATACGCCGTTTTGTCCGAGTCTTTAAAGGGCATTGGAAAAGAAACATTCCGAAACGCCAATGACGGCAGTTGCGAGGGGATGAGTTACGACGGCCTTTCGGCGTTTACGGTGCAGTTCCACCCCGAAGCAAACGGAGGACCGCACGATACCGAGTTTTTATTTGACCGTTTTCTTAAAATGATGGAGGAAAACAAAAATGCCTAAAAACGATGCTATTAAAAAGGTGCTGGTAATAGGCTCGGGACCTATTGTTATAGGTCAGGCCGCCGAGTTTGACTATGCCGGAGCACAGGCATGCCGCGTGCTTAAAAGCCGAGGAATAAATGTCGTTCTTGCAAATTCAAATCCGGCCACCATTATGACCGACAGCGCCTTGGCAGACGAGATATACTTAGAGCCTCTCACCGCCGAAACGGTCGAACGCATTATCGAAAAAGAAAGACCCGACGGAATTCTCGCAGGGCTTGGCGGTCAAACGGGGCTTACAATAGCTATGCAACTATTTGAAAACGGTGTGCTCGAAAAATACGGTGTCGAAATTTTGGGCAGTGATATTGAGGTCATAAAAAAAGCGGAAGACCGTGAACTTTTCCGCGAAACTATGCTTAACATAAACCAGCCCTGCGTGCCGAGTGAAATTGCCACCGATGTTGAGGGCGCCGTTTCTGCGGCAGAAAATATCGGGTATCCCGTAATCGTTCGCCCCGCCTATACATTGGGCGGTTCGGGCGGCGGAATTGCGGATAACGAACAAACGCTTCGAAAAATTGCCGCGAACGGGCTTGATTTATCACCCATTACCCAGGTACTTATCGAAAAATGTATAAGCGGATGGAAGGAAATCGAGTTTGAAGCATTGAGGGACGCAAACGGCAACGCCGTCGCGGTGTGCTCTATGGAAAACATAGACCCCGTAGGCGTTCATACCGGCGATTCCATCGTCGTAGCCCCGGCGCTTACCCTTTCTGATAAAGAGTATCAAATGCTTCGCTCGGCGTCGCTTGATATTATAACGGCATTGGGTATTGTCGGCGGATGTAACTGCCAGTTTGCACTTAATCCCGACAGTTTTGAATATGCGGTTATCGAGGTGAATCCCCGTGTTTCGCGCTCCTCAGCCCTTGCAAGTAAGGCAACAGGCTATCCGATTGCGAAAATTTCCACCATGATAGCGCTCGGATATAATCTTGATGAGATAAAAAACGAAATCACCGGCACAACCAGCGCGTGCTTTGAGCCTACGCTTGACTATGTCGTTGTAAAACTTCCCAAATGGCCTTTTGACAAGTTTATCGGTTCGAGCCGTCTTTTGGGAACGCAAATGAAGGCTACCGGCGAAGTTATGGCGATAGGTCAGTCATTCGGCGAAGCGCTTATGAAGGCGGTAAGAGGCGCGGAAATTAACCTCGATTCTCTTAACAGCGCGCCTATAAGCGAAGATGATGTTTTATTGCGTCTTGCCGAGCAAAACGATGTTCGTATATTTACCGTTTTTGAGGCGCTTAAATGCGGCGTTTCGGTTGAAAAAATCCATAAAATAACTAAAATTGACCGTTATTTTATTTCCGCTTTAAAAGAAATGGCGGAACTCCAAAAGGCGTTGCAAGAGTCCGAACTTGATGAAACACTTTACTTAAAGGCAAAAAAATCCGGCTTCCCCGATTCGCTTATTAAACGGCTGAGCGGCACGGATAAACTGTATGATTTTCATTACAGTTATAAGATGGTTGATACCTGCGCCGCCGAGTTTGCGGCGGAAACACCGTATTTTTATTCCTGTGCCGACGCCGAATGTGAGGCAACCGCATATCAAAAGAGCGGAAAACCGGTAATTATGGTTTTGGGCTCCGGACCTATCCGCATAGGGCAGGGAATAGAATTCGATTACAGCTCGGTGCATTGCGTTTGGACCCTTAAAGAAATGGGATACGATGTTGTTATAGTGAATAACAACCCCGAGACCGTTTCCACCGACTACGATACTGCCAACCGGCTCTATTTTGAGCCTCTTACCGAAGAAGATATAATGAGTATCATAAAGGTGGAAAAGCCGATCGGCGTTGTTGTCGCTTTCGGCGGACAAACGGCGATAAAACTTGCGAAAACCTTGGATAATCAAGGTGTGAGGATTTTAGGTACTTCGGCGGAGGGTATAGATATTGCCGAGGACAGAGAAAGGTTCGACAGTTTTCTTGAATCAATAAATATGAGAAGGCCGAAAGCCGTTTCGGTTGACACTGCCGAGGAGGCTCTCATTGCGGCAAAGATACTCGGGTATCCCGTTTTAGTCCGTCCGTCATATGTTATCGGCGGTCAGGGAATGAGCGTTGTCCGAAATCAGGAAGAACTGAAAAAGTATATGTCGATAATTCTTTCGGGAAAAACGGGAAATTCGGTTTTGGTGGATAAGTATATGCCGGGTACCGAAATAGAGGTAGACTGTATATCGGACGGCGACACTGTTCTTATACCCGGAATTATGGAACATATCGAGCGCGCCGGTATTCATTCGGGCGACTCGATAGCGGTCTATCCGCCTTATAATCTTTCCGAGAGTATGACCAAAAAGGTCTGTGATATCTCGGTAAAAATGGCAAGAGGACTCAAAACAAGCGGAATAGTCAATATTCAGTACCTTATATACGAAAACGAGCTTTTTGTGATTGAGGTAAATCCCCGCGCGAGCCGAACCGTGCCATATATCAGCAAGGTAACCGGCGTCCCGATGATAGAACTTGCGAGCAAGGTTATGCTCGGCGAAAAACTGAAAGATTTAGGCTATAACGAAGGCCTTTACCCCGTTGCGCGGTACTATGCCGTTAAGGTGCCGGTTTTCAGTTTTGAAAAATTATCCGACGCCGATTCAATTATGGGTCCCGAAATGAAGTCAACCGGCGAGGTTCTCGGTATCGGAAGAACAAAATCCGAAGCCCTATATAAAGGACTTTGCGCCTCGGGAGTTGATGTTCACGGTGCCGAAAGAGGCGAAAACGGCGTACTTATTTCGGTTGAGGATTATGATTACAGCGACGCCATAAAACTTGCCGAAAAGTTTACCGACCTCGGTATGAAAATTTATGCGACCCCTGATACGGCAAAGGCGATAAGAGAAAGGGGTATGGATGTTACAACGGCACGAAACATCTCCGAAAGCAGTGATATATATGACCTTCTTGATTCAAAGGCGGTAAGTTATGTCGTTTATACCGGCGCGGTTATGGATAGCTCGGTGGGTGATTTCCGCCTTCTTTACCGAAAAGCGATGAATTTGGGGATACCTTGTATGACCTCAATCGATACCGCTTTAGCGCTCGCCGATGTTGTAAGCGCCGCCTATACCCAGCAAAACACAAATCTTGTAAATATAAATGAGTGATGATTATGAATTTAAAAGGAAAATGTTTTTTATGTCTTAAAGATTTTACCGCAAAAGAGATAGAATACCTTATTGACCTTGCGGCAAAGCTTAAAGATGACAAGAAAAAAGGAATACCGCACCGTATCCATGAGGGGAAAAACATTGCGCTTATCTTTGAAAAGACAAGTACTCGTACCCGTTGCGCTTTTGAAGTTGCCGCCGCCGATATCGGGGCGAACGCCGTTTATCTTGACCCTTCGGCTTCGCAGATAGGCAAAAAAGAGAGCATCGAGGATACCGCAAAGGTGTTGGGCAGGATGTTTGACGCTATCGAATATCGCGGATTCGGGCAGGAAAGGGTAGAGGCGCTCGCAAAACATTCGGGTGTCCCCGTTTATAACGGGCTTACGAATGAATTCCACCCCACGCAGGTTTTGGCCGATTTTCTCACCGTAAAAGAGCATTTCGGACGGCTTAAAGGAATAAAATTTGTCTTTATGGGCGATGCGAGATACAATATGTGTAACTCCCTTATGGTCGGCTCGGCTAAAATGGGACTTGAATTTACGGTTTGTGCCCCCGAAAAATATTTCCCCGAAAAGCAGCTTGTGAACTATTGTCTTAGCGAGGCTGAAAAAAGCGGCGGAAAACTAAACTTTGAAACCGATGTTTTAAAGGCGACTAAGGGAGCGGATGTAATATACACCGATGTTTGGGTATCAATGGGTGAACCCGATGAGATTTGGGAAGAGAGAATAAAAGACCTTTTGCCCTATCAGGTAAACCGAAAGGTTATGGAAAACGCAGGCGAACAGTGCAGGTTTATGCATTGCCTGCCCTCGTTCCACGATACCGAAACCGAAACGGGCAAGAGCATCTACCGAAAATTCGGGCTTGAATGTCTCGAAGTAACCGACAGCGTCTTTTCAAGCGAACAGTCAATCGTTTTCGATGAGGCGGAAAACCGTATGCATACCATTAAAGCCGTTATGTATTCAACATTATAAATAAAATATACCTTGAAACTTCTGCTTAATTTGTAATTTTAGCAGAAGTTTCAATTTCAGTATTGACTTTTCCACATTAGCGTGGTAAAGTGTTAGTATAAAAATTCAAGGTGGAAATTATGACTTTTAACGATTCTGTAATGCTCGAAAGCGAAAAAATCATATTCAAACTGCGCGAACTGTTTTTAAAGGGCGGTTTTGTTCCTTACAGGATGAGCAAATTTGAGGAGTATGACCTATATGCCAAAAATAAGGAATTCCTTATTTCCGATAATGTAATTACCTTTGCGGGCGCGGGCGGAAAACTTATGGCGCTTAAACCCGATGTAACGCTTTCGATTATAAAAAACAGTAAAGATGAGCCGGATGTTCTGAAAAAGGTTTTTTATAACGAAAATGTATACCGTTATTCAAAAGAGGCAAACACATTCAAAGAAATGATGCAAACGGGTGTTGAAACCTTCGGCAATGTTGATATAAATTCGGTTTGCGATACGATTTTGCTTGCCGCTAAAAGCCTTGAAGTTTTGACGAAGGACTATTTGATTGTCCTTTCAAATCTCGATATTCTTAAATATCTTATCGAATGTGCCGATTGCGAAGACAAAGACGGGCTTTTATCGGCTATAACCCGAAAAAACGGCGATTATTTATCAAAAACAACTTCAAACAGGGAATCGGAGGTTTTAAAGAGCCTTCTTAGCCTAAACGGCAATATAAAAAGTGTTTTCCCGAAACTTAAATCGATTTTAAGCGAGGTTGACCGCTTCGCGGAACATAGCGATTTTATTTTGCTTGTTGAAAGTCTTTTAAAAAGCCGGTTATCCGAAAAAATAATAATTGATTTTTCGGTTACCGATGATATGAACTATTATAACGGCACGGTGTTTAAGGGCTATATAAACGGCGTTCCCGGCGCGGTGCTTTCAGGCGGGCAGTACGATAAGCTTATGCGCAAAATGGGCAAGCGCTCAAAGGCGGTAGGCTTTGCTGTATACCTCGATAAACTTGAAGATGTTACAGTAAAATCCGAAAAAGCGCTGTCAGAAAGCGATTTTGTAAATATCGCAATCCCGAAAGGACGGCTCGGCAGGAAGGTTTTGCAAATTCTCAACAAAGCCGGCGTCAGGTGTCCCGACGACCCGGATGATAACCGTAAACTAATTTTTGAGGATAAGAATAACCGTGTTCGCTTCTTTTGGGTCAAGCCTGCCGATACGCATAAGTATGTCGAAAAGGGGGTTGCCGATATAGGAGTTGCCGGCAAGGATATTTTGCTTGAATATGAGCCTGATGTTTACGAATTATCGGACCTGAAAATCGGAAAATGCAGGATGGCTGTGGCGGCGCCGGCCGGCTTTAAGTATGACCCGAATAAAACCCTTGTTGTTGCGACAAAGTTTGAAAACATAGCCGGAAATTATTACCGTGAGCAGGGCAAAGAAATCGAGGTTATTCGCCTGAACGGTTCAATTGAGGTAGCCCCGATGCTCGGTCTTTCGGATGTAATAGTGGATATTGTGGAAACGGGGAAAACGCTTAAAGAGAATAATTTAGAGGTCATCGAGGATGTCGTCCCCATAAGCGCAAGGCTTATCGCCAATAAAACCTCGTTCAAATTCAAAAATGATAAAATCAGCGAGCTTATCGAAAAAATCGTTGAGGTTACGGAGGAATAAACTTGATAAAGATATTAGAATACGGCAGCGTAAACGACAAAGAAATCTTTTCGCGTGTTGTACCCGAAACGGATGTTGCCGCCATAGTAGGCGATATTATAAAAGATGTGAGGGAAAACGGCGATAAGGCGCTTTATAAATATACCGAAAAGTTCGATAAAGCGAAGCTTTCAACCCTTTCGGTACCCAAAAGTGAAATAGAAGAGGCAGTAAAGAATACCGGCGATGAATTTATGGAAATTCTTAAAGAAGCGGCGGAGAACATAACACTTTTTCATATAAAACAAAAGCGTGAAGGCTTTAAAATAGAAAAGGAAAACGGTGTTGTCATAGGGCAAAAGGTTATTCCCGTAAACTGCGCGGGGCTTTATGTTCCGGGCGGAACGGCGGCATATCCTTCAACCGTTTTGATGGATGCGATACCCGCGAAAATCGCAGGGTGCAAAAATGTTGTTATGGTAACACCCCCCGGCCCCGACGGCAAGGTAAATCCCGCCATTCTTGCGGCGGCAAGCGTTGCCGGTGTGGATAAAATATTCAAGGTCGGCGGTGCCCAGGCGATAGCCGCCCTTGCCTACGGTACCGAGAGTATCCCCAAGGCGGATAAAATAGTAGGGCCGGGCAACGCCTTTGTCGCAGAGGCGAAGAGGCAGGTTTTCGGTGAGGTTTCAATCGATATGATTGCCGGACCGAGCGAAATTATGATAGTTGCCGACGCGAAAAACGACCCGTCTCATTTGGCGGCGGATATGCTTTCTCAAGCAGAACACGATAAACTTGCCTGTGCTGTTTTAATAACCGATTCTTTTGCTCTCGCCGAAGCGGTGGCAAATGAGATTGAAAGGCAAATCCCGGGTCTTTTAAGAAAAGAAATAGCTCGCAAATCGATTGATGACAACTCCAAAATAATAGTAACCGAAAACCTTGATACGGCGATTGATTTGGCAAATGCAATAGCGCCCGAACACCTTGAACTTTGTCTTGATAAGCCGTTTTCGTATCTTGAAAAAATCGAAAACGCCGGTTCGGTATTTTTGGGCAGAAACTGTCCCGAGGCTTTGGGAGACTATTTTGCGGGACCTAATCACACACTGCCGACAAGCGGAACGGCGAAATTTTCAAGTCCGCTTTCGGTAGACGATTTTATCAAAAAAACGCAGTTCACATATTTTACAAAATCCGCGCTTAGCACCGTTGCGA
>DEWC01000113.1 GCA_002363095.1 Ruminococcaceae bacterium UBA3220 | reverse complement strand
TCGAATCGGGTGAGTCGCCCAACCTTATATTCTACGGGCCCTCGGGCGTCGGCAAGACAACGGTCGCCCGTATTATCGCCGAAAACTCGGGAAAAAGGATGTGTTACCTCAACGCTACCACCGCCTCGACTGCCGATATAAAGGAAATCGTCAAGGAAATCGGCACAATCGCCGCCGATAAAGGTATTCTGCTCTATTTGGACGAGATACAGTATTTCAACAAAAAACAACAGCAGATACTTTTATCATATATAGAAACCGGCGACATTACCCTCGTTGCTTCCACAACCGAGAATCCGTTTTTTTATGTTTATAACGCAATATTAAGCCGTTCAAGCGTTTTTGAGTTTAAAACGCTTTTGCCGGAAGAAATCGTCCCCGTGATACTAAGAGCGGCAAAAATCGCTTCCGAGGGGAAGAAAAAACCTTTTGGTTTGGACGAGGAAAGGGCGCTCAAAATAGCCAGGGCTGCCGCAGGCGATGTCCGCAGAGCGCTGAATATACTCGAACTCGGGATTATGCTGGTTGAAACAAGCGATGAAACCGAAATATCCGACGATATTCTTGAGCAAATCCTTAAAGGGAATTCCGTAAGATACGACAGAACGGGCGATGAACACTATGATATTGTTTCCGCCTATCAGAAATCAATGCGCGGCTCGGATGTAGACGCCTCTTTGCATTATCTTGCGCGCCTTTTGGCGGCGGGAGATCTGCCGAGTGCCTGCAGAAGGCTTATGGTTTGTGCCTGCGAGGATGTAGGGCTCGCCTATCCGCAAATAATACCCATTGTTAAATCGGCGGTTGATATTGCCAACGCGGTGGGGCTTCCGGAAGCGCGTATTCCTCTTGCCGATGCCGTCATTCTTGTCGCAAGTGCGCCGAAATCCAACTCGGGCGAAGCCTCGATAGACAGGGCGCTCGCCGATGTAAACTCGGGCAACTTCGGTTCTATACCGCGCCGGCTGCAAAACAAGCACTACGACGGCGAAGGAGCAACTCAAAAGGGACAAAACTACTTATACCCTCACGATTATCAAAATCATTATGTTAAGCAACAGTATCTGCCGGACAACCTGAAAAACAAAAAGTATTACATCCCGGGGGATAACAAAACCGAGCAAGCGTTTAATGAGCGTCTCCAAAAAATCAAAAAATAGCGCATAAACCGCATAAAAGCGCACATAATACCCCTTGATGTTTCATGTGAAACATCAAGGGGGTTTTGTATGTCTGTTCTGTTTCATTGTATTTCCGCTTTTATCGTAGGCGGATTCATTTGCCTGATCGGGCAGGCTTTGATTGATTACACCAATCTCACGCCTGCGCGGATTTTATCGGGATTTGTTGTGTTTGGCGTTGCTTTAACGGCTGTCGGCTTATATCAACCGCTTGTAGATTTCGGCGGCGCCGGAGCAACGGTTCCTCTCTCGGGCTTTGGATATGCGCTCGCGAAGGGCGTAGAAGCGCAGATAGCCGAAAATGGAGCAATCGGAATTATAACCGGTGGCTTAACCGCAACGGCGGCGGGCATAACGGTGGCGCTTGTCCTCGGATTTGTATGCTCCGTTTTGTTCAAACCAGACGAAAAATAGCACCGCGATAGCGCGTGCTATTTTTTTGTCTTTACATAAACGGCAAAAGGTTGTATAATATCATCAAACGCAATGTTTCATGTGAAACATTTGCGCTTATATTCAATATATAATTATACTATATTAATATATACAATAATATGGAGCGTGAATATGGGGAAAATTGTTTCGATAGTTAATCAGAAAGGCGGCGTCGGCAAAACGACCTCCGCCGTTAATCTTTCGGCAGGAATAGGAATGCTTGATAAAAAGGTCCTGCTTGTCGATGTCGACCCACAGGGTAATACGACAAGCGGATACGGAATAAACAAGAGCGGACTCGAAAAAACAAGTTATCAGTTGCTTATAGGAGAAGCCACGGCGAAGGAAACGGTACTGCACACCAAATTCAAAAATGTTGACATTATCCCCTCTTCCATCAATTTGGCGGCGGCGGAAGTTGATTTGATTGAACTTGAACATCGCGAGGCGCGGCTTAAAATGGCGCTTGCTCCGGTCCGCGAGGAGTACGACTACATATTTATAGATTGCCCCCCGTCGCTCGGGCTGATAACCATAAACGCTCTCGTGGCAAGCGACACTGTTTTTGTGCCGATACAGTGCGAGTATTTTGCTCTCGAAGGACTTTCGCAGTTAATGGCGTCAATAAGACAGATAAAACGGCTTTATAATCCGACCGTTGAGATAGAAGGAATTCTGCTTACAATGTACGACGGGCGCCTTAATCTTACGGGTCAGGTTGTTGCCGAAATAAAGAAGTATTTTTCCGGGAAATTGTATAAAACCGCAATCCCGCGCGCGGTTCGGCTCTCCGAGGCGCCGAGCTATGGGCAACCGATACAGTATTACGATAAACGCTCAAAGGGTGCTGTCGCCTATAACGATTTGGCGGAAGAGTTTTTAAAAAGAAACAGGAGATGATATTATGGCAAATAAAATTGGAGGACTCGGCAGAGGTCTTGAATCTTTGTTTTCGGACAATTCGACCGAAAACGACAGTAGCCTAACTGTTAAAATCAACGAAGTTGAGCCGAACAGAGACCAGCCGAGAAAAGATTTTGACGAATCGGCGCTCGGCGAGCTTGCCGACAGTATTATCAAGCACGGGCTTATTCAACCGATTGTCGTAAGGCCGAACCCTGAAGGCGGATATACCATAATTGCCGGCGAAAGGCGTTGGCGTGCCTGTCGTATGGCGGGACTTGAAACGGTGCCTGTGGTTATAAAGGATGTTTCGGAAAAAGAGGTTGTTGAGCTCGCCTTAATTGAAAACCTTCAAAGAGAGGATTTAAATCCGATAGAAGAAGCGCTCGGATATAAATCTCTGATTGAGAATTATAATTTAACGCAAGAGGATGTTTCCTCACGCGTCGGAAAATCCCGCAGCGCCGTTGCAAACGCAATGAGATTGCTGGCGCTAAAAGAAGAAGAAGCCGAAGCGCTGAAAAAAGGGCTCATTTCTTCGGGACACGCCCGGGCGCTTCTCTCGATAGATGACGAAGACCTGCGTAAGACTGCGTTCAGAATGTCGCTCGAAGGATATACGGTTCGCGATATAGAGGCGCTTTCCAAAAAAACAAAAAGACAGCAAAGAACGGTTAAGCCCGGAAAAAGTACATATTTCAAAGAGGTCGAACTGGCGCTTAAAGAAGAACTCGGCAGAAAAACGGTTATAAAGCCGGTCGGTGCCGAGGGCGGTACGATAACGCTGGAATTCTACAACAAAGACGAACTTAACGATATTGTTAAAAAGTTAACAAATTAAACTTTTTGAAGGAGACCTTTTCCTTATGCTTTGGTTCTTTTTGCTCTTTTCAACCTCGTGTTGGGGCATAGCAGAAATTTTTTATAAAAAAGGGAATGTGGCGCATGAGCCTTATTCCCATCTCAAAACCACCGTGCTGGTAGGTGTTTTTTTCGGCATCTATTCTACCGTTATATTGTTTTTGACCGATGTTGATATAAGATATCTGCCCGAAAACTTTATAAGATACCTGCCCGTTGCGCTTTGTTATATACTTTCGATGATTTTCTCGTACTACGGCGTTCGCTACATTGAGGAATCCATTTCCGACCCGATAGAAAACACCTCTTGTGCTTTCGTCCCGGTGATGTGCGCCGTGTTTTTGCACGAAAAATTAAGCCTGTCGACAATACTTGCGATAATCGTTGTTGTTATCGGAATACTCGGCGTGGGCTTTTTCGACAAAAAAGGAAAGGCGGACCGTCGCCGCGCTTTCGGAAAAAAACTTGCGATTATATCCATTTCAATGCCGTTTTGTTATATGATTCTCGACGCAATCGGGACATTTCTTGATATCTACTACACCGACGATGTCAAAACAACCCTTTTGGTGCATGTAAACGAGGGCAATCTTGAACACACGGCGAACTGTTGCTACGAATTTACCTTCCTGCTTGTTGCGATAGGTATATTGATTTATCTGAAAGCAAAAGGCGTCAGGTTTTTTGATGTCGGCGAAGACGAAAGCAACGCTCAAAACAGCCAAAACAAAACCTTCCTTCAAAAATTGTATTCTCATAGGAACAAAACCCTTGCCGCCGTTTTTGAAACGGGCGGTCAGGCGACATATCTTTTTGCCCTGTCCGAGGGAACCGGAGTTGCGGCGGTCATATTAGGAGCAGGAACGGTTATAATCTCATTTGTTTTGTCAAGATTTATGCTTAAAGAAAAACTTTCTGCCCTCCAATATCTGTTTATCGCAACAATTTTCGCAGGCATTGTTAGTTTATCTTTGTTAGGAGTATAGCAAAAAAATATATAAAAGCGATGAGTTTGCAATGAAAAACTGCAAATTTGTCGCTCTTTTTTGTTAAAAAAAGGTAATTT